>NZ_OZ309106.1:1577360-1892832 GCF_968048975.1 Vreelandella xerophytica | reverse complement strand
GATGATTTCCTTCCATTTGGCCGGTCCTGTCTGGTGAACCGAAGTGCCCTGGGTATCCACAGCCACGGTCACCGGCATGTCTTCCACTTCGAACTCGTAGATGGCTTCCATTCCCAGATCTTCGAAGCCCACCACGCGAGATTTCTTGATCGCCTGGGCGACAAGATATGCCGAGCCACCCACCGCCATCAGATAAACCGCCTGATTGTCACGAATGGCCTCGATCGCTGCTTGGCCACGCTCGGCCTTGCCCACCATACCAAGAAGGCCAGTCTCTTCAAGCATCGTGCGGGTGAACTTGTCCATTCGTGTCGCGGTGGTCGGGCCAGCCGGGCCCACGACTTCGTCGCCGATCGGATCGACCGGGCCGACGTAATAGATGAAGCGCCCTTTCATGTCCACCGGCAGCGGCTCGCCTTTGGCGATCATGTCGGTCATGCGCTTATGCGCCGCATCACGGCCAGTCAAAAGCTTGCCGTTGAGCAACAGCGTATCGCCGGGTTGCCAGGTCTTGACCTCCTCGGCGGTGACAGTGTCGAGATTGACCCGCTTGACGTTGTCGCCCACTTCGCGGGTAATCTCAGGCCAATCCTCGAGCCTGGGTGCCTTCAAGGCCACCGGGCCCGAGCCGTCGAGGGTGAAATGGGCGTGACGGGTGGCCGCGCAGTTGGGAATGATCGCGACCGGCTTGTTGGCCGCGTGTGTCGGGTAATCCTTGACCTTGATATCGAGCACCGTGGTCAAACCGCCCAGGCCCTGGGCGCCGATGCCGGTTTTATTGACCTTGTCGAAAAGCTCCAGGCGTAGCTCTTCGGCGCGGTTGCTTGCCCCGCGCGCCTGCAAGTCCTGAATATCGATGGGATCGAGCAGCGCTTCCTTGGCGATCTCCATGGCTTTTTCAGCCGTACCACCGATACCGATACCCAGCATGCCCGGCGGACACCAGCCTGCTCCCATTTTAGGTAGCTGCTCGAGCACCCAGTCGACCACGCTGTCCGAGGGGTTGAGCATCGCGAACTTGGATTTTGCCTCGCTGCCGCCGCCCTTCGCTGCCACGTGGATATCGACCTTATCACCGGGGACGATCTTGTGGTGAATGATCGCTGGCGTGTTGTCCTTGGTATTTTGACGCTTGCCGTCCGGGTCGGCGAGTACCGAGGCGCGCAGGACATTATCAGGCAGAAGATAAGCGCGGCGAACGCCTTCGTTGACCATGTCGTCAAGGCTCATGTCCGCCTCCCAGGTAACGTTCATGCCAACATGAACGAATACCGTGACGATGCCGGTGTCCTGACAGATCGGACGATGACCCGTAGCGCACATTCGTGAATTGATCAGGATTTGCGCGATGGCATCTTTCGCGGCCGGATTCTCTTCGCGCTCGTAGGCATCCGCCATGGCGTCGATAAAGTCTTTCGGATGATAGTAGGAAATATACTGGAGGGCATCAGCGACACTTTGAATGACATCGTCCTGGCGGATCACGGTCATGAACAACTAGCTCCTGAGTTATCGGTTCAAGCGGCTATTTATCAAGCGATTTTAGAATCCGTTAGCCGTCTAGGTGTGGTGCGAGTATACCCGATTGAACATTGAGCGGCAGCTAGTTGCACTGTTAAAAAAAAGCAAGGAATCGTTGTCTTGTTTTTAAGATCAAAGCAAGATAACGGTATAATGCTTGATTCATCGAAGTGGCTGGCAACCTGGGCACGCGTAAAGCCTGCGCGAGCCGACCATCTGCCGCTGGATGACATCGCCGCAGCGATGGCACGAGAGCCCGGCACGCTCAAAAACGCTGAACCGCCATTGGCGACGAGTTTCACCAGCAGCCCTGGCCTGCTCGATCCAGGCTTGCCGATTGGTTACCCCAGCTTGCTTATAGGCTTTCCAAGTCGTGTCGATGATGATCCTTGCCAGATCCTCGCGCTTTTCAGGCGTTAAATCCATCGGGCGGGCCTTGGGATTGAGCTCGGCAAAAAAGAGGATCTCGGAGCGAAGGTAGTTGCCAAGCCCAGCCACGAGCCCCTGATCCAGCAGCAAGGCGCCCAGGCTTCTGCGGTGAAACCTCGTGTCTTCCAGACGCTTGACTACCCCTGCCACTGTTACACTCTGACTTAAAAGATCCGGCCCGAGACGCGCCAGAAAAGGGTGATCTTCGAGAGCGTGTTCATCAAGAAGCGCAATGTCCGATGCGCTGTACAAGCTGGCCGCCCTGCCCTCGGCAATTAACCGCGCACGCAGCGAACGATGGGTGTCGGGTGGTTGATGGGCATCATGCAGCTTCCATACACCATAAAGCTGGTTGTGTGAATAAAGCACCCGCCCGTTGGCGAAGCGAACCAGCATTGCCTTGCCCCGGGTCTCGACAGCCTCGACTTTTACATCGACCAGCGAATCTGCCTGGGCCTGCAGCTCGGTAAAGGCAAACCACGCATGCTCCAGTACCCGCCCACCAATCTGCTTTTCGATACGATCCGCCGCGCGGCGAATTTCAGGTCCTTCCGGCATGGTTACCCCAGCACCAGCTGCTTCTCTTTCATCTGATTGAGCTGGTCGCGCAGCCGCGCCGCCTCTTCGAACTCCAGATTCTGCGCTGCTTCAAACATCGCATCTTCAAGTTTGCCGATGGCGCCGTTCAGCTCCTGCTGGTTCATGGACGCGATATCGTACTCGACGGTCTGACCTTTCTTGCGATCCGAACCGCGGCGGCCATTGGTCTTTTTACCGCCCGGGGCCTGAGCGGCTTCCAGGATATCCGCCACCGAACGGGTCACGGTAGTAGGGGTAATTCCGTGCTTCTCGTTGTGCTCCATCTGCTTGATACGACGCCGCTCGGTTTCATCCATTGCGCGGCGCATGGAATCGGTAATGCGGTCGCCGTAGAGAATCGCCTTGCCATGTGCATTACGGGCTGCCCGGCCAATGGTCTGTATCAGCGAGCGCTCCGCGCGCAGGAAGCCTTCCTTGTCCGCATCCAGAATCGCCACCAGCGAGACCTCGGGAATATCGAGGCCCTCACGCAAGAGGTTGATCCCCACCAGCACGTCGAACTTGCCCAGGCGTAAATCACGAATGATTTCCACCCGCTCCACTGTGTCGATATCCGAATGCAGATAGCGTACGCGAACATCATGATCGTCCAGGTACTCGGTGAGATCTTCCGCCATGCGCTTGGTAAGCGTGGTAACCAGTACGCGCTCGCCCACCGCGGTACGCTTGTTGATCTCGGAGAGAAGATCATCGACCTGGGTACTGGCCGGGCGTACCTCGATCTCCGGGTCCAGAAGCCCGGTGGGCCGGACTACCTGTTCGACTACTTGCCCCGCGTGCTCGCCTTCGTAGTTGCCAGGGGTTGCCGAGACGAAAATGGTCTGCGGAGAGATCGACTCCCACTCCTCGAACTTCATGGGGCGATTATCAAGCGCCGAGGGCAGGCGAAAACCGTATTCCACCAGCGTTTCCTTGCGTGAGCGGTCGCCCTTGTACATGCCGCCTACCTGGGGAACGCTTACGTGAGACTCATCGATGAACAAAAGCGCATCATCGGGTAGATAGTCGAAGAACGTCGGCGGCGCCTCGCCGGGATTGCGCCCGGAAAGATAGCGTGAGTAGTTTTCGATACCGTTGCAGTAGCCAAGCTCCAGCATCATCTCGATATCGTAAAGCGTACGCTGCTCCAGACGCTGGGCCTCTACAAGGCGTTCGTGCTTGCGCAGCCATTCCAGACGCTCCTTGAGCTCGGCCTTGATGGAATCGATCGCCTCGAGAATGGTTTCCCGCGGTGTCACGTAGTGGGATTTGGGATAGACCGTCATCCGCGGCACCTGGCCACGCACGTCCCCCGTAAGCGGGTCGAACAGACGGATGGAGTCGATCTCGTTATCAAAAAGCTCTACGCGTACCGCTTCATCCTCGGCGTCTGCGGGGAAGATATCGATGACATCGCCACGCACCCGGTAAGTGCCGCGGCGAAAATCCATATCGTTGCGCGTGTACTGAAGCTCTGCCAGCCGGCGCAGGAAGGCGCGCTGGTCGATCAGCTCGCCACGGCTGAAGTGCAGGCGCATCTTCAGGTACTGATCCGGGTCACCCAGGCCATAGATGGCCGACACCGATACCACGATCAACGCATCGCGCCGCTCCAGCAGGGCTTTCGTTGCGGAAAGACGCATCTGTTCGATGTGATCGTTGATCGATGCATCCTTTTCGATGAACGTATCCGAAGAGGGAACGTAGGCCTCGGGCTGATAATAGTCGTAATAGGAAACGAAGTACTCGACGGCATTATCGGGAAAGAAGGCCTTGAATTCGCCGTAAAGCTGCGCGGCGAGGGTCTTGTTGGGGGCCATGACAATGGTCGGGCGCTGCAGCTGTTGTACAACGTTGGCCATGGTGAACGTCTTGCCCGAGCCCGTCACCCCCAGCAGCGTTTGATGGGCAAGCCCCGACTCGAGCCCGCTGATCAAACTCTTGATGGCGTTCGGCTGATCGCCGGCGGGCTGAAACTTCGACGTTAGCCGGAACTCTTTGCTCATCGTCACTCCAATCAGAAAAATCGTTCTTCACCCAGCATTCAGCTGAGTGAGCTCAACTGCGTCGTAATCGTCACGCTCGCCTGGGTCATCAGGCGCTGGATAGGGCAGCGCTCGCTTATATCCAGAAGCCTCGCCCGCATCGCCTCATCCAGCGGGCCGTGGCACTCGAGCTGCACCTCAAGTCGGTAACGACCCTCGCGCTCTTCGTTGTCATCTCGGGAAACCGTTACGGTGATACCTTCCAGAGGCCACTGCTTGCGCTTGGCGTACATCTGCACGGTAATGGCCTTGCAGCTGCCCAGCGCCATATCGAAGTAATCGTGAGGGTCCGGGTCTTGCCCATCACCGCCGAGCCCGGCGGGGGCGTCGGCATGAAGTGCTTCGACGTTTTCAACATCGATGCGATTTCGAAACGTCTTGTTGCGTTCACTGATAATGGTGATGGGCTGTCGCATCAATAGACCTCGATATCGAGTTTAAGATCCTTCACAGCCTTGATGAGCGTGGGATGACTTGCGCGCCCTTCCACTTCCGCCCCGTGACGACCCACTTCAGCGCTTTCCACGCCGTCAAGCATCATCAGGGCAGTGGTGATCTTATTGACCTCGTCGGCACTCTGGACGCCTTTGAAGGTAAGGGATTGATAAGCCATGACACATCCTTCTCTTGAAAACTGACGGTGAGCGCCAGCGAACCTATGCAAGACTGATACAGAGAATGCAGTCTAGCACGGCCGGGACACCTTGCAATTGCCACCGCAAGGCCGCACCTGTGAGTAACAGTGTTAGGCTAGAACCCACGCCTACCTTTTTTTAGTGGAGCTTTCATGGTAACTGAGCAATCGACTTCATTTTACGGCGAGGTCTCTCTGGATCACTTGAGTGTGCTGGACATCAGAGGCGCTGATGTCGAAAAGTTCCTGCAGGGACAAACCAGCGCCCAGGTGAGCCTGGCCAACGGCGTCTTCGCGCCGCTTACCTGCTTTTGCACGCCCAAAGGACGTATTATCGCCAATGGTCAACTTTTCAGGGTGGTCGATAACCACTTCAGGCTGTTGATCAGCAGCACGCTTGCCGGCAATCTGGCAACCCATCTGAAAAAGTTCGCGGTGTTCTACCGCGCCGAGTTGAGCGTCGAAACCGGACTTGCCTTGATTGGCGCGGGGCCGGAGCAGGCCAGCGCGAAGGCAAGGAGCCTTGGGCTGACCTTGCCGGGTAACGCTTATCTGCAAGACGGGGACGAGAAAGCCTGCGTACTGCGCTTGCCCGGTGAAGAGCGCTATCTTTTCTGCCTGGAAGCGGCGCAGCCCGAGGCGTCAGATACGGATGAAACGCAGCGTAATGCCTGGCAACTGGCGGATATTCAAAGCGGCCTCGCCTGGCTGACGGATGCACAAACAGACCACTTCCTGCCCCAGATGATCAACTGGGAAGCACTTGGCGGTATCAGCTTCAAGAAGGGGTGCTATACCGGCCAGGAGGTCGTGGCCCGCGCGCATTTTCGTGGTCAGGTGAAAAAACGTCTGGTACGGGCGCACTTGATGAGTGACACACTTCCCAAGGTAGGTCAGTCACTGACGGATGAAAACACAAAAGGCCTGGGGGAAGTGGTCAACAGCGCCTTCAGTGACGAGCAGCAGGTGGCGCTTCTGGCGGTGGTTGCCACCAAGGTGATGGACACACCGCAGGCGCTCTTTCTTGAAGGCCAACCGGTAACTCTTGAAGAGGTACCCTATCCCGTCGAGCGTCTGGATCCTGAAAAACTGTCGGCAAGCCTCGTCGCCTCTTGAGGCATTTCGTTTCTTCAAAAGCGCAGATTGAAAAGGCGCGCGGCGTTGCGAGTACTAGACGCCGCCACCTCTTCCACGGGCTGATTGCGAAGCCGTGCCACGGTTTCGCATACTCTGGATATCTGGCTTGGCTCGTTGCGCCGACCCTGGCCGCCGCTGAGGGGCATGTCAGGGCTATCGGTTTCCAGCACGAACGCGTCACTTGGTAATTGTTTGATCACCCGGTGCAGACGCTGGGCACGATCATAGGTTGCCGCCCCTCCCAGGCCCAGCACATACCCCAGATCCAGGAACTTGCTTGCCTGCTCGTAGGAGCCCGAGAACGCGTGAATCAAGCCCGCCCTGGGTAGCGCCAGCTGGTGAAGGCGTTTGCCCACCTCGTCGTTGGCCTTGACGCAGTGGATGACCACCGGCAAATGATGGGACTTGGCGAGCTTGAGTTGACTATCGAAGTAGTGCCACTGGCGCTCCAGGCTCTGATCGAAGCGGGCATCGATCCCGCACTCGCCCACGCCGACCACACCGGGCACGTGCAACTGTTCATCCAGCCGGGCCAGATCCTCCGGGTCGTGTTCGTCGACAAAATAGGGATGCAGACCCAGGCAGTGGCTCATGTCCGAGCGCTCGCCCAGGGCCTTGACCTGTGGCCAACGCTTGCGCGTCGTACCGGGCACGACAAAATGGCAAACCCCCTCTTCCCTGGCCGCCTCTATTACGCGATCGAAATCATCGTCGAAATCGCTGAAATCCAGATGGCAGTGGGCGTCGACCAGCATAGGTGCTCCAGACAGACAGAATGGCGGTTCGAAGGATCAATGCTCGCGGGTAGGCTGAAAGCGGATGTCCGGCCAGCGCTCCTGAGTCATCTGCAGGTTTACCCTTGTAGGCGCAATATAGGTGAGATACCCACCGCCGTCGATGGCCAGGTTGGTACTCGCCTTGCGCTTGAACTCCTCGAGCATCTTGGCGTCATTGCAGTACACCCAGCGAGCGGTCTGTACGTTGACCCCTTCATAGATACAGTCGACCTTATACTCCTCCTTGAGGCGGTGGGCGACCACATCGAACTGAAGCGTACCCACTGCCCCCAGAATCAGGTCATTGTTATCCATCGGCATGAAGACCTGGGTAGCCCCCTCTTCGGAAAGCTGCTGCAAGCCTTTTTGCAGCGCTTTCATCTTGAGCGGGTCTTTCAGGCGAACGCGCTTGAACAATTCAGGAGCGAAATGGGGAATGCCGGTAAAACGCATATCCTCGCCCACGGTAAAGGTATCGCCAATCTGCACCGTGCCATGGTTATGCAGGCCGATGATATCGCCAGGCCATGCCTCTTCCACCTGAGAACGGTCCGAGGCCATGAACGTCAGCGCATCGGCGATCTTGATATCCTTGCCTATCCGCACGTGGCGCATCTTCATGTTCTTTTCGTACTTGCCCGAGCATACCCGCAAAAACGCGATGCGATCGCGATGATTGGGGTCCATGTTCGCCTGGATCTTGAAAACGAATCCGGAGAAGCGTTCGTCCTGAGCGGCCACTTCACGGGCATCGGTTTCCCGAGGCTGAGGCGGCGGGGCGTACTTTACAAAGCCATCGAGCATTTCACGCACGCCAAAGTTGCCCATGGCGGTACCGAAATAGACTGGTGTCAGCGCGCCACGCCGATAGGCATCCAGGTCGAACGCATGGGAGGCGCCACGCACCAGCTCGATTTCCATGCGAAGCTCCTCGGCCTGTTCTTCACCGAGTACTCTCTGTACTTCCGGATTATCAAGCCCCTCGATACGTTTATCATCGGGGATGCGGCTGCCCTGGCCCTGCGTATACAGATGGATCACATCATCATAGAGGTGATAGACCCCCTTGAAGTGGCGTCCCATGCCGATGGGCCAGGTCATGGGGGCGCACTGGATATTGAGAACCGTCTCGACTTCATCCATCACTTCGATCGGGTCGCGAATATCCCGGTCCATCTTGTTGATGAAGGTGAGAATCGGTGTGGTACGCAGCCGACATACTTCCATCAGCTTGATGGTCCGGTCTTCGACCCCTTTCGCGCCGTCGATGACCATCAAAGCGGAGTCCACCGCTGTCAGCGTGCGGTAGGTATCCTCGGAAAAATCCTCGTGACCCGGAGTATCGAGCAGGTTCACGATGCGCCCGCCATATGGGAACTGCATCACCGAGGTAGTCACCGAGATACCCCGCTCCTGCTCCATCTTCATCCAGTCGGACGTGGCGTGGCGGTCGTTGCGCTTGCTTTTCACCGAGCCCGCCATCTGAATGGCGTTTCCAAACAGCAGCATCTTCTCGGTGATGGTGGTCTTGCCCGCATCCGGGTGCGATATGATCGCGAAGGTACGTCTAAGCTCTGCTTCACGCGCTAACTGAGTCTCTTTCATCTTGCCTCTATCAAATTAATACCCAGCGGTATACAGCCTTTAGCACTGCCGTGACTGGATGATTCAGAATTGGGCGAGATTGTAACGTTCTGGCGGTATCGGTGCCACGCCCTTTGGAAAAGCAGCTTGCCTACCTTGAACCAGAGGCGAAAAACAGAGACAAAAAAAGAGCCGCTCGAGGCGACTCTTTCTGGTAGTGAGAACAGCGGTTAAGAACACGCAGGGAAAGTCCGCGGGAACTGCACCTAGGCGTAGGTGTTGATCTGCGTACCCACACTGCCCTCGCGAGCCAGATCGGGCTGGGCGCGCAGATTGGCGCTGGCCAGCACTTCAGTGACCTGCTGGGCCTGCATATCCAGGGCCTGACGGAATAGCTGCATCTGGGCCTGTTCGGCGGTCTGCGCCTGATTCATGTAGAGTGCGGTACTGACGGCGTGACTGGCTGCGATATCCATTATCTCATCTCCTGTAAATACCGTATGCCAACCAAGCCTAGCAAAGCCTTCAAGATCCCACCAGCCTCATCACACCGGATACGCCGTTAGAAGCGATCGGCACGAAACGGCGCCATATCGATGGCCGTGGGCTTGCCCTCCATCAGGTCGGCCAAAAGCTCTCCGGTGGCAGGCCCTAACGTGAAACCCTGATGCCCATGGCCAAAGGCGAACCATAGCCCCTTGTGACGCGGTGCGGGGCCGATGATGGGCTTCATGTCCGGCAAACAGGGTCTTGCACCCTTCCAGGCAGCCTGTTCGCGGCGCTCACCGATCGGGAATACCTGACGGGCGACTTTTTCTGCCGCACCCAACTGCTGTTCGTCGGCAGGCGACTCCAGGCGATCGAGTTCAGCGCCGGTCGTCAGCCGCACGCCCGCGTTCATGGGCGCCAGCAGATAACCCACTTCAGCATCCATCAACCAGTAGTGAAGCTTGGCATCGGGCCTTGTGGCGTAATGCATATGGTAGCCACGCTTCACGAAGGTGGGAATCTGATACCCCAGGTTGGCAGCCCACTGACCCGCCCAAGGGCCCAGCGCCATCACCACATCGTCCGGGGTCAGGGTTTGCTGGTCGGTCATCACCTCGAAGCCTTCGCCTTTCTGAACAACGTTTTGGATATCCGCCTGCAGAATGCGCCCGCCAAGCCGGGTAAACGATTGCGCATAAGCCGCCACCAGGGCCCCCGGGTCCGCGACGGTCCAGGGGTCGAGCCAGTGAATCGCCCCGATGATCTCTTTACCGATATCGGGTTCTTTCTCTTCCAGCGCCTCGCGGTCCAGTACGTCAAAGCGAACGTCGAAAAGTGCCCTCGCCTCTTCGGCCTCCTGGACACGTCTGGCAAGCTTCTCCGGGGTGCGATAAATCTCGAGCCAGCCCTCACGACGCACCAGATGCCCCGCATTGGCGGCATCGATCATCGGCCCGTGAGCATCCAGACAAAGCTTGATGATGGAGGCGTACTCGGGAACGATCTTCTTGTAAAGCCTTGACGAAGAGTTGTGCCAGTAACTTAAAAGAGGCGAAAACGCGTTAAGCATACCGCCCGGGCGGTAGCGGATATCCACTCGCTTGTTGGGCAATACGCTCAGAATGGTCTTCATGTCACGGGGAAAGGCGTAGGGCCTGACCGCCTCACGCTGAATGATACCGGCATTACCGTAGGAGGTTTCACGCCCGGGCTGGCGCCGGTCGACCAGCGTGACATCGCAGCCGCGCTTTTGAAGATGCCAGGCAATACTCACCCCGACCATGCCCGCACCCAGTACGACTACGCGACGCTGCCCCATTTGTTCTCTCCCGAATGTGCCTGTTGGTATAACCACTTGATAACGTCGTGAAAAATATCACCAACCCAAGCGCTTTTGTACAGTCGAAAAAACTTTATTACCCTAAAATAAAAGCACGCTTTATCGGATATAAAGATTATTCAGCCTTTTTTATCGAAAAATAGACAAACACAGCAAATTACACTGCCAGCTTTTTAAACCCAGGCACACGAGGATAAAACGGTTTTGAAGTCCGTATATATAGACCAATAAAACTCAGAAAGCAGAAAGCAGAAAGCAGAAAGCAGAAAGCAGAAAGCAGAAAGCAGAAAGCAGAAAGCAGAAAGCAGAAAGCAGAAAGCAGAAAGCAGAAAAGCGTACAGGACGCTTGAGGTTTGAAACTGATTTTTGAAAGTGAAGCAGAAGATTCGAAAAGAAGGGAAATACGAAGAGGGAGAAAGGTTACTGGGGTGGATGATGGGGATCGAACCCACGACCACCGGAGCCACAATCCGGGGCTCTACCACTGAGCTACATCCACCACAACCTGAAACCTTTGTACTGACAGCCTTTCTACCGAGTCATCAATGGGGTGGATGATGGGGATCGAACCCACGACCACCGGAGCCACAATCCGGGGCTCTACCACTGAGCTACATCCACCATTGACGATCGTACGAAATGCCATGCCTGCGTCTTGACTCATCAGCGACCACGCTTTGTGGCACGCCCAGCAGGACTTGAACCCGCAACCTACGGCTTAGAAGGCCGTTGCTCTATCCGGTTGAGCTATGGGCGCACTAAAAGCATTCCTACCGCTGAATACCGATGAGCACTTGACCACAGCCAACGCCTGAAAAAAGCAAGTTGCCAACTTCCGCGTGAGGCATGTGGTCGGGATGGAGGGATTCGAACCCCCGACATCCTGCTCCCAAAGCAGGCGCGCTACCAGACTGCGCTACATCCCGATTACTACCTTTGACGCTGCCGCTTAGCCCGTCTCAAGCGAGGCACATACTACTATTTTTAATTTTAAAGTCAACACTTAAAGCGTTCGATGGGATAGTCGCTTTGCCTGTCAGGCCCAACATGCGAAAATTGATGATTCGCTGGCGCGCCAACCCCGCCCCGGCCATTTGACTCGCTCTTCAACTCCATAGGGACCCCCTTACATGACCGCCCAACTCATCGATGGCAAAACCATCGCCGCTAATGTCCGCCATCGTGTTGCCGAGAAAACCGCCGCCCGTCTTCAGGCCGGCGCTCGCGCCCCCGGATTAGCCGTGGTAGTGGTTGGCGATGACCCGGCCTCTCATGTGTACGTCAGCAATAAACACCGCGCCTGCGACCAGGCCGGTATCCTGTCATTTCAGCATGAATTGCCCGCCGATACGTCCCAGCACGAACTTGAAGCGCTGGTGGACCAGCTCAACGATGACCCCCGCGTCGATGGCATCCTGGTACAGCTGCCGCTGCCCTCACACATGGACACCCGGCCCATTCTCGAACGTATTCGTCCGGACAAGGATGTCGATGGCTTTCATCCTTACAACCTGGGTCGGCTGGCACAGCGTATGCCTGCTCTTCGCCCGTGCACGCCAAAGGGGATCATGACACTGCTGGCCGAGGCCGGCATTGAAGTTCGCGGGCTGGACGCCACGGTCGTCGGTGCCTCCAACATCGTCGGCCGCCCCATGGCGCTGGAACTCATGCTTGCAGGCTGCACGACCACGGTATGCCACCGCTTCACCCAGAACCTGGAGTCACACGTCAGCCGTGCCGATCTGGTCGTGGTCGCCGTAGGCAAACCGGGGCTGGTCAAGGGTGAGTGGATCAAACCGGGTGCTGTGGTAATCGACGTGGGCATCAACCGTCAGGAGGACGGGACGCTGTCCGGTGATGTGGATTTCGCAGCGGCCGCCGAGCGGGCAAGTTTCATTACCCCGGTTCCGGGCGGTGTAGGCCCCATGACCGTGGCCACGTTGCTTGAAAACACCCTCGAGGCCGCCGAAGCCCACGACGCCTGAAGCGCCAAGAGCGCTACCTTACATACCGTACTGACCAAAGGAGTAACGCCAGGTGCAACGCATTGGAATTATCGGCGCAATGGCGCAAGAAGTTAAAACACTGGCAGGCCAGCTCGAAGACGCAAGGCGCTACGAACACGCAGGCTTCATCTTTTACACCGGTACGCGCCACGGCCTTGAGGTGATCGTGCTGCAATCAGGTATCGGCAAGGTCAATGCTGCGGTGGGCACCGCCATCTTGCTCGAGCGCCATCAGCCCGACGCCATCATCAACACCGGTTCGGCGGGCGGTTTCGCAGAAGATCTGGATATCGGCGATATCATTATCTCAAGCGAGGTGCGCCATCACGATGTGGATGCGGTAGTCTTCGGCTACGAGATCGGCCAGGTTCCCGGCATGCCTGCGGCCTATGTCGCGGATGCTCATCTAGGCAACGTGGCCAAGAAGGTCATCAGGGAACTGGGTGAAGTCAAGGTACGCGAAGGCCTGATTGCTACCGGCGATGCCTTCATGGCCGATCCCGCACGGGTCGCGGCCACTCGGGCACAGTTTCCGGACATGCTGGCCGTCGAGATGGAAGCCGCAGCCATCGCCCAGACCTGCCATCTTTATGGCTGCCCTTTCGTGGTGATTCGTGCGCTTTCCGATATCCCCGGCGCCGGCGACAATCATCTCTCCTTCGAGCAGTTTCTGGACATCGCGGCGGATCACTCCTCGCGCATGGTCGACCAGATGCTGTCAGTACTGGGCCAGCGCCAGCAGTAAAATCGCGCTGAAGACCCTGACCTGGCTACAAAAAAAGCGCCTGCCACGTTGGCAGGCGCTTTTTTATAACCGATCTTGCAACCCGTGAAGGAAGGCCTGTGCCACCTCGTGCTCGTAGCGGTAGTAGGTCCATTGCCCCACGCGCCGGGACGAGACCAGCCCCGCACGGGCAAGCGTCGATAGATAAAGCGAAATGGTCGGCTGAGAGAGACCGGATTTCTCGCGAATATGACTGACACACACTCCACCCTGGGGCGCGGTTTCCTTCTGAGCCGGAAAGTGGCGCTCCGGCTCTTTCAACCAGGTGAGTATGTCGAGACGCACCGGGTTCGCCAGCGCGCTTAAAACGGTATTGATGTCCATGATCACGGCCAATGGCGAAAGCGTGATCATTATACGCGTTTAAGGCCACACTGCCGAGACGCTCTTGAGAGGCGGTTCAAAGAACCAGCTTATCCAGAGAACGGCTGTCAAAGTCGGAAAGCTCGTCAAGGCGGCCGTGTTCCACCTTGCGGGCCCACGCCGGGTCCGACAGTAGCGCCCGGCCAATGGCGATCAGGTCGAAGTGACCTTGAGCACGCCACTGGGCGAGCTCTTCCACATTGACGCGGCTTTTGGAGGTCGGGTCCTCCGTGCGGGTGAAGTGGCCCGTGCGGAAGGTACGGTCGAGCCCGACGCTACCCACCGCAATCACGGGCTTGCCGGTCAACTCGCGTGTCCAGGTCGCCAGGGTCTTGTCGCTGCCTTTGAAGCCAGGCTCCCAGACCCGGCGCGTACTGGCATGAAAGATATCCACGCCATCATCGGCCAGAGGCTTCAGGATCTCGCCCAGCGCGTCGGGGGTCTCGGCAATCAGCGCCGTGTAGTCCGAGAGTTTCCATTGGGAGAAGCGGAAGATGATCGGGAAGTCCGGCCCCACCGCTTCACGTACCGCACGTACGACCATGCGTGGAAAGCGCAGCCGGTTTTCGAGACTGCCGCCGTAGGCGTCGATGCGCTGGTTGCTCTCCGGCCACAGGAACTGATCGATCAGGTAACCGTGGGCGCCGTGAAGTTCGATACCGTCAAAACCGATACGCTGGGCGTCCATCGCCGCCCGGGCAAAGGAGGCGGCGACGTCCTGCATATCCGCCTCGGTCATCGCCTCGACCACTTCCAGGCCGTTCTCGACGATCGTCATCGGCCCGAATCCCGGCACGCTGGTTCGGGGCTCGATACCGGGGCGGCGCTCGCGACCCACGTGCCAAAGCTGAGGCACTATCTTGCCACCGGCGGCATGTACGCCTTCCACCACTCGTTGCCACCCCGCCAGCGCCTGTTCGCCATGAAAGGCCGGCACACTCGGATAGCCGTTGGCTCCCGGATGATCGATATAGGTGCCTTCCGTGATGATGAGTCCTACGCCGCCGGCGGCACGGCTCTTGTAGTATGCCGCTACTTCCTCGGTGGGCACCCCGCCGGGAGACTGATTACGCGTCATCGGTGCCATCACGATACGATTGGCCAGGGTAAGTGAACCCAGGGTGAACGATTCAAAGAGCGGGGCGGCGAGGGTTTCGGGTTTGACGGACATGCTTGCTTACCTATATATAGAAATATCTCAATATATAAACATCAATAGACGAACAAGGCAACCGTCGACGCGCCTCAACGCCTGAGGGCATAAAAAACGGGGCCCGAAAGCCCCGTTCACTTGACTGTGATCGTTACGCCTTGAGCGACCACGCCAGCTGCTCACCTGCCATCAATGGCACGATCGAGCAGTTGTCACCATAGGCGTAGCTTGCCGGGAGCATTTGAGGGCGGCGCTCCAGGGTGATGGTATCGGCATTCGGCTTCAGGCCATAGAACCGCGGCCCGTTCAGGCTGGCGAAGGCCTCGAGCCTGTCGAGCGCGCCCATCTGCTCGAAGGCGGTAGCATAAAGCTCGATAGCCACAGGTGCGGTATAAGCGCCTGCGCAGCCACAGCTCGACTCCTTGTCGTTTTTCTCGTGAGGGGCGCTATCGGTGCCCAGGAAAAACTTCGGACTACCGCTGGTGGCGGCTTTCAAAAGCGCCTGGCGATGCTGTTCGCGTTTCAGGATCGGCAGGCAGTAATAGTGTGGACGAATGCCCCCGGCGAGCATCTTGTTACGGTTGAAAAGCAGATGATGCGCGGTAATCGTGGCGGCTAGATTCTCCGGGCCCGCCGCAACGAACTCGGCCGCCTGCTGGGTGGTGATATGCTCGCACACCACCTTGAGCTCGGGGTGGCGGGCCAGCAGTGGCTTCAGGACACGCTCGATGAAGGCCGCTTCCCGGTCGAAGATATCGATATCGCTGTCGGTCACTTCACCGTGAATCAGAAGCGGCATGCCGAGCTTCGCCATCATGGTGATCGCGCTATCGCAATGGGCGATATCGGTCACGCCGGAGGCGGAATTGGTGGTGGCCCCCGCGGGGTAAAGCTTTACCGCCTTGATCATGCCACTGGCGTGGGCCTTTTCAATCTCCTCTGCCGTGGTGGTGTCGGTGAGATAAAGCGTCATCAGAGGTTCGAAGCGGTAGGCAGGATCCACAGCGCTCATGATACGCGCCCGGTAGGCGAGTGCCTGCTCGGTGGTGGTGACGGGGGGCTTGAGGTTGGGCATGATGATCGCCCGTCCCATCTGTGTAGCGGTATGGTTCACCACGGCATCCAGCACCTGATCGTCGCGCAGGTGAAGGTGCCAGTCATCGGGGCGGGTCAACGTAATGGAGTCCACGGTCAATCCTGTCTCAGCGGTGGGAGGTAAGGCGTTGGCCTGTAGTATACCTAAACGCCGAAGGGTATGAATCCAGCCGCTCGAACCCGGTACTAAATCCTATCGCCTTGCCGACAGCGCTTTACAAGTGTCGTATCATAGCGCCCACATAACCCGCTCAAGGATTTTGGTTGCATATGCAAAACGTCAGGCGCTATGCAGACATTCTCACCAGTATCGAAGGACTGATGTGGCTTGCGCTTGCCTGGTCCATCTCCATCTCGATGCACAAAGGGAGCACCGAGCCTACCCTGGCCATGCTCTTCGTGGTCGGTGCGATGCTGCTGTTCAGCTGGGCACATAAGCCGATGCGCTATCTGCTGCGCCGTTACCATGTACGCAAGCGGCGCACCGACATGTGGATCCATACTCTGGCGCTGCCGCTTCTGCTGGCCATGCTGCTGCACATTCTGCTGGAAGCCTTGGTGGGACGCGCGTGGCTACCGCCCAAGATACTGGTGTTCAACCTCCTGGCCACCGCCGGCTGGCTTACCTATGTGATGACGCTGTTCATCAAGTTCATCATTCATAGCGTTAAAACCTCGGGCAAATGACCGTTATGCAGACCGCGCTGCCGCTTCCGCTTTCCACGCCCAATCGCAACCTGGTTCGTCTGACCATAGTGCGCGGCATTACCTGGACCGGCTTTCTGCTGGCCATCGTGGTGGGTGTGGAAATTCTGGCCTTCGAGCTTGAAGTCACCGCGGTGGTCAGCGTGGTGATCGCCATGGGCGCGCTGAACATCCTGACCTGGTGGCGCCTGGGCCGGCCGCGGGCCGTGAGCCACCTTGAATACCTTCTGCACCTTCTCGCCGACATCGCTGGCCTGACGCTGCTTTTCTATTTTACCGGTGGCTCCACCAATCCGTTCATTACCTATTACCTGGTGCCAGTGACCATTGCCGCCGCCACCCTCCCCTGGCGTTATGCCTGGATCATCGCGGGCTGTGCGATGGCGGGTTACAGCTTCTTGATGGTGTATTTCCACCCTATCACTCAGTTGAGCCATATCGATAGCGACAGTCTGCTGAACCTGCACGTATTGGGTATGTGGCTGAACTTCGGTCTTTCAGCAGGGCTTGTCACATTCTTCATCTACAAGATGGCCCACGCGCTCAGAAACCGGGACAAGGCGCTTTCGCGCACCCGCGAGGCCGCCTTGCGTAATGAACAGGTCCTGGCAGTGGCCACCCAGGCGGCAGGTACCGCCCATGAGCTGGGCACGCCGCTCTCGACCATGGCGGTGCTGCTCAAGGAAATGCAGGCCGACACGCCCGAGGACTCGCCCCTGCAGGACGATATCAGGCTTTTGCGCCAGCAGGTGGATGTCTGCAAATCGCGTCTGCAGCATCTGGTGACCAACGCTGACCGTCGTCGCATGGCCGAACCGGAAGTGCTGGATGGCGAAGTATGGCTTGCCGGCGTGGTTCAACGCTGGCTGGTGATTCGCCCGGATGTGACGCACCAGCTGGATGTAGCCCAACGGCGCGGACGCCCGTGGCTGGCCGTGGATGCAACACTTGACCAGGCTCTGACCAATCTATTGAACAACGCCGCCGATGCCCACCCGGAGCAGGTTGCCATTCGCCTGGACTGGCAGGATGAAAGCGTGATCATCGACATACGCGATCATGGCCCGGGTATTGCCATGTCGATTGCCGACCAGCTGGGGGAAACGTTCATTTCCACCAAGAGCAAGGGGATGGGGATTGGGCTATTTTTAACCCATGCCACGATCAACCGGTTTGGCGGCGGCGTGAGTCTTTATAATCACCCCGAAGGCGGCACGCTGACCGAAGTGATACTGCCGCGCTGTACCGCTCCGGAAAAATAAGCACGCCTTCAAAGCAATAGCGAGTAGACCATGCAGACTCAAGACCAGCGCCTTTTGATAGTGGATGACGACGACGTGTTCTGCCACGTCCTGAGCCGTGCGCTCACCCGGCGCGGTTTCGAGGTACAGGTGGCTCACGACGCCGACCAGGCCCTGCAACTGGCCGCCTCCTTCGCCCCTACCATGGCCACTCTGGATCTGAAGCTCGAGCATAGCTCCGGGCTCAAGCTTTTACCGGAGCTTCTCGACATCGTCCCCGCTTGCCGGGTGGTGGTGCTCACTGGTTATTCAAGCATTGCCACGGCGGTTGAGGCGATCAAGCTCGGTGCGGTGCATTATCTGTGCAAGCCGGTGGACGCCGACGATGTACTCGCCGCCTTCGACCACGAAGGGGGCGATCCGAATATCGAGCTTGCCGACAATCCACCGTCGATCAACCGTATCACCTGGGAGCACATTCAAAAGGTGCTTCAGGAGCATGACGGCAATATCTCGGCCACCGCCCGGGCGCTGGGTATGCATCGACGTACGCTGCAGCGCAAGCTGCAAAAGCGCCCGGTCAAGCGCTAGAATCAGTGTGCCGTCCAGCCCAGGTCGATATTGAAGCTCGAACCGGTAATCGACCCTGCGGCATCGGATGCCAGGTAATTGACGAGCTGAGCGACTTCAGCGGGTTCGATCAGGCGCTTGATCGCCGCGTCCTTGAGCATGATGTTCTCGATCACTTCCTGCTCATTCATCTTGTGCAGCTTGGCCTGGTCGGCTATCTGGTTATCCACCAGCGGCGTCTTGACGTAGGCCGGGCAGATCGCATTGGCGGTGATCCCCTGCTCGCCCCCTTCAAGTGCAGCGGTCTTGGTCATTCCGATCAAGCCATGCTTGGAAGTCACGTAGGCAGACTTGCCAGGTGATGCCACCTGGGCGTGAATCGAGGCGATATTGATAATCCGACCCCAGCCGTTTTCCCGCATCGAGGGCCAGGCCGCCTGGGTCAGCAGAAACGGCGCAGTGAGCATCAGATCCATGATGCTGCGCCACTTCGCTTCGGGAAACGATTCAATGGGGCTGACGTGCTGGATACCTGCGTTGTTCACCAGAATATCCACCCGGCCAAAGCGTTTAAGCGCCTCGGCCACCGCGGCTTTACAGGCCTGCCCATCCGTCAGGTCGGCCTGATAGAACGCCGCGCCCTGCTCGGTGGCCACCTTTTCACCCGCTTCATTGAAATCCACTGCCAGCACTTGAAAGCCTTGCTGACAAAAGTGTTGAACGACGCTTGCACCTATCCCGCTGCTGGTTCCCGTCACCAGCGCCACACGAGGCGTATTGTCTGTACTGACCGCCATATCCTTCTCCTTGATAACTTTAATATCCGTTGAACAAGGGTCAGTATAGAACTCCTGAGCCAACGTGAGTCAAAGCGTTGCGATATTGTTCAACGCCCGCAATCTGGGCGACAATGCCCATCAACGAAACACGCATAAAAGGAGTAAACATGTTTGTCGTCATTTATGGTCGCTTGAGCTGTCCTTTCTGTGTGCGCGCCAAACAGCTGGCCGAGCAGTTGGAAAATGCACATAAAATCGAGGGATACCGCTACGTGGACATGCCCTCGGAAGGTGTCACCAAGGAAGATATTGCAAAGACCGCGGGCAAACCGGTTCATACCGTTCCTCAGGTATTCATCGACCAGCAGCACATCGGTGGTTTCAGTGAGTTTGATCAGTATGTCCGAGAGAACGGCCTGCTTGCCGGATAGGATTTGCGCAGTACCCGCCAAGCCGTACTCATCAAGCAATATTCGTCAAGGATTATCCGTCAAAGGGAACCCGCGTATCGCCTTGCTGCCTATACTGGTCAGGACGTACCACCTCAACAAGACCGCCAACGGTGGCAAGGATACGTGCAATGCAACGCGAAGAATTCGAACAGCAGCTGTGGCTGGACTATATTCATACTCATCCGGAGCTTGGCGGGCTGGATATCTGGCCTTTGGATATCAAGGCGGAGTACCTCACGCTTCTTACCCTCAACCATGGTTCGTTCAGCGCAGCCAAGCTGACCCACAAGCTTCACCGCATGGGATACGCCTCCACCACCCAGTACGCACTGCCCGACAAAGGGCTGATCATCCATCAGCTTGCCGCTGACAACAGCAGCGGGCTGATTCTGGTCGAGCTCCAGCTCAATGCGCTTTGTACGTCGCCACGTCATGCTCTTCTGGAGCTTATCGAACGCAGTCATCCGCAGGATTGCAAGGGCCATAACCTGTTGTGCCGGGGAAGGCCCTGGCCCATGCCCTCCTGGGCGCTTTACCAGCAGCTTGAAGCGGAACACCCCTTGGCAGCCTGGCTTGCCGTCATGGGCCCGCGGGTTCACCACGCCGGGTTCAACTGTCAGTCGCTGGGGGAATCGCTGACCGTGCTCGACAGTGCGCTTGAAAACATTGGCCTGCACTGCGCCAAGAATCAGTACAACGGCATTTTCCCGGTCTCAAGCGCACTCGAGCACCGCTTCTACCCGGCCATGCCGCAGAAGATGGCCTTTGACCAAGGCGACGAGCATAGACTCTGCCTGGGCGGGCTGGCGTTGGCGCAAAAGGCGTTCGAGAGCACCTCCTTAACGCTGTGCGAGGACCTCTTGCCCCCGCACACGCGGTGTCAGGTGGCGTGACCGGTCACGCCTTAATGATCAGGCAAACTGCATTTCGGGGACGTGGTCGGGCACGATCAGCTTGCCGGCGGTCTTTTCCTTGATTTCTTCGACGCTGACACCCGGGGCGCGCTCCTTGAGAATGAACGCACCGTCCTTGATTTCCAGGTAGGCAAGATCGGTCAGTACGCGGTTGATACAGCCTGCGCCGGTCAGCGGCAGCTCGCACTTTTCAAGAAGCTTGGATTCGCCGTGCTTCGAGGCGTGCGTCATGGTGCAGATGATATTTTCCGCGCCCGCCACCAGATCCATGGCCCCACCCATACCCTTGATCAGCTTGCCGGGAATCATCCAGGAGGCGATGTTGCCGTGCTGATCCACCTCGAAGGCGCCCAGTACGGTCAAATCCACATGGCCGCCGCGAATCATGGCAAAGGATTCCGCGGAGGAGAAGATCGCCGCGCCTGGCCGGGCGGTGACCGTTTCCTTGCCCGCATTGATCATGTCCGGATCGAGTTCTTCATCGGTGGGGTAGCGCCCCATGCCCAGAAGTCCGTTCTCGGACTGCAGCATCACATCGATGCCTTCGGGAATGTAGTTGGCCACTAGCGTGGGAATACCGATACCCAGATTCACGTAAAAGCCATCATGAAGCTCCAGGGCTACGCGCTGGGCCATCTGTTCTCTTGTTAATGCCATGATAATTACCTCAAGGTCAGTGGATGTTTGCCGGGCGCCTAGCTATGAACCGTGCGCTTTTCGATTCGTTTTTCAAACGAGCCTTGAATGATCCGGTCGACATAGATACCCGGGGTATGAATCTGACTGGGGTCCATCTCGCCGGGCTCGACGATTTCCTCCACTTCGACGACGGTAATCTTGCCGGCGGTGGCCGCCAGCGGGTTGAAATTCTGAGCAGTGTGGCGATACATCACGTTGCCGTAGCGGTCCGCCTTCCACCCTTTCACGATGGCGAAATCCCCCACGAGCGCCTCTTCCATAATATAATGGCGTCCATCGAACTCGCGTACTTCCTTGCCTTCACCGATGGGCGTACCGTAGCCGGTGGCGGTATAAAAGGCGGGGATACCGGCGCCACCGGCGCGCATTTTCTCGGCAAGCGTTCCTTGAGGCGTCAGTACCACTTCAATTTCTTCGTTGAGCATCTGCTGCTCGAAAAGCGCATTTTCGCCCACATAGGAGGCGTAGATCTTGCTGATCTGGCGCTTCTCAAGCAAAAGTCCCAGACCAAAGCCGTCCACCCCGCAATTGTTGGAAGCCACCGTCAGGTTCTTGACGCCGCGGCGCTTGATCTCGGCAATCAGGTTCTCGGGGATGCCACAAAGCCCGAACCCCCCGGCCAGTACGGTCATGCCACTTTCAATACCTTCCATTGCTTCTTCATAAGAAGCGACCCGCTTATCGAATCCTGCCATGTATAGCCTCGTTTGTTGTCAGGGCGCCGGTTAGCGCTTTGAAGATAAAGAGGATAAATTGTCCAGCTTTCAGTGTTGTGCCAGTTGATATATTTGTTAAGTTTGTTTTTCTTATCAATTAATTTAAACAACTTATTAAGAGCCGCCATGACCGTCAAGCAGCTTCGCGCCTTTCTCGCCGTTGCCCAAACCCTGAGCTTTACCCAGGCCTGCGAGCGTCTGCATCTTTCCCAGCCAGCGCTTTCCTTGGCAATCAAGGGGTTGGAGGAAACCCTGGGCGGCAAACTCTTGATCCGCAGCACGCGAAGCGTTCGGCTTACCCCGGAGGGCGAGTCACTTCTCCCGCTGGCCAAGCATCTTCTGGCTCAATGGGAAAACACCGAAGAGCGCCTTCGCGAGCGGTTCACCCTGCAGTTGGGCCGTCTGAGCGTGGCCGCCATGCCCTCCTTCGCCTGCAATCTGCTGCCTGAGGCACTGGTATGCTTTCGTCGCCAATATCCCAGAGTCAACGTGACGGTTCATGACGTCATCAACGAAGATGTCATGGAAATGGTGCGCGCCCGTCAGGTGGAAATCGGCATCGCCTTCGCCCCTGAGGGCGTGGGAAGTCTGGCCTTCACCCCGCTTTTCGAGGATACCTTTGTCGGCGTCCTTCCCCCGCAAAGCCCGCTTGGTCGCGACACCCTTACCTGGGAAGAGCTTCTGTCCGAGGACTTTATCACACTGCAGCGTCCCTCTCGGGTACGCCGTTTGCTCGAAGATGCCTTGGCACATCGGGAACTTGATTTCTCGGTGGCGTTTGAGAGTCACCAGCTTTCCACGGTAGCCAAGATGGTGGCCAGCGGGCTGGGAGTCAGCGCGGTACCAGCCATGTGTATGCCACAGATGCACGCGCTCGGCGCGCGCTGCGTACCGCTTGCCGGGCCGGGGATCGATTGCCGGGTGGGTATTCTGACCCAGCAGGAGTTGTCCATTGCCGCCCAGGCGCTTCGCACGGTTCTTGTCGACACGGTAAAGCCATTATTTGAAAAGCATAAGGCCTGCCGAAGCGGATTTGCTGGGAACTAACGCCTTGATCCTTTAGCATTTAACGTAAAAGCTGCCTTGAACCGTCGTGCATGAAGCCAAGCCAGGGCGTTAAAAGGATCGTAAAGGAGTATGGGTATGCCATTCATCAAAGGAGCGGTAAGCATCTTGCTGCTCACGCTCAGTACGCTCATCTGGGGGGTTCCGCTGCTACTGTTGATCTTCTTGAAGATCATTGTACCCGGGCGGCGCGCCAGGCAGTGGCTTCTGGACAAGCTCTGCGCGGTGGCGCTGAACTGGATCGGACTCAACCTGTGGTGGATGAAGCGCTGGCTCAAGCCTCAGGTCTCCATCAGCGTGCCGGAAGCTTTGAGCCCGGATCAGTGGTGGCTGGTCGTCTCCAATCATCGCAGTTGGACGGATATCTTCATCATCTTCATGGCGCTTCACCGGCGCATCCCCATGCCTCGGTTTTTTCTCAAGCATCGGCTTATCTGGATTCCTATCGTCGGGCTCGCCTTCTGGGCCCTGGAATTCCCGTTCATGCGTCGGTTCAGTCGCGAACAGATTGCCAAAAACCCCAAGCTCGCTACTATTGACAGGGATTCAACCGAGCGCATGTGCCGCCAGGCGCGTCACGCGCCCATTTCGATCTACAATTTCGTCGAGGGGACCCGGTTCAGCGTCGCCAAGCGTGAAGCGCAGCAGAGTCCGTTCCAGCATCTGTTAAGACCCAAGGCCGGCGGTGTCGCCCAGGTACTTAGCCTGCTAGGCGACCAATTAGATGGTATTGTTGACGTGACGATCAGCTATGCCAACCCATCGCCCAGCTTCTGGGGCTTTTTATGCGGTCAGGAGGCGCCGGTCACCCTGGTGGCTCGCCATGTCGCGATCCCCGAGTGGATGCAGACCGCCAACTACCATCAGCAACCGCAGCACAAGGAACGCTTCCACGCATGGATCAATTCACTCTGGCAGGAAAAAGACGCTCTGCTGGAAAACCTGTCCGATCACGACTAGCCACCTGGGCAGGCGTTTGCTTGCTTGCAGGGGTACTTGCCGGTTGCGCCAGCTCTGCGCCTTCGTCCAGCCAGCGCATACCGATCAGCAGCGCCGCCAGCAACATCAACGGGCAGTGGCTCGAGGTCAAGCGTGGCGATACGCTTGGCAAGCTCGCCAACCAGGCCAGTGTGCCCATCGAACGCCTTGAACGGTTCAACCCCGGCGTCAACGCACAGCGTCTGGCCGTGGGCCAGCGCCTGCTGATTCCCACCCAGCAAGAGCGTGCGCCTTCAGGCGGGCCTTATCGATACCAGATTCGTTCAGGGGACACGTTTTCCGGGGTGGCGCGTCATTTCGGCACCACGTCCGGGCGCATTCAAGGCGCCAATCCCGGCACTTCCCCGACGGCGCTGCGCGTCGGCCAGGTGATCAGCGTGCCGCTCAGCGCGGGTTCTGCGTCGCGGGCTACCGCGTCTTCCTCAAGTAGCGCAAGCGCCCCCGCCCCGGCACCAACGCCGAGTGCGAGCTTGCCCTCCTCCGCTCGCAATTGGCCATGGCCGCTCGAGGACTATCGTATCGTACGTCGCTTTGGGGCCGACAGCCGCGGCACGCTTCAGCCCATGCTGCTGGCCACCCAGCGCGGCGCCAGGGCGCAGTCGGTTGCCCCCGGGGAAGTTCGCTTTGCCGACGGCATGCGCCAACTCGGTGAAGTGGTCATCGTTCATCATGACGACAACCTGCAAAGTGTCTATGCCCTGTGCGAGCGGATTCTGGTCAGTACCGGGCAAAACGTGAAAGCCGGCGAGCCGCTTTGCGAGGTAGGCCAGAGCAGCGCCACCGAACGATACGATCTGTTGTTCGATCTTCGCCAGGCCGGCAAGCCGATCGACCCACGCCAGGTGCTTCGTTAACTCCCGGGTGCCAGGGAAGACAGCGAGCGTACCTGCTAAAAAGCCCCGGACCAGCCGGGGCTTTTTTCAGGACATTGAAGGGACACGCCTTACTTGCCGCGGTAGTAGCCCGGCGAAACAAACGGCGTTTTAGTCACTACCATGGGCAGTCTCTTGCCACGCACCTCGGCATACACCACGCTATCCGGCGTTTCGAACTCACGGGTAACGTAGCCCATGGCGACCGGTTTGCCCACGCTGGGGCCAAACCCGCCAGAGGTGACCACGCCAATCTCCTCGCCTTGCTCGTTCACCAATAGCGCACCTTCACGCACCGGCGCGCGCCCATCGGCCACCAGGCCAACCCGCTTGCGCGCATGGTCCTGGGCGTCGATCTGATGAAGCACGATATCGGCGCCGGGAAAGCCACCCGAACGCTCGCTGCCGTGCCGACGAGGCTTGCCGATGGCCCAGACAAGCCCTGCTTCCACCGGGGTGGTCTGCATATCCATATCGTGCCCGTAGAGGCAAAGCCCCGCTTCCAGGCGCAGGGAATCCCGGGCGCCCAGGCCAATCATTTCCACCTCGGGCTCACTCAAGAGCGTCTGGGCGAAGGCTTCGCAGCCCTCCTCGGCCACCGAAATTTCAAAGCCGTCTTCCCCCGTGTAGCCGCTGCGACTCACCCAGACTTGCTGGCCGGCCATGGTAAAACGGCCGTGTTGCATGAAGGTCAGCTCGCAGGCCTCGGGGCAGAGCCTTTGCATCACGTTTACCGCGTCAGGTCCTTGAAGCGCCAACAGCCCGCGCTCCAACACTTCGATCTTGTGGCCGGTACCCAGGTTGGTGCGAAGATGAGCGATATCCTGGTCCTTGCAGGCAGCATTGACCACCAGATAAAAGTGATCACCGGCGTTGACGAGCATCAAGTCATCGATGATACCACCGTCGGTGCTGATGAAGAGCCCGTAGCGCTGGCGCCCTTCGGCCAATCCGATCAGGTCTGACGGAATCAGCGACTCCAGCGCCTCGGCCACGTCCGGCCCTGACACCTTGATCTGGCCCATGTGGGAAACGTCGAAAAGCCCGCACTGGCGGCGGGTATGTTCGTGTTCCTTCTTCACGCCCTGAGGATACTGCACCGGCATGTCATAACCTGCGAAAGGCACCATTTTCGCACCCAATGTCTGGTGCAGCCCATGAAGGGGTGTTTTTTTGAGTTCTGTCATCTCGTGTCCTCGCCATCAAAAGAACCGGGAAGCAAATCCCGCTTCCCGGCCCGGTTTAATCCGTCATCGAGCGTTACTTGTCGTGATCCAGCGCCTCACCGGGCAGGACATCCTTGCCGGCAAAGTAGTCCTTGGAAAGCTTGAATACCACAGGAGACAGCAGCGCCAGCGCGATCAGGTTGGGAATGGCCATCATCGCGTTGAACGTGTCCGCCATCAGCCAGATAAAGCCCAGCTGGGCAATCGCACCCAGCGGAATCGCCAACACGAACAGCACGCGGTAAAGCATGATCGAGCGGGTACCAAAGAGAAACTGAAAGCACTTCTCGCCGTAGAACGACCAGCCCAGAATGGTGGTGAAGGCGAATATGGCCAGGGCAATGGCCACGATCTGATTGCCAAAGCCAGGAAGCGCTGCATCGAAGGAGAGCGCCGTGAGCGAGGCGCCCTCTTCACCGGTCTGCCAGACCGTGGAGGTCAGAATGACCAGCGCGGTGATCGTGCAGACAATGATGGTATCGATGAAGGTACCCAGCATGGCCACCAGCCCCTGACGAACCGGGTTCTTGGTCTGTGCCGCCGCGTGGGCGATGGGCGCGCTCCCCAGACCCGCTTCGTTGGAGAAGATACCCCGCGCCACGCCGAAGCGGATGGCCGCCATGACCGCCGCACCGGCAAAACCACCGGCGGCGGCGATGGGGTTGAAGGCGTAGTAGAAAATCAGCCCAAAGGCTTCGCCGATCTGGCCGGCGTTCACCACCAGCACCGCGATACCCGCCAGCACATAAGCGATACCCATGATGGGTACCAGCTTGCCCGCCACCTTGGCAATACGCTTGATACCGCCCAGAATGACCGCGCCGGCCAGCACCATGATGACCACACCCGTCAGCCAGTGCGGCACGCCGAAGGTAGCGTCCATGGCATCCGCCACCGAATTGGACTGTACGGTGTTACCGATACCAAAAGCCGCCACCGCGCCGAAAAACGCAAACAGCATTCCCAGCCACATCCACTTCTTGCCCAGGCCGTTCTTGATATAGAACATCGGCCCGCCCACGTGGTAGCCGGTACTGTCGGTTTCCCGATAACGAACGGCCAGCACCGCCTCGGCGAATTTCGTCGCCATCCCCACCAGTGCGGTAATCCACATCCAGAACACCGCCCCTGGCCCACCGAGTGCGATGGCGGTTGCCACCCCGGCAATATTGCCCGTGCCGATGGTGGCCGATAGCGCCGTCATCAGCGCATTGAAAGGTGAAATTTCGCCGTCATCGGTCTTTTTGGCGGGGCCTTGGCCGGGTTTGGGATCGCGCCCTTGCCACATGAGCTTAAAGCCCATGCCGAGTTTGCGAATCGGCATGAGCTTTAGACCCGCCTGGAGATAGATGCCTACTCCCAGCAGTAGAATAAGCATCAACGGGCCCCACACTACCCCGTTGATCGCCCCTAGAAGGCTCGTTAAGGTCTCCACGTTCTTCTTCTCCTTACCCTTGAGTAATCGAATGCGTACGTTGGCCAAGTGCTCTGACCGAGTGCTTTGAACAAGCACCTGGGCTAGACACATGGTTTGAGTACCTTGGCCAAGTACCTTGGTTGCGTACCATGAATGGGTACTGAATTGTTCTACGCAGACAAGAGGGTCGCTCTTTTCAGCGTGTTTATGGAAATCCCCCGCCCAACCTGCGGTTGAAGCGGGGGATAGCCCTGTTTTATACCATTTTCTTGGTGACCCGCCATGCAGTTGATACTTTTTTCATGGATAAAGCAGCCTTACGGAGTGGCCCGTTTACCACGGGGCGCGGCTGCTTGCCCGACTCATGGAGGTCTGGAAATATCGTGACGGGGCGTTAGAGAAATTTGTTTCCTATTAGAAACACGGTACCATAGCGTCTATGACGCCTGCCTTGAACAAGGTCGCCAAGGCCCCCCGCAAGCGCTAGTATATTTTGCTCCAGACCACCGTTTAATAGGGAAACATCATGAGCAACCTTCCTGCGAATCTTCGTTACGCCAAAAGCCATGAATGGGTGCTTGACCACGAGGATGGCACCGTCAC
Organism: Vreelandella xerophytica; assembly: GCF_968048975.1. The sequence continues at coordinate 1,864,640 of NZ_OZ309106.1, read as the reverse complement.
AATCGGGATTACCGATCACGCACAGAAGGCCCTGGGCGATGTCGTGTTCGTCGAGCTGCCGGAAGTGGGCCAGGCACTGACCAAAGGTGAAGAGTTTGGCGTGATCGAGTCGGTCAAGGCAGCGTCGGATCTCTACGCGCCGGTGAATGGTGAGGTGATCGAAGTCAACAGCGAACTTGAAGATGCTCCAGAAACCGTCAACGAAGCGCCCTATGAAGGCGGCTGGATCATGAAGGTCCGCGTAAGTGACCAGGACCTTGGTGATCTTCTCGACGCCGATGCCTACCAGGCAACGCTTGCCGACGATTGATGTTCAAGCGCCTGCCTGAGCAGGCGCATTATGGTTTGCCCTGCACGGTTTTCTCATTACGTCCGGAACCCTCTCATGTCCTTTGAAACACGTCGCCTGGCCGAACTGGCCGATCATGATGCCTTTATCAAACGCCACAACGGCCCAGGCGAGGATGATATCGCCTGCATGCTGAAGGTGCTGGATATGAGTCATCTTGAGGAGTTGATCGAAAAGACCGTGCCGGGCGATATTCGCCTGGGTCGCGAACTCGCGCTCGATGCCCCGCAAAGCGAAGCCGAGGCGCTGAACTACCTGAGCCAGCTGGCGCGCCAGAACCGGGTGGCCAAGAGCTATATCGGTCAGGGCTACTACGACACCCACCTGCCGGCGGTCATTCAGCGTAACGTGCTGGAAAACCCGGGCTGGTACACCGCCTATACGCCCTACCAGCCGGAAATTTCCCAGGGCCGCCTGGAAGGACTGCTGAATTTCCAGCAGGTGGTGATGGATCTCACCGGCATGGACCTTGCCAACGCCTCGTTGCTGGATGAAGCCACTGCTGCTGCTGAGGCGATGGCGCTTTGCAAACGCGCCAACAAGAAAAGCAGGTCCAACGCCTTTTTCGTCGCCGACGACGTCTTCCCCCAAACCGTGGACGTGGTCAAGACCCGCGCCGATTACTTCGGTTTCGAGCTGATCATCGGCCCCGCGGCCACCCTGGCCCAGCACGACGTTTTCGGCGCACTGGTGCAATACCCCGGCGCCAGTGGTGACATCACCGAGCTTGAGCCCCTTCTGAGCGCGGCTCGAGAGCAGAACATCATGACCTGCGTGGCTACCGATCTTTTAAGCCTGGTGCTCTTGAAGGAACCGGGGGCGATGGGAGCGGATATCGTGGTGGGCAACTCCCAGCGCTTTGGCGTTCCCATGGGGTTCGGCGGGCCTCACGCGGCGTTCTTTGCCACCTCCGACAAGCTCAAGCGCTCGATCCCCGGACGGATCATCGGGGTTTCCAAGGACAGCCGGGGCAACACCGCCCTGCGCATGGCCATGCAGACCCGCGAGCAGCATATCCGCCGCGAGAAGGCGACCTCCAATATCTGCACCGCTCAGGCGCTGCTGGCCAATATCGCCGGCTTCTACGCCACCTATCACGGCGCCGAGGGCCTGCGCAAGATCGCCGCCCGGGTCCACCGTCTCACCTCGTTGCTGGCCCAGGGCTTGAAGCAGGCCGGCGTGGTGCTTGCCAGTGAGAGCTGGTTCGACACGCTTCGCCTGACCGGTGTGGATGCGGGCAAGATCCACGGCCGGGCGATGACCGTTGATATCAACCTGCACTACTTCGACAATGGCGACATCGGCGTAAGCCTGGACGAGACTACCACCGCTCACGACCTGGCTGCGCTGTTCGACGTGATTCTGGGCGACGAGCACGGCTTATCGATTCCCTTACTCGAAGACCAGCTGTTCGAAAGCGCTCTTTCAGGAATCCCCGAGGCGTACCGCCGCGAAAGCGATTTCCTAACACATCCCACGTTCCATCGCTACCGTAGCGAAACCGAGATGCTTCGCTACTTGAAGCGCCTTGAGAACAAGGATTTGTCGCTGGCTCATGCGATGATCCCGCTGGGCTCGTGCACCATGAAGCTCAACGCTACCAGCGAAATGATCCCGATCTCCTGGCCGGCGTTTGCCAAGCTGCACCCCTTCGCTCCTCGCGACCAGGTGGCGGGTTACCATCAGATGATCGATGAGCTGGCCGCGTTTCTGGTCGAGATCACCGGTTATGATCACGTGTCGATGCAACCCAACTCCGGCGCTCAGGGAGAATACGCGGGTCTTCTGGCCATTCGTCGCTACCAGGCGGCAAGCGGCGAAGCGCATCGGGACGTCTGCCTGATTCCCAGCTCCGCCCACGGCACCAATCCGGCTTCTGCAGCCATGCTCAGCATGGAAGTGGTCGTGGTCGAGTGCGACCGTCAGGGCAACATCGATCTCGATGACCTGACCCGCAAGGCCGAGCAGTACAGCGAGCGTCTTTCGGCCATCATGATCACCTACCCCTCCACCCATGGGGTGTTCGAATCCCACGTGCGTCGCGTGTGCGAGGTGGTGCATGAAAACGGCGGACAGGTATACGTGGATGGTGCCAACATGAACGCCCAGGTCGGCCTCAGCCGTCCGGGAGATTTCGGCGGCGATGTGTCACACCTGAATCTGCACAAGACGTTCTGCATCCCCCATGGCGGCGGCGGCCCGGGCATGGGGCCTATCGGGGTGAAAGCGCACCTGGCGCCTTACGTTGCCAACCACGTGGTCACGCCGATCAACGGCGTGAAAACCCAAGGCGGCGCCGTGGCGGCGGCGGCCTTTGGCAGCGCGTCGATCCTGCCGATCTCCTGGGCGTACATCAAGATGATGGGGGCCCGGGGGCTTCGTGAAGCGACCCAGCTTGCCATCCTGAACGCCAACTACATCGCCAAGCGTCTGGAGGAGAGCTACCCGATTCTCTACCGCGGCCAGAACGGCACCGTGGCGCATGAATGCATCATCGATATCCGACCGCTCAAGCAAAGCTCGAGTATTACCGAGGAAGATATCGCCAAGCGTTTGATCGATTACGGTTTCCACGCCCCGACCATGTCCTTCCCGGTTCCGGGAACGCTGATGATCGAGCCGACCGAGTCAGAATCGCTTTTCGAGATCGATCGGTTCTGCGATGCCATGATCAGCATTCGTGACGAGATCAAGCGCGTGGAAAGCGGCGAGTGGCCGCTGGACAACAACCCGCTGGTCAATGCGCCCCATACCCAGCGCGATATCGCCGACAGCGACTGGCAGCGCCCTTACGACCGCGTTCTGGGCGCCTTCCCCTCTGATGCGGTCATGGCGGCGAAGTATTGGCCGGCCGTCAACCGGGTGGATAACGTGCTGGGCGACCGACAACTGATCTGCTCGTGCCCCAGCATCGACGAATATCGCAGTTAAGGCCCTTCCGCAATAAGCCCCCACGGCGCCAAGCGCCCTGGGGGCTTTTTCATGGGCGCGGTTTCAAGCGCAGCCTGAGCGCAAGCAAGGCACTGCCGGTTTACAGCATGGTTTCCTGAAGGCGCTGCTCCTTGAAGCCACTCAAAAGCTTCTCGTAACGCTTGGGCAGCGTGGAATCACGCCGGGTAAGTACATAGAGCACTTCGTCCACGGCGGCGGGCAGCGCCAGCGCCCGTACCTGACGCTGCCAGGGCGAGGTCTCCAGCACCAGACGCGAGACCACCGTGAAGCCAAGCCCACGCGCCACTGCATCGAGCACCATGCTGACCTCGTTGGTAAAGCCCTGGTGGCGAAAGTGGCTCATCGAGCGAAACTCGTCCGGAAAGTTGGCGCGCAGAAGATGGTTGGCGTGGTTGATGCCATCGTAGTAGTTGATGAACCCCAGTCCCATCAGCTCGGCAAGTGTGCTGCCTGCAAAATCCGCCGGCACCACCAGGCAAAGCGGTTCCTTGTGCCAGACACTGCAGGTCAGATCAGCGTTTTTTACCTGCTCGGTCACGATCCCCAGATCGTAACGCCCCTCCACCAGATCACCGACGATTTCATGATTGAATGCAAAGCTGTAGCTCACCGTCAGGTTGGGATGCATCTGCTGCTGGCCCAGAATGAACGGGTACAGCATCAGCCCCACGCTTCCCGGCGAGGCAATCCGGCATTCGCCGCTGTCAATCGAGTCGTCATCGAGGGCATGGCGAAACTGCTCGTGCTCGGCGAACAGCTTGAGCGCGTAGTCGTAGGCCCGCCGTCCAGACTCGGTGAGACTGAAACTCTTGCCCTTGCGCTCGATCAGTGTCTTGTCCAGATATTCTTCTAGCTTGCGAACGTGCTGGCTTACCCCGGGCTGGGTCATTTCCAGACGGCGCGCGGTACGCGTGAAACTACCGGTCTCCACCAGGGTAATGAAGGTTCGAAAGTAATGGGCATTGAACATGATAAGTGCCATGGCAAAAGTAACGTAAAGTGCTGTAAATACGAACACCAAAACGCGTAAGGTTAACATAACTGGCTCGCGAAGGCGGCCTTGCGCGCGCCCCGGGGCTTACGTGATAGTATGGAAATTTATCGGCACCTACATAGAGATTGTCCTGCGAATGAATCAACCCTTGGCCCCGCGCCCTACGATTTCAAGCATCATTTCCCCTGAAGGCAGCCTGGAAGTTCTCTCCCAGCAGGAGGTCAACCGGCTGCAGAGTACCTCGCAGACCGGCCTGCACGATCTTCTTCGTCGTTGCGCCCTGGCGGTACTCAACTGTGGCAACCCCTCCGATGACAGTCTGGCGATTCTGGAGACCTACAAGGACTTCGATATCGAAGTCCTCCAACAGGATCGGGGCATTCGCCTGAAGCTGACCAACGCCCCGGCAGAAGCGTTTGTCGATGGTCATATGATTCGCGGCATCCGCGAGCATCTTTCCTCGATCCTTCGCGATATCGTCTACGTCTATAACGAAATCCAGCACCATAACCGTTTTGATCTCTCCACCGGCGAAGGCACCACCAACGCGGTGTTTCATATCCTGCGCAAGGCCGGCACGTTGAAGCCGGGGCTCGACCCGAGCCTGGTGGTGTGCTGGGGCGGCCACTCCATTTCCCGCGAGGAGTACGACTACTCCAAGGACGTGGGTTATCATCTGGGTCTGCGGGAGCTGGATATCTGTACCGGCTGCGGGCCGGGTGCGATGAAAGGCCCCATGAAAGGCGCCAACGTGGCTCATGCCAAGCAGCGGCGCAAGGGCGGGCGCTACCTGGGGATTTCCGAGCCGGGCATTATCGCCGCCGAAGCCCCGAACCCCATCGTCAACGAACTGGTGGTCATGCCGGATATCGAAAAGCGCCTGGAAGCCTTCGTGCGTCTGGGCCACGGTATCATCGTCTTTCCAGGCGGCGTGGGTACGGCCGAGGAAATTCTCTACCTGCTGGGTATTCTGCTTCATCCGAAAAACAGCGATACCCCCTTCCCGCTGATCTTTACCGGCCCCGCCAGCTCCGCGGCCTACTTTGAGAAGATCGATGAGTTTCTGGTGTACACGCTGGGCGAAGAGATTCGTCGCTACTACACCATCATTACCGGTGACCCGGTGGCTGTCGCCCGGCGCATGCGCGAAGGCGTCGATGAAATCACCCATTTTCGCCGTGAACACCAGGACGCGTTCTACTACAACTGGCGCCTCACTATCGCCCGGGAATTCCAGGCCCCTTTCGAGCCGACCCACGACGCGATGCGCAGCCTGGCCCTTCATCGCAACCAGCCCACTCACGAGCTTGCCGCCAACCTGCGACGGGCGTTTTCCGGCATCGTGGCCGGCAACGTCAAGGAACCCGGCATTCGCGCCATAAAAGCCCACGGCCCCTTCGTGCTCTCCGCCGAGCCGGAGCTGATGAAGCGCCTGGACGCCCTCTTGAACTCATTCGTCGCTCAAGGACGCATGAAACTCGATGGCCAGCCCTACACGCCTTGCTATGTACTCAAGAACTAGCGTGCTCAAGGACTAGTCCCTGAAAACCAACCAGCGACATCCGTGGGCGATGTCAGGAAAAACGAGTGATTATTGCACTTATCACCCTGCTGGTGGCGGGGGTTGTAAAAGGGGCGATCGGCTCCGGGGTGCCGGTGATTGTCGTGCCGGTATTCACCATGCTCTACAACGTGCAGGTGGCGATTGCCGTTCTGGTGGCCTCCAACCTGTTCAGCAACGCCATTCAGGTGTGGCAGTACCGGCGCCACCTCTTGCCGCTGCGCTTTCTGGCGGCGTTCTCCTTGGCGGGCTGTGCGGGTATTCTGGTAGGCACCTGGGGACTGGTCGCGCTTTCTCACGAGTGGCTTTCGCTGGGCGTGGCCGGTGCTATCGTGCTGTACCTGGGCATCAAACTGGCAAGGCGCAAGATGGTCCTTCCGTTTGCACTGGCCAATCGTATGGTCCTGCCGGTCGGGCTGGTGGCTGGTGTGCTTCAGGGGGCCGCGGGCATGTCGGCCCCGGCCTCCATCACCTTCTTGAACGCCATGCAGCTTGAGCGGCGCGTGTACATCGGCTCGATCTCGGTATTTTTCTGTGCCATTACCGTGGCCCAGATACCCGCGCTGCTCGCCGCGGGCATTCTGACGCTGGAACTTGGGGGGTACAGCCTGGCGGCGTTTATCGTCATTGCGCTGGCCATGCCCCTGGGCAGCGCACTGGGCAAACGCCTGCCCTACGTGTGGTTCGACAACCTGATCATGCTGCTGCTCTCGGGTGTCGCGCTCAAGATCGTTACCGATGTGCTTGTTTAGCGCCTCGATTGAACGTTTAACGCAAAACGGTGGCTAACCCACTATACTGATTGACACTCTCGTAACACCACGTGCTTCCAGAGCCACGTGTTTATACAGTCATCTGCTTATAGAATTACGTACAAAAAGGCCATGTGTTCACAAGGCCATGTACTCACAAGGAAAGGAGAGCCAAATGGAAATGATCAACCAGTTGCAAGAAGGTCCGACCAAGGCATTCGCCAAGCATTGCTTTGAAGCCTACTCCCCGGAAGAGCTGGAAGCTGCTGCCGAAAGCACCCCGGACAAGGACGAAATGGAGCATTGGGGAATCAACGCCGGCCAGTGGGAAGAAGCGGTTACCACCGCACTCGCCGACCACCGGGCCCAGCAGGAGTAAACAGGTTCCTCTTGTCTTGACCGCCGCTGCCGGAAAAGCGGCGGTTTTTGGTTGAAGGCCTCAGCTGGCAATATCAACGCTTAACCCTCTTAATAAGAACCAGGAGGTTTTTATGAGAAAATGGATCATGTTGGCGGTGTTCAACTGGCTGCGCAAGCCTGCCAACCGGCAAAAGGCGAAGAACGCCTGGAACAAGTATCGCGGCAACAACACTCAGCGCACCGGTCAGAATCCCAACCGGCCCGGTAATGGTTCGGCCCGAAATCCCGACGACATTGACGGTCGTTTCTAACGGATCTTCTCGCGCCGGCGTTATCTGTCTGTTGACGCACTATTTCATCGCTGAAAACCGCCGTCTGAATCTCAGGCGGCGGTTTTTTTACGCCTCTCTAAACTACCCGATGACCCAAGCCTTGGGTCGAATCTTCACTCATCGGCTTGAGGAGAGTGTCGCGTCGTCGGATTCGTCCTGGCGTTGTCACGCCATTTCCGAGGATCGATTCGCCCTTCATACATGGGAAGTTCCAGTACCGGGTCGTGTTCGTTGAACTGTGACCACATGCGATTCAAGCCGGCGGTCCCCATGCGGCGTACACGCGCCACTTCGTCCAGGTTGAGAACATCGGTAAGAATCCCCGCGGTTGCACCGGGCATTCGCGCCCGAATGCGCCCTTCCGGGTCCACCACCAGGCTTTGCCCCTCACCGGACGGGGCTGCCGTGTTGACGCTGACCATGTAGACCTGATTGAAGATTGCGTTGGCCTGCACGAGTATCTGTTCCTGGGCCCGATCACAGGTAGTCGTCGCCACCTGGTTGATAATGACCTCGGCCCCTGACCAGGCCAGTTGCCTGACCACCTCGGGGTACCAGATGTCATAGCAGATCGCCAGACCTATCCGCCCCACGCCAGGCACCTCGAACGTGGTGAAGCCCTCGCCCGGCCGGTAGGGTTCAAAAGGCCGCCATGGAAAGCACTTGCGGTAGGTGGCCACCCGCTCGCCGTCCGGCGAATACACCGGTGCGGTGTTGTAAAGATGCCCATCCTCGCCGCGTTCGCACACCGTTCCTGGCAAGAGCCACACCCCCAGGCGCCGGGCGATACGTGAAAGATGGCGATCACGCGGGCCATCGATCGGTTCGGCGGCGGCCTCGAGCTGCGCGTTTCGTTCGCTCGGCGTTCCCGAGGCTGCGCATAGATACATCTCCGGATAGACCACCATCCGGGGTTCGGAAAAGTCAGCGCCGAAATCGCTCAAAAGCTCTTCTAACTCGGCCTCGAAGCCGCGTAGCTCAACATCCTGGCCGTGAATCTTGCTGGCTTGCTGAACCATGAGTACGGGCAAGTATCGGGACATGTCGCTCTCCTTCAGCGGGGCGTTTGGGATGAGGCGTCAGGCTCGGACTCATCGAAATCCACTTCCGGCGGTTCACGACGGAAGAACCGGGTCAGGTACACAAGCTGGACAAAACCGATGGCAAGCCACACAAAGCCGAGGAGGAAGGCGTTGATATCCAGCTGACTCATCAGCCACAGGTTGACCAGCGCGCCCACCAGCGGCACCAGAATACCCTTGACCACGCCGTAGCGCCTTTTGGCGTCTGCATCCCGGCTCACCAGAAAGATGACGGAGACATTCACCATGATAAAGGCGACGAAAGCGCCAAAGTTGATGAACGATGCCGCGGCCAGCACATCAAGAAACAGTGCGATGATGCCGACCGCGCCGGTCAGCACGATATTGAAGATCGGCGTGTGAAACTTCGCGTGCAGCATGCCGAAAAGCTTGGGTGGCAGTACCGCGTCACGCCCCATGGCAAACAGCAGCCTTGAAGCGCTTGCCTGGGCGGCCAGGCCCGAGGTGAACTGGGCCAGGATCAGCCCGGCCAGAAAGATCGCGCCAAACAGATCCGCACCAATGGTCATGGCGATCTCGAAAGCCGCCGAATCGGCATTGATGAAATCACTGCCTGGATGAACGAGTTGCGTGGCGTATCCTACCAGGACGTAGATTCCCCCGCCGATCAGCGCGGTCAGCATGATCGCCTTGGGAATGTTGCGCTTGGGCTCGATGGTCTCTTCGGTGAGCGTGGTGACCGCATCGAAGCCGAGAAACGAGTAGGCAGCCACGGCGGCCCCCGCCGCTATTGCGCTGAACCCGGCGCCTTCCCCCAGAAACGGCTGCAGGCTGAAAAGCCCCGTCGCCCCATCATTGGCGAACACATGGCGAATGGACAGCAGCACGAAGAAAACGATGACCAGTATCTGAAAGACCATCAACAGTGAATTCACCTTCGCGGCCATCTTGATGCCGTAGATGTTCAGCGCCGTGGTGATACCCATGAACCCCAACAGGAAAAGATAACTTGGCACCGCCGGAAACTGGGCGTTCAGGTACGCCGCTCCGATCAGCCAGATCACCATGGGCAGAAAGAAGTAGTCCAGCAGAACGCTCCAGCCAACCATGAAGCCGACCCTGGAATCGATGGCCTTGCGCGCATAGGTGTATGCCGAGCCCGACACGGGAAAGGTTCGCGCCATGATGCCGTAGCTGTAAGCCGTGAACAGCATGGCCACCGTGGTGATCAAGTAGGCTGTGGGCACGGCACCGTGGCTGGTGCTGGCGATCACTCCGAAGGTTCCCAACACGATCAGAGGGGTCATGTAGGCAAGACCGAACAGCACGACCGCTTTCAGCGAGAGGGTTCTCTCCAATTGGGTAGTGTTACCCGTCATCATTTGTCTCCTGTACCGTTATAATTGATCGCGCGCAGCGCCTGGCCTTGGCCGTGTACCCCGGCGGGCATGTGCTTTAATCCGGCTTGTGGAGTAGCCTGCGCAACGTTATCCGATGACCGACGCCCCGCGCCTGCAAGGCTTTATGGTACGACATCGGCGGGCCTTGTAACGGTATGAGCCCCTTCCCGGCACGTATATAACCCCAGGGGGGTATGAGCTTTTTCTTATGCAACAGCTGAACCAACGTGAAACCGACGAGGCACTGGCTAACGCGATCCTGGCGCTGGCCACCCCGGAACTCCCCCGCTGTTTCTCACGGCTGGTAAAGCGTTTCGCGGCCTTTGATAATCTGATCATCATCGCCTACCAGGGCGAACAGCGCCCGGCCGTGCTTTACCGGGAATACACCGACCCGGTGGTGTATCTCCCCATGGACAGCGATTACCTGGACAGCGCCTATCTGCTGGATCCGTTCTACCGCGAGCATTTGAAGAAAGACGTGCAGGGCATACGCCGGCTCGAGGACGTCGCCCCCGACCATTTCAAGCGCACCCCCTATTACAAGAATTACTACAAGCAGACCACGCTGGTGGATGAAGTCGCCGTGTTTGCCAGCCTCACCGAAACCCTCACGCTCACCGCCTGTTTCGGCAAGGACCGCTCCAGCGGACGCTCTTTCAGCAAACGCGAGATCCAGGCCTTGCAACACAACGAAATGACCCTGAGCCATCTGCTGAAAAAGCACTGGCAGGCGTATCGCTTACAAGAGACGCAAAGCGCCATTAAAGCCCCGCTTGGCGAGCGGTTGCGCGAAGCACTGGCAACGGAGCACCGTATTGCACTAAGCCCCCGCCAGGCAGAGGTAGCGCTCTTTATTTTAAGAGGCCACTCCTCGCTCTCCATCAGTCTTCACCTGGATGTCAGCCCGCAAACGGTGAAGGTATTTCGTCGTCAGCTGTACGCCAGGTGCGCCATTTCCTCCCAGGCGGAGCTTTTCGCGCTGATGATGCCGCTTTTTGCGCGTTTGACGCAGTCGGCTTGACCCTCATCAATTGCTGTTCTTCACCAGGCCCGCACGCGCTCGGGCCAGTGCTTTACCGGTCACTCCATTCGTGCGACATTACTTCACCAACAACTTATATGAATAACGAAAAGAGATCATGAACATGTCTCGCTATAGCGCTGCTATTGCCATCTCCTTGGCTTCATTGATCGTTGCCGCCCCTTCCCATGCCGACCGACCCTTGCGGCTCGCGGTCGATGTGCCCTTCGAGCCGTTTCAGTATCGACTCCCGGATGGCACCTTGACGGGGTTTGAAGTCGAACTGGGCGAAGAGGTGTGTCGGCGTATCGAACGCGAGTGCCAATGGGTAGAACAAGGCTGGGACGGCATCATTCCCGGGCTGATGGCACGCAAGTATGACGCGATCGTTTCGTCCATGGCGATCACCGATGAGCGTCGTGAACAGGTACTGTTTTCAGAGCCCTACTACAGCAACCCCAGTGTATGGGTGACCCCAGAAGGCCGTGAGATCGATATCGACGACTGGGAATCGTTGGAGGGTCTAAACGTAGGCGTTCAGCGGGGAACCATCCGCGACATGTATATCACCGATAACTATGGTGATATCGTCAATGTACGCCGCTTTGCAACAGGCGAGGAGCTGGCGCTGGACGTCAGCGCCGGACGCCTGGACGCCGCCTTCATGTACTATCCGCTGGCGCTCTCGACGCTTCAGGTCGACGCCGAGGGCAGTGGAATCGTTACCAGCTCGCCTTTGATTCGCGAACCCAAGCGCTATTTTGGTCACGGTGTTGCCGCAGCATTTCATCCCCGCAATGAAGCCCTGGCAGAAGCATTCAACGAGGCACTACGGGAGATCAAGCAAGATGGTACTTATGATGAGATCATGAACAGGCACGTCGATTACGATATCAAGATTTAATCGCTTTAAACCGATCAACTGGCTTCAAGCCCACAAGGCAGCTCGATAAGCTGCCTTTCTTGTACCGGGCATACTCAGTCCAGAACAATAATGCTGATAGCGGTTTCCTGTCGGCAAAAAAAACGCCGCTCGGGATGACCCGTAGCGGCGGTTTTGGTATTTCTGGTCGGAGTGACAGGATTCGAACCTGCGACCTTTGCAACCCCATTGCAACGCGCTACCAAGCTGCGCCACACTCCGATTTCTCTTGGCCCCCAACGTTTTCAAAGCGCTGGCTTATCGCCTCAAGACGGTGCGTATACTAGCGTTAAACGGCGCAAATGAAAAGGCCTTTTTACGCTTTCTTTTCAAATGCTTGGCAGGGCACCTATTCCACGCTTTGCAAAAGCGTCTGTATATCCTTGAAAACGCCGGGGGCGGTAATCAGAAGCTGTTCGGGGTACAGGTCTTCGGATACACCGGGCGGAACCTCCACCAGGCGCCCAAGAGTTGCGCCGGCTTCCCGGGCGATGACCCAGCCTGCAGCGAAATCCCAGGGCGAGACCGTCTCGAAGTAGGCATCCAGACGCCCGCAGGCGATATCGCAGATATCCAGGGCGGCGGCGCCGTTACGGCGGATGTCCTGACAGTGGATCAGAATGACTTCCAGGCGCGGCATCAGCGCCTTGCGCGCGGCCCGGTCATAAGGAAAGCCGGTAGCCACGAGCGTGGCGGCAAGCTCACTCGCGCCGCTTGGCTTGATGGGCTTGCCGTTGCAGTGTGCCCCGCCGCCTTCCATGGCGGTGAAGGTCTCATTGAGAAACGGTGCGTGCACCACACCGACCTTGCCCACACCGTCTTCGAGCCAGGCAATGGAAACCGCCACATGACGAAGGCCGTGAGCAAAGTTCACCGTGCCGTCAATGGGGTCCACCACCCACAGCGCTTCCTGGCTGCCCAGACCCTGCTCCGGGCTCAGCTCTTCGCTGAGCTGGGTTTCACCCGGGAAGTGCCGGGTCAGCTCTTCGCTGATAAAGGTGTCCACCGCCACATCGGCATCGGTCACCAGCTCGATGCCGCCCTTGAGACGCTGGTCAAAGCGCTGTTCGGCCCGCGCTTTCACAATCATGCGCCCGGCTTCTTCGGCAATGCGCACCGTCCGTTGTAAACGCGCTTGTAACGTAACCGCCATGGTTGCTCCCAAGTTAATCGTATAAACGCTTTATATTAGGTGTTTACGATGACAATGTCATGACACTGGCGAACGGCTTTAACAATAATATTAACCAAAATCCGCGTAGCGACCTTAATCCCTGCAAGGTTAACTTCAACCTATCACTTTGAGTTTCTATAACAATTTTTAAAACTAACTTAAAATTAAAATAAGACTATTTTATTAACATCATTTAAAATATTTTTTGCAGCCTAAAGATCGAGTTAATAGCAATATAGTTAGTGAAGCAGCAAGCAAAATTCATACACTCAATATGTATACAAAAAATAGAGAAATCATAGTTGATCTGCGCAACACTGCCTATCGTATCAACAACACTTATAGTAATATTTATAACGTGTTATAAAACTCGATCAAAATTATAAAATATATTAAGATCAATTTCTTTGACCGAGGCAATAGCCATTTTCAATATAAGAATAAAACTTCGAATGCATTAATATTAATACTAAAAAAGAAGCCGTGAAAACGGCTTCTTCTATTGAGGCTATCAACTCTTATGAAATATTACTGTCCAACAGCAGGTGCCTCAGCTGTAATTTGGCCATTAGCACTTACGTATGCTATTTGTCCACGACTCTGCGTTGTAATTTGTGTTGTCCCGGTTGGCTCGTTTGTACCGCGGAACTTATTATCAAGTTCTGTTATTTGAGTCTCAGTCGGGTTGCAAGACTGAAAGTCAAAATCAGGAACTTCAGCATCACTAGCTCCTATTGCTGTAGTGGACATGGCGAGCGATCTGTAAGAACTTAATTCTGATAAGCATGCGCTACGCTCTGAACGATCGAGATAATTGCCGTACTGGGGCACTGCAATCGCAGCCAAAATGGCAATGATAGCGATAACGATCAAAAGCTCGATCAATGTAAAACCACCCTGATGGTAGCGGCTTAGTTGCTTCGTGTTGGGGGTTTGCATGAATGAGGATCCCTTGCGGTCGGTCTTTTTTTGAGGCTAAAGGCGCTTAGCCCAGTGTGACGTCACATTAGCTTACCCCCCCTGGGGTTGGCAACTAGCTTTATCAGCCTTTTTTGAGCGTTATTCAGCCTTTATGATGATGCTTAAACGTGCATTATAGTAGCTTTTGGTGGCCGCCCTGAATGGGCGGTTCCTCAAGTACGTCTCACTTAAGCGTTCGCGAGCCTTTATGAATCCATCTGCGTTTAACGAGCCCTTTGCCGCCGCGCGCGAGCTGACCGGTGTGGCCAGGCGCCTGATTGCCCACGGGGTATTGACCCAGGCTCAGGCGGAGGTGGCGGACTCCACCAGTGCCGGGCTCGAGCTTTCGTTTCTGGAGCACGTGGTGGAAAGCGGGCTGGTGGGCTCCGCTGATGCCGCCCTGGCGGCGGCCTGGGAGTACGGTCTGCCGGTGGTGGATCTTGATTCGGTCAAGCTCAGCGCCCTGCCCCCGGCCAGCAAATATCCTGTCAAGATCCTGAGCAAGCTGAACGTGCTGCCATTGGCACGCCATGGGCATCGCCTGACCGTGGCGGTCCCTTACCCCGCCACCCTCACCCAGCTCGACGAACTTCAGTTCGCGACCAACCTGAGCGTGGAAGGCGTGCTGGCACCGGTGGACCAGATACGCAGCAACCTGAGCCAGTACGTCGCGCAGAGCGAGCACAGTCTGCTTGATGAAATGAGCGGCGTGGACGACGCCATTGGTGAGCTCAATATCGTCCAGGAGGAAGAGGAAGAGATTACGCTCGAAAGCGCCGCCGCCAATAAAGACGACGCGCCGGTGGTCAAGTTCGTCAACAAGATACTGCTGGATGCCATCAGCCGGGGCGCGTCGGATATTCATTTCGAGCCTTATGAATCCCAGTACCGGGTGCGCTTTCGTATCGATGGCATGCTGATCGAGATCGCCAAACCGCCCTTCGCCATGCGCGACCGTATCGCCGCGCGCTTGAAGATCATGTCGCGACTGGATATCTCCGAGCGCCGCCTTCCTCAGGATGGCGCGATCAAGCTTCAGCTTTCGCGCACCCGCTCGATCGATTTTCGGGTCAACTCCTTGCCCACCGTGTACGGCGAGAAGCTGGTACTGCGGATTCTCGACCCTTCTTCGGTGCGCCTGGGCATCGAGCAGCTGGGTTTCAGCGCCCAGCAGCAAAAGGATTACGAGACCGCCCTGAAACGGCCTCAGGGGATGATACTGGTGACCGGCCCCACCGGTAGCGGCAAGACCGTGACGCTCTATACCGGCATCAATATGCTCAACGAGATCGAGCGCAATATCTGTACCGCCGAAGACCCGGTGGAAATCAAGGTGTCCGGCATCAACCAGGTGAACGTGCTGCCCAAGATCGGGCTCAACTTCGCCAGTGCCCTGCGGGCGTTCTTGCGCCAGGACCCGGACGTGGTCATGGTCGGGGAAATCCGCGATCTGGAAACTGCGGAAATTGCCGTGAAAGCGGCCCAGACCGGGCACATGGTGCTTTCCACCGTGCACACCAATTCGGCGGCCCAAACCTTGACCCGTCTGGCCAACATGGGGGTCGCCTCCTACAACATTGCCAGTTCGGTTACCTTGATCATTGCCCAGCGCCTGGCGCGCAAGCTTTGCCCTCAGTGCAAGACGCCAGCGGACATTCCCCATGAGGCGCTTCTAAAGCTGGGCTTCACCAAGGCGCAGCTCAAGGACGTCACGATCTACAAGGCGGTGGGCTGCAAGCAGTGCACCCAGGGTTATAAAGGACGCGTGGGTATCTACGAGGTGTTGCCGATCAGTGACGCCATGCGCAATCTGATCATGCGCGACGGCAACGCCATCGAGATCGACGAACTCGCTCGGCGCGAAGATCATCCCAGCCTTTATCAGAGCTGTCTCAACCGCGTACTGGATGGCAGCACGAGCCTGGAAGAAGTCAACCGTATCAGCAAGGAGTAACCGAGGTGATGGCCAAAGCGAAAGCGCGCACGAAACTTGCCCCCCTGCACCGCTGGAAATGGCAGGGCAAGGGTCCGCAGGAGCGGATCATGAAAGGCGATCTCATTGGCCGCACCAAGGAGGAGATCGTCGAGCAGCTCGCCAAGCAGCGCATCACCGCGGTAAAGATCCAGAAACGCAGCAGCCTGGGCGGCCGAGGCAAGGTGGCAAGCGTGGATATCATGCTCTTCGCCCGGCAGATGGCCACCATGATGCGCGCCGGCATTCCGATTCTTCAGGCGCTTCAGGCCATTTCCGAGAGCATGAAGAAACCCGCCATGGTGGATCTTACCCAACAGATCATGCGCGACGTTTCTTCCGGCGACAGCCTCTCCCAGGCCATGGCCAAACACCCCAAGCAGTTCGACCGGCTTTTCGTGAACCTGGTCAGCGCCGGCGAACAAGCGGGTGCTCTGGATCAGATGCTCGAGCGCATCGCCCTGTACAAGGAAAAGGTCGCCTCCTTGAAAAGCCGGGTCAAGAAGGCGCTCTGGTACCCGGCGGCGGTAATGACCATCGGCCTGGTGGTGACCATGATTCTGCTGGTAGTGGTAGTGCCGGAGTTCGAGAGCATGTTCCAGGGCTTCGGCGCCGAACTTCCTATGCTCACGCAGCTTACCGTTCGCTTCTCCGAGCTCGCCCAGGCCTTCTGGCTGCCGGCCCTTGGCCTGATCGTCGGCGGCATTTTCTTGCTCAAGGCCGCGGCCCGGCGCTCCGAGAAGGTCGCCTATAACATCGACCAGCTGCTTTTACACCTGCCGGTGCTGGGCGATATCCTGCACAAATCGGCGGTATCGCGTTTTACCCGTACGCTTGCCACCACCTTCAGCTCCGGCGTGCCGCTGATCGAAGGCCTGGAAACCGCTTCGGGCGCGGCGGACAACCGTGTTTACATGAAAGCGATCGACGAGGTCCGCCAGGACGTGACCACCGGCCAGCAGCTTCACTTCGCCATGCGCCTGACCAATCGGTTTCCCGCACTGGCCGTCCAGATGGTCAATATCGGTGAAGAGGCGGGGTCGCTCGATGCCATGCTCAACCGGGTGGCCGACTACTACGAAGAGGAAGTGGAAAACAAGGTGGACACGCTCACGTCCTTGATGGAACCGGTTATAATCGTCGTACTGGGCTTGCTGGTAGGCGGCGTGGTCGTTTCCATGTATCTGCCCATCTTTGAAATCGGCACCGCACTTTAACCGTTTTTTTCTGGAGTATCATGGTCTTATCGCCGGCCGTCTTATACTGTTTCATCTTCATCCTTGGCCTGTGCTTCGGCAGCTTCCTGAACGTGGTGATCACGCGCCTGCCGGTGATGCTGATGCGCCGCTGGCGCAGTGAGGCGCGGGAGTCTCTCGAACTACCCTCAGAAACCTCGCCGCGCTTCAACCTTGCCGCGCCGGCGTCCATGTGCCCGCGCTGCGAGGCGCCCATCGCCTGGCACGATAACCTGCCACTGGTTGGCTGGCTCAAACGGCGCGGGCGCTGTGCTCAGTGCCATACCCGCATCAGCCCTCAGTACCCGCTGGTCGAACTGGCCGGAGGCCTTCTGGCGCTAGCGGTTCTCGCTTTGTTCGGCTTCTCGCTTGACGCGGTGTTCATCTACGGGGCCTGCCTGACGCTGCTGGCCCTGGCGGTCATCGATTTTCGCACGTTCTTGCTGCCGGATGCACTGACCCTGCCGCTTCTCTGGCTGGGCTTTTTATATCAGCTCCTGTTTCAGTCCTTCATGCTGGAAAGCGCGGTGATCGGTGCGATGGCCGGTTACTTGAGCCTCTGGACTTTCTATTGGCTTTTCAAGCTGGTTACCGGCAAGGAGGGAATGGGCTACGGCGATTTCAAACTGTTGGCGGCGCTCGGGGCGTGGCTTGGATGGGCTTTCTTGCCGCTGCTTCTTGTGCTCTCTGCGGGTATCGGAGCCCTCATTGGCGGCCTGGCTCAGTGGCTTTTGCCCGGCATGCGCGGCAAACCCCTTCCCTTCGGTCCTTTCCTGGCGCTTGCCGGCTGGGTATGCCTTCTGGCAGGTGATGAACTGTTTGCCCTTTATATTGCGCTCAGCTATTAGTAACGCCAACACGTAGCAATGCCAACACGTCACCGGGTTCGCACTATGATCATTGGTTTAACTGGCGGTATCGGTTCGGGAAAATCGACCGTGGCACGCGCGTTCGCAGCGCTGGGTATCGGCTATGTCGACGCTGACGATGTGGCTCGGGAAGTTGTCCTGCCCGGCAAGCCCGCCCTTGCAGATATCATCGAGCATTTCGGCAGCGATGTGCTCAATGACGATGATACCCTGAACCGGGCCGCCTTGCGCACACGGGTATTTGCCCACCCCACCGAGCGGCAATGGCTCGAGTCCGTCACGCACCCGCGCATTCGCACACGTATTGTTGAGCACTTGAAAGCGCTTCAAGCACACTCGCCCTACGTGTTGCTTGTGTCGCCTCTGCTGTTCGAATCCGGCCAGGTGGCGCTGGTGGAGCGCACGCTGGTGGTAGATGTTAGTATTGAGACCCAGCGCCACCGAACCATGACCCGGGACAAGGTAAGCGAGGACCAAGTAAGCGCCATTCTGGCCGCCCAGCTGAGCCGCGAGGCGCGCCTGGCCCGGGCCGATGATGTGATCGATAACGATGGCGACCCCACGCGGCTTGCCGATCAAATCGCCATGCTTGATGAGTACTATCGAAAGCTGAGTTCCACCGAAACCTGAGTTTTATCTGAATTCAAGTTTTGCCGATATTGAATCTTTGTTGAAATCCAAGTTTTACCGTGTAGGAGTTTTATGTCACCTGCTAACGATTCTCCCTTTGAAGTAGCCTGCCCACAGTGCAATACCAAGGTCGCCTGGGCGCCTGAAAGCACGTACCGCCCATTTTGCAGCAAGCGTTGCCAGCTTCTGGACCTGGGTGCCTGGGCGGATGAGTCCCACCGCATTGGTGGCGAATCGGCCATGGACGAGGCCGATATTGAAACGCTGCTGGCCCAGGCGGACAAAGATGCTCCTCTCTCCTGAAGGCGAACAATGAGTAGCTCCGAGCCCACGGCGTATCATCTTTTTTATGAGCTTGATGCGCTGTTCGATGCGCTGATGGATGCCATTGATAAAGCCGCCACGCGCTATGAAGAGAGTTCGCCGCTTACCTGGCAGTTGGAATCATCCGTGCATGACTCGTCCTGGTTTCGTCAGGCACTGATGGATATGTGGCACGTGGAAGGCCAGGACGGGCGCGAGACGCGCAACTATATTGCCGTTATCGCGGCGGATGAAAACCTGCTGGTCGCCGTCACTGCCGTCAACCAGGCCAAAAGCGCCATCAGCGCGTTGATAAGCCGGATAAAGGCACTCTCGCCTGCCGCGTTGACCCAGGCCAAGCTGCGCCTGCCGGAGCGCCACCCCCATGTGGATGACGTGTTGCGTAAAAGCGGCATGGCGCGCCTTCACTTGAAACAGTGCTGGCGACATATTCCCATCGCCCCTGCGCCGGTATCGAGGGTGCGGCTGGCGTGGTACACAAGTGGACGTTCGATCAAGAAGCTCAGTGTCCAGGAAGCAGAAAAGAAACTGCTGCAATTCGATACCGATGCGCCTCACATCCGTATCCAGCTTGGCAAGCTTGCAGGTATTCCCAGCGGCGAAACGCTCGCTCAGGTCCAGGCGCAGGCACCCTTGATGCGGGCCAATCTATTTTTTACCGAGCCACTTCTTGATGGGCACACACGCCAGGCGCTCAATATCGCCATGCCTTTGTTAGTGCCCGCCCCGGAGGCGCGTCTGCCGCATATCAAAGCCCCTGTGACTCAGATACCTGGCCCGCGAACCCGGGCAAAACGACGCGACGAAAAACTCGAGGCCGAGCCGTTTTTACCTAGTCTGCGGATTTATCGCTACCGCTGAGGTCTGAATGAAGCGAAGGCTCAGTGATGGGCGGTGTTTCATCCAGTGCCCAGCGGCCGTAGGTCAAAAGCGTCTCGACCAGCGACTTGACAGTGTCACTTGAATAGCCGTATTCGGCGCAAAGCACGCCTAGACGCTCACCGAACAAGTGTTCACGCGCCTGGGCCTGACTTGCCTTGTCCTGGTCTTCCAGATCCTGTAGTGAGCGCACC
The DNA here is from genome assembly GCF_968048975.1 of Vreelandella xerophytica. The sequence goes on along the minus strand of NZ_OZ309106.1, from coordinate 1,844,714 downwards.
GGCGGCCCGGTAGGAATATCAAAACTGTTGCTTGGATCTTCCAGCTGGCGCAGCGCTTGAGCAAAGGCGTCGTCCAGTTCACGAAACTTACGCAGCTTTTCACGCTCATCCACGTATTTATGTGCCTTTTGATATTTCATTGATCTGTCATTTACACCTTACTTAAGGAAAGAGACGTTTTCTGCCTTTTAAGCACGGCACAAACGGTTAACTTGAATGCAATGGCAAATTAAACATTGAAGCGACGGATTGCTGTCGCTCTGCGCACTGGGTACGGTACAACAGCAAACTAGCCTCACAGTAACTTTGCACGGTCAGTAGATAACCGCCAACATCAATAAATCCATCGAGCCCTCAAGAGCGCAAACGTTTAAACCCTATGCCAGGATTCAGGCAGTGTATGGTGCGCATATGCAGGGTCTGGTAGAAAGACGCCTGCCCTTTCCTGGAATCGTTTAACGACTGTAGCGCAAACAACCCGCCTGAGCAGCGGTAGCCATTATGGTTTGCCAAGACGCAACACGGGAAAAGGTCAATGCAGCTAAACCAAAAACAACACGTCTATGACGCTGTCAGTAACATTTGGTTCAAGTATCGTGTTATTCGAAAAGGAGCTGGCTGGCGATGGCGCAACCAACGCAGGCATTGCGATCACTGAAGTTCGATCTTGAAACCATATTGTTGCAATATTACGTTTTTGCAAAAGGGCCGGTGCCCTGACAAGGCACCGGTGAATGCATCAGCTGTCCTGCGGCTCGAGCCAGGACTCTACGGTTTCATCGCCGTACTCGTCCTTCCAGCTACGCAGCCCTTTATGATTACCGCCACGAGTCTCGATCACATCGCCGGTATGCGGGTTCTTGTATACCTTGAGACGGCGCTTTCGACGGTTAGTGGAAACGGCGGCTTTAGGTGCACTGCTGCGCTGATCGTTGGAAGGATCCAGCAGAGCCATAACGTCGCTCGGGCGTTTACCGAACTCGTTCATTAATGCTTCTAGTTTGGACTTGAACTCAAGCTCACTCTTGAGACGCTGATCGCCTTCCAGGCGCTGCAGATCTTCCTGCAGCTGTTTTAACTGCTGCTCTTTCTGGATATATTCATTGAGAAGTGACATGGGGCGTTCCTTCGTAACTGAGATTAGACGGAGCAGCGAAGTTTATCCTAAATCCTCGCCCACGCGTCCTGATGCGACGATATTATTGCTTTAATTGATCTAATTGACAATAGTCTAGTCGATTTTAAGCTAAATACTAACCGCTTTTTTTATAGGCAAATACGTTAAAAGTTTAAACTTAATGGCCAAGAAAATTAAACCTTTAATGTCTTGTGTGTATTTCAGACAAAAATTAAACATAAAAAAACGCCACCCCAGAGGGTGGCGTTTTAGAGATAAAGCCTGGACGTTTAGTCCTGGCCCATCTGCTGCTTGATCAGATCACCGATGGTAGTGGCTCCACCACTGGTCTCGGAATCCTGCTCGCGCAGCTTCTTGAGGTTCTGACGCGTATCGTCTTGCTCTTTCGCCTTGATCGACAGATTGATCTGACGGCTCTTGCGATCGACATTCACGATACGAGCTTCCACGCTGTCGCCTTCGTTCAGCACGTTGCGCGCGTCTTCAACGCGGTCAGCACTGATCTCGGAGGCCTTGAGTACGGCAATAACGTCGGTTGCCAGCTCAACGTGCGCTTCCTTTGCGTCAACTTCGACAACGCGACCGGTCACGATGCTGCCTTTATCGTTCACAGAGAGGTATTCAGCAACCGGATCGGAATCCATCTGCTTGATACCCAGCGAGATACGCTCGCGCTCAGGATCGATGGAGAGGATGACGGCTTCGGCTTCGTCGCCTTTCTTGAAGTTGCGAACCGCTTCTTCGCCGGTCTCGGTCCAGGAAATATCGGACAGGTGTACAAGACCGTCGATACCGCCTTCAAGGCCGATGAAGATACCAAAGTCGGTGATCGACTTGATGGTACCGGAAACGCGGTCGCCCTTGTTGTACTCAGCGTTGAAGGTTTCCCACGGGTTGGCGGTGCACTGCTTGATACCCAGGGAGATACGACGACGCTCTTCGTCGATATCCAACACCATGACGTCAACATCGTCGCCCACTTGAACGACCTTGGACGGATGGATGTTCTTGTTGGTCCAGTCCATTTCTGAAACGTGAACCAGACCTTCGACACCCTCTTCAAGCTCGGCAAAGCAGCCGTAGTCGGTCAGGTTGGTAACCACTGCGTGTACTTTGGTGCCTTCCGGGTAGCGGTCCTTGATGTTGACCCACGGGTCTTCACCCAGCTGCTTGAGACCCAGCGATACGCGGTTGCGCTCGCGGTCGAACTTGAGCACTTTCACGTTGATCTCGTCGCCTACGGCCACGATTTCAGACGGATGCTTGATGCGCTTCCAAGCCATGTCGGTGATGTGCAGCAAGCCGTCAACACCGCCCAGATCGACGAACGCGCCGTAATCGGTCAGGTTCTTGACGATACCCTTGATCTGCTGGCCTTCCTGCAGAGTCGCCAGCAGCGCTTCGCGCTCGGCGCTGTTCTCTGCTTCCAGAACCGCACGACGTGAAACGACAACGTTGTTGCGCTTCGGGTCAAGCTTGATGACTTTGAAGTCCAGCTCTTTGTTTTCCAGGTGCGCAGTATCGCGAACCGGACGAACATCCACCAGAGAACCCGGCAGGAAGGCACGGATCGAGTCAACTTCGACGGTGAAGCCGCCTTTGACCTTGCCGTTGATAACGCCCTTGATGATTTCGTCTTTCTCGAAGGCTGCTTCCAGAATCTTCCAGGCTTCAGCGCGCTTGGCTTTTTCACGAGACAGACGAGTCTCACCGAAACCGTCTTCAACCGCTTCGAGGGCAACGTGAACGTCATCGCCGATGGCAATGTTCAATTCGCCGTTCTCGTCACGGAACTGAGACGCCGGGATTTGACCTTCGGACTTCAGGCCAGCGTTGACAGTAACCCAGTCACCGTCGATGTCGACAACCTGGGCCGCGACGATAGCGCCTGGCTCCATGTTGATGTCGTTAAGAGACTGTTCAAACAACTCAGCAAAGCTTTCGCTCATGGTGTTCCTACGTAATTACGTTGTTGAGGCATAAATGCCTTCTCCGCACCACCAGCGAGTGCGGGCCTAATGTAACTCAGCTTTCAGGGGTGTTAGCGCTGGTTGGACCTGACCGGGCTCTCCGATATGAACGATCATATGAACTGCCGCCCTGCCACGTCGTGACACTTTCCCGAAAACGCCGCAAGGGAGAGTCAGTGTCCGTCGATGAGCCCTTTTCGGGCCAGCAAGCGGGTTAGCTGATCAACCACTTCCGGTATGCTCAGGCGCGTGGTATCAAGCGTAATGGCATCATCTGCCGGCTTGAGAGGAGCCACACTGCGCTGCATGTCGCGTGCATCGCGTGCCTGAATCTCCTTTAAAAGACTCGACAGACTAGCATCCACCCCGGCCTCACGCAACTGCTGGTAGCGTCTGCGGGCGCGCTCCTCGGCACTGGCGGTCAGAAATATCTTCAAGGGCGCCCCGGGAAACACGACCGTACCCATGTCGCGACCATCGGCCACCAGACCCGGGGCCTGGCAGAAATCGCGCTGGCGCTTGAGCAGTCCTTGACGAACGCTTGGCAATGACGCCACTTTTGACGCCCGTTCGCCGGCTTGTTCGGTTCTGATCTGCTTGGTGACGTCCTCGCCTTCCAATAGCGTGCGGGGCGCACCGGCCTCGACGGGAAAGGTAACGCTGAGGTTCGTGGCAAGACGTTGAAGGGCAGGCTCGTCGTCCAGGGCTACGCCATGCTTCATTGCCGCCTGAGCAGTGAGGCGATAAAGCGCTCCACTATCCAGCAGATGCCAGCCAAGACGTTCGGCAATCAGGCTGCTGATCGTGCCCTTGCCGGCCCCACCGGGGCCGTCGATGGTCAATACAGGAATCGAAGCGGTCATTCCTGTACCTCCTCGGCACTCATGCCGATACGCTCCAGAAGAGTCAGAAAGCCCGGGAAGGACGTGGCCACGTTGGCACAGTCGGTAATCACCATTTCGCTGGATGCCCTCAACGCGGCAACGGCAAAGGCCATGGCAATACGGTGATCGCCCAGGCTATCCACGGTGCCGCCCGGATAGTTGGGGGCCGTCGCGCTGCCCTCCTGCCGGCCGACGATATCGATTCCGTCGTCCACCACGCTGTGCTCCACCCCGATAACGGCAAGCCCGTCGGCCATGGCCTGAATGCGGTCGGACTCCTTGACGCGAAGCTCTTCGGCGCCGCGAAGGCGGGTCGTACCCTGGGCGTTGGCGGCGGCAATGAACAGCGCGGGGAACTCGTCAATGGCCAGCGGCACCTGGTCGACCGGTATGTCGATACCTGAAAGTGGCGCGTAGCGGATACGGATATCGGCGACCGGCTCGCCACCGACCTCGCGCTGGTTGTCGAAAGAGAGATCAGCGCCCATCTGGGTGAGAATATTGATCACCCCGATTCGCGTGGGATTCATGCCGACATGCTCGAGAGTGATATCTGCCCCCGGGGTAATCGCCGCCGCCACCAGGAAGAAGGTCGCCGACGAGATATCCGAAGGTACATCAATGGGCCCGGCTGTCAGTCGACGCCCGCCTTCCAGCCAGCAGGTATCGCCTTCGCGCTGCACAGGGTAGCCGAAGCCGTTGAGCATACGCTCGGTGTGATCCCGCGTGGGGGCAGGCTCGCGCACCCGGGTTTCGCCCTCGGCATACAGGCCGGCCAGCAGCAGACAGGATTTTACCTGGGCGCTGGCCATGGGCATGTCGTAATCGATGCCCTTGAGTCTGGCGCTGCCTTTGATGAGAAGCGGCGGACGTCCGCCCTCGGCGGTTTCGACCGAGGCCCCCATCAGGCGCAGCGGGTCCGCCACACGGCCCATGGGGCGCTTGGTAAGCGACTCGTCACCAGTCAATTCACTATCGAACGCCTGGCCGGCCAAAAGCCCCGCGAAAAGTCGCATGGCGGTGCCGGAATTACCTACGTACAAAGGCCCGCCGGGAGCCTTCAATCCATGCAGCCCCACTCCGTGAATGATCACTCGCCCCTGGTGGGGGCCTTCGATGGCCACCCCCATTTCACGAAACGCCTGAAGCGTGGCCAGGCTATCCTCGCCCTCCAGAAAGCCCTTCACCTCGGTTACGCCCTCGGCCAGCGCCCCGAGCATGATGGAGCGATGCGACATGGATTTGTCGCCGGGAACGCGCAGGCGGCCCCGGGCCTGGCCACCGGGTTTGACACGGTAAGTAACGCTTGCGTGAGGTTGCATATGATATTCCGCCTGGTAACTGGTTTTGCTGAGTAAGGTTCCAAAGTAGCGCCGCGCATGACTGGCCCGGTCGAAAGTGGCGATCAGCGCATCGCTGTCGCCTTTCTCGATCGAGTGGCGAAGCGTTGCCAGCCCCGTTTCGAAGTCGTCGAGCGAAGCCAGCACCGCGTCACGATTGGCGATGAAGATATCCCGCCACATGACCGGATCGCTGCCGGCGATACGGGTAAAATCGCGAAAGCCGCCGGCTGCGTAACGGAAAATGTCCAGCCGTTCGTCCTGACGGGCCAGCGTATCCACCAGGGAAAACGCCAGCAGATGCGGCAGATGGCTGGTACGGGCAAGTACCTGATCGTGGCGATCGACGCTCATCTGAAGCACTTCGGCACCGCAGGTCTGCCAGAGCGCTTCCACTCGGGCCAGCGCTGTCTCATTCACGTCAGGCTCGGGTGTCAAGATGACCTTGTGATCGACGAACAACGAAGGGTCGGCGGCGTCGACGCCGCTTTTCTCGGAGCCGGCGATGGGATGGCCCAGCACGATATTGGCAGGCAGCGCGCCGAATACGCGTTTCACGCAGTCGCGAATCGTGCCCTTGGTGCTGCCGACGTCGGTAATCACCACGTTGTTCGCCGCCGCCGAAAGCCCCGCCTTGAGGGTCTGCATGACGGGTTCCATGGCCAGCACCGGCACCGCCAGCACGATCATCGATGCATCGTCCAGAAGCTTGTCGAGTTCGCAGCCGCCCTCGTCGATCAACCCTTTCTCGATGCCCAGCGCAATCTCGTCGGCACTCGGGTCGCAGGCAACGATGCGTCCGCTGAAACCGTTCTGTTTAAGCGCGGCGGCCAACGAGCCGCCCATCAGTCCAAGCCCTACAATCAGAAGACGCGGCTCCTGACAGACACCGTCCGTTTTAACGGGGAATACTCGCTCGATCACATTACGCCCTGGGGGTAGGAGCCTAGAACGCGAAGTTCCAGCGCGCGCTGTTTCACTTCCTCGAGTACGGAGGCAACACCTGGTTCATCACAGTGTCCCTTGAAATCGATAAAGAACACGTAGTTCCAGGCGCCGGTACGCGAGGGGCGTGTCTCGATCCGGGTAAGATCGATGCCGTGGCGATGAAACGGCTCGAGCAGGTCGTGAAGCGCACCGGGCTGGTTGCGCATGGCCACCACCACCGATGTCTTGTCCTCGCCGCATATCGGCACGCTTTCGCTGCCGATGATGAGGAACCGGGTCGAGTTATCCGGACGGTCCTCGATCTTTTCCGCGATGTGGGTCAGCCCATAAAGCTTGGCCGCCATGTCCCCGGCGATGGCTGCGCTGTGCCACTCGGTCTTGACGAGCTTCGCTGCCTCGGCGTTGGAGGAGACCGGTACTCGTTCGGCATGGGGGAAATGGGCGTCAAGCCACTTGCGGCACTGGCCAAACGATTGCGGGTGGGAGTAGATACGCGTGACTTTATCGCGGCGGGTATTTTCACTCACCAGTAGATGATGGTGAATACGCAGCACGACTTCACCGCAGATCTTGATCGAGGAGTCGATGAAGGTATCGAGGGTGTGATTCACCACGCCTTCGGTGGAGTTCTCGACCGGCACCACGCCGTAGTTCACCGCGCCGGCCTCTACCTCGCGAAAGACCTCGTCGATGGCTGCCATGGGCAGGCTGACTGCGCTGTCGCCGAAATGCTTGAGCGCTGCCTGCTGGGTAAAAGTACCTTCCGGCCCCAGGTAGGCGACCTTGATGGGCTTTTCCAACGCCAGACACGCCGACATGATCTCTCTGAACAGACGCGCCATTTCTTCAGCATCTAGCGGGCCCTGGTTGAGCGACATGATCCGCCGCAATACCTGAGCCTCACGCTCGGGCCGATAGAAGACCGCGTTTTCATCGTCCGCCAACTTCACGTGAGCTACTTTCTGAGCGCACGTGGCCCGTTCACTGATTAAACGCACGATATCTTCATCGAGCTGGTCGATGCGTTGGCGCAACTCGTCCAAATTGATCGGCGTGTCTGACATAGGTACTAGCCCTTTCGTTGTTCGAAATCTTGCATGAATGCAATCAATGCATCCACGGCGGCTTCCGGCACGGCGTTATAAAGACTGGCTCGCATCCCGCCTACGCTGCGGTGACCCTTGAGATTCAAAAGCCCCGCCGCTTCGGCCTCGTCCAGAAACACGCAATCCAGTGCATCATCGGCCAGTACGAAAGGCACGTTCATCCGCGAACGGTTGCGCTTGGCGATCGGGTTGGAGTAGAAGGCGCTTTCATCGATGGCGCGATAGAGCTTGTCGGCCTTGCGCTGGTTCAACGCATCCATCGCCTCGAGCCCGCCCACCTCATCCTTGAGCCACTCGAACACAAGTCCCGAGAGATACCAGGCGTAGGTGGGAGGCGTATTCACCATGGACTCCGCCTCGGCAAGCTTTTGATAGTCAAAGAGCGTGGGCGTCGAGGCCGTCGCGCGGCCGAGCAGATCGTCACGTACGATCACCAGCGTAAGCCCTGCCGGGCCGATATTCTTCTGAGCACCGGCGTAGATGACGCCGAAATCGGTCACGTCGATGGGCCCGGAAAGAATGCTTGAGGACATGTCGCAGACCAGCGGCACATTCACGCCATCAAGGCGCTTGAGCGCTGGAGTGTAGTCGAACTCCAACCCGCCGATGGTTTCGTTGGCGGTGTAATGAATATAGGCGGCATCGTCACTGATCGAGAGGTTCTCCATCGATGGAACCTCGATATGGCCGTTTGGCTCGCTACTGCCCGCCACATGGCAGTCAAAGCCCAGGTGTCTGGCCTCGCTGAGTGCCTTCTTGCCCCAGATGCCGGTCTGGATGAAGTTGGCGCGCCCGCCCTGTCCCAACAGATTCATGGGCAGCATGGCGAACTGCAGGCTTGCCCCGCCCTGCAGGAAAAGCACCCGGTAGTTATCCGGAATGCTCAATAGCCTGCGAAGATCCGTTTCGGCCTTCTGGGCAATGGCAATGAACTCATCGCTTCGATGACTCATTTCCATTACCGAGAGGCCGCGCCCCTGGTAATCCAGAATCTCCCGCTGGGCGCGCTCTAGAACGGCTGTAGGCAGGGCCGCGGGCCCTGCGCAGAAGTTATAGTGACGTGTCATCTTGCCCCTTGCCCTCTTCACCGCTATCCATGGCTTCATCCTGCGCCTCGATCACCTCGTCCAGCTCCTCGGCGGGGCTTTCACCAGGCTCATCGACGCGCACGGTCTTCACCAGCTTCTCTTCCTTGCCCAGGCGAATCAGCATCACGCCCTGGGTGTTCCGCGAGGTGGTGGAAACTTCCTCTACACGGGTACGCACCAGCGTGCCCCGGTCGGTGATCAGCATCATCTCATCGGAATCGTAGACCTGCATGGCCGCGACCAGTTCGCCGTTACGCTCGCTGGTCTGCATGGCGATCACGCCCTGGCCACCACGGCCTCTGAGGGGGAACTCCTCGAGACGGGTGCGCTTGCCATAACCATTGACGCTGGCGGTCATGATATAGATCTGGCCTTCCGCTTGCGCTTCGACCGGCTCGACCACTTCATCGCCGGTTTCGGTTTCGGCGTCAGCCTCCGAGTCGATCTGCTGGCTCTTGGGAATGATCAGACTGATGACTTCCGCCCCGTCCAGAAGGCGCATGCCGCGAACGCCGCGAGCGGTACGGCCCATGGCGCGCACGTTGGACTCTTCAAAGCGAATCGCCTTGCCATTGGAGGAAAGCATCATGGCGTGATCAAAGCCCGAGGTGATCGCCGCCCCCACCAGACGGTCGTCCTCTTCCAGGTCGATGGCGATCAGGCCCACGCTGCGCGGACGCGAGAACTGCTCGAGGCTGGTACGCTTGACCGTACCCTTGGCGGTGGCAAAGAAGATGTAGTGATCCGGATCGTAATCGCGCACCGGCAGGATGGCGTTGATCGCCTCGCCCTCGCTGAGCGGCAGCATGTTGACCAGCGGCTTGCCTCGCGAGCCACGGCTGGCGTTGGGCATTTCGTAGACCTTGAGCCAGTACACCTTGCCGCGGTTGGAGAACAGCAGCACGGTATCATGGGTCGAGGCCACCAGCAGATGCTCGATGACGTCTTCGTCTTTCATCGAGGTGGCCGATTTGCCGCGACCGCCGCGGCGCTGGGCCTGGTAGTCGGAAAGCGGCTGCGTCTTGGCGTAGCCCGAGCGCGAGACCGTGACCACCATGTCCTCTTCGGCGATCAGGTCCTCGATGGAGAGATCCAGATGACTTGCCTGGATCTCCGTGCGCCGGTCGTCGCCAAACTGATCGCGTACCGCGTGAAGCTCTTCACGGATGACTTCCATCAGACGATCCGGAGAGGCGAGAATCTGGGTCAGCTCGGCAATGCGCTCAAGAATCGAGAGATACTCGTCCAGGAGCTTCTCGGTCTCCAGGCCGGTCAGGCGGTGCAGGCGAAGCTCGAGGATCGCCTGGGCCTGGGCCGGTGAAAGCCGATATTCGGTCGCCGAGGGGTTGAGACCGAAGCCTTCATCGAGGTCGTCGGGCTTGCAGGAGGTAGCACCGGCGCGCTCGAGCATCGCGGTCACCTGGCCTGGCTGCCATACCTGTTCCAGAAGTTTTTCCCGCGCCTCGGCGGCGTTGGGCGAGGCCTTGATCAGCTCGATCACCTCGTCGATATTGGAGATGGCCACCGCCAGGCCTTCAAGGATATGGCCACGCTCGCGCGCCTTTTTAAGCTCGAACAGCGTACGCCGGGTCACCACCTCGCGGCGATGGCGAATGAACGCTTCCAGCATTTCCTTGAGGTTCAACGTACGGGGCTGGCCGTTCTCCAGCGCCACCATGTTGATGCCGAACACGTTCTGAAGCTGAGTCTGGGCGAAGAGGTTATTGACCACCACCTCACCGGACTCGCCGCGCTTGATCTCGATGACCACCCGAAGGCCGTCTTTATCGGACTCGTCACGCAGCTCGGCAATGCCTTCGATCTTCTTTTCCTTGACTAGCTCGGCGATCTTCTCGATCAGTCTCGCCTTGTTCACCTGGTAGGGAAGCTCGGTGATGATGATATGGTCACGGCCGGTCTTGTCGTGGTGCTCGATGGTGTGCTGAGCACGCACATAGATACGTCCCCGCCCGGTACGATAGGCATCAAGAATACCCGCACGCCCGTTGATGATACCGGCGGTGGGGAAATCCGGGCCCGGGATGTATTGCATCAGGTCATCGATGGTGAGGGTATAGTCATCGATCAGCGCCAGACAACCGTCGATCACTTCGCGCATGTTGTGCGGCGGAATGTTGGTGGCCATGCCCACCGCGATGCCCGAAGAGCCGTTGATCAGAAGATTGGGAACCTTGGTAGGCAGCACCTCGGGAATCCGCTCGGTGCCATCGTAGTTGTCCACCCAGTCGACGGTATCCTTTTCCAGGTCCGCCAGAAGCTCGTGGGCCAGGCGCGCCATGCGCACCTCGGTGTAACGCATGGCGGCGGCGTTGTCGCCGTCGATCGAGCCGAAGTTGCCCTGACCGTCCACCAGCACGTGGCGCATCGAGAAGTGCTGGGCCATACGAACGATCGTGTCGTAGACCGCACTGTCGCCGTGCGGGTGGTATTTACCGATGACATCGCCGACGACACGCGCCGACTTCTTGTACGGTTTGTTCCAGTCATTGCTCAGCTCGTGCATGGCGAACAGAACGCGACGATGCACCGGCTTCAGGCCGTCGCGCACGTCAGGCAGCGCACGGCCGATAATGACACTCATCGCATAGTCGAGGTACGACTGCTTGAGCTCGTCTTCAATATTGACGGGCAAGATTTCTCTGGCGATGTCACCCATGAAAGTCAGATCCTTTGCACTGCATTGGCACTGCGAGAGTTGAAAGCGCTTGAATACCGCCCTGATAGTGAATTACCGGGCGAGCGCACATACCCCTACATCATACCACCGCATAAGCAGCAAGGGCAGTCAGCGAGCACGCCAAAGCGTTGATGCGCAACAACAGAGGCGATGCGGGCGATGAAAAAAACAACACAGAGGGAAGAAACAGGGACGTCGGCCTGAACCTGGCGGAATGCAAGCGCATTTTCTACCCGGCAATGACGCGAAACACGGGGTTCAGACCGCGTCGATGATGCAAGGAGGCGGGAAGACGATGCGCTATTTCAGAGGGTTGTGACCCCAGTTCATCAGCGAATAGCGCCAGCGCGAGGTCTCCTTATCTTCCTTCTGGGGCGGCTGCTTGAGATGTCGCGCCACATACTGGTTCACTTTTTTCATGTGCGCGTAATCGTTATCGTCAAGTTCATCCTTGCGCGTGCGCTTGATCTTTACAATGCGCCGCCCCGACTGATGGCCGGTGGACTCGCCGCCCTGGCTATCGCCCACCGATTTAGACTCGTCGGTTTCAAGCCACTGCTCGAGTTCCTTGGGCGCCATGTTGACGCTTTGGTAAAAATCCCGGTAGATCGATTCCTTGTCGTCGCTCATCCTTACTTCCTTTTAAAACGTTGAGTCACTGCTTCATGCCTTGCGCAATTCGCTGTGAAGCTTGAGTACCCGGTCGCCATCGTCCTGCTTGATCAGGTAGGCGGGCTCCTCCTCTGTGCCATTACGGGTAATATCGCTACCCTTGAGGCGCCGAGTGACTTTCTGGATATATTTTCGGGTGATTTTTCCTTCCGCCCAGTGACTGCCCCACTTCCATTTGACCCGTTGACGCTGACGAAAATGCCCACTCATTTCGCTACCTCCCTGTCGTGACGCTCACCGACCCACTCGCGTCGATGAAAAAGAGTCTGGTAGAGCATTCCAGTTAACACAAGTTAAGCTTCGCTGGATTGGCAACCCTCCGCGCACCAGAGCCTTGATAGAGCGCAGAGGCCATGGACAGAAAGATTTCGGGTACGATGTCTTCAGTCGCAAGGCCTATATAAAGGCCTCAGAATCAAAAGGCGTCCTTGTCCACGCAGAGCTTGCTCAGCGCGTCATGAACGTCGCCCTCGATCGCGCTGGCCTTGTTGGTTTTCATATCCAGCAGCACGAAGGTGAGATCCGCTTGAGCCACCACCTTGCCGTCCGCGCGCTTGATCCGATGATGGCAACGCGCGCTTCGCTCACTCACTTCGATGATACCGGTGAGCACGCTTAGATCGTCGCCTTGTACCGCGGCGTTCTTGTAATCGATATTGAGATTGACCACCACGAAAGCGCGTCCGGCGGCGTGGAGTTCACGCATGAGCTCGGCGTGATCGTCGAAAAACGCCCAGCGCCCCTCCTCCATGAACTCGAGATAGCGCGCGTTGTTGACATGACCGTAACCATCCAGGTGGTAACCGCGTACGCGAAGATCGACCCGGGTTAGTGAAGACGACATCGAAAGACTCCCTTGTAGATAGACAAACCTCAGTGGGTAAACAGGACGCAGGCTTGCACTTTGTGCTGTCCCCGAACATGGGGCCGACGTGAGCCGCCCAATGACACGCACGTAATCAAACACAGGTTTAAAACGTATGCAATATAGGTAGTCTGGTGCAAGAGGCTGGCAGGACGAGTCCCGTTTCGCCATAATGTGCCCCCTTTTGAATAGGATCGGTGATATGTGGTTCAAGCACCTGCACTTGTATCGTCTCCACGGCGATTTCGAGCTCGACGGCAACGCGCTGGAAAGTGCCCTCGAGCCCTACGCTGCCAGGCCGCTGGGGGGCGCCGATGCCCGTCGGCTGGGGTGGACGGCGCCGGCAGGTCGCTTGGGTAACGGCCAGTTGCTTCACGAGATCCAGGGCCACCGGCTTCTTTCCGCCCTGCGCCAGGAGCGCTTGTTGCCGGCGTCGGTGGTAAAGGAAGAACTCGACGAGAAAGTGGCCGATATCGAGGCAGCCGAGGCGCGCAAGGTGACGCGCAAGGAGAAGACCACGCTCAAGGAGCAGATTACCGAGGAGTTGATGCCCCGCGCCTTCGTACGCAGTCAGAAGGTGGATCTATGGTGGGACACGAAGCGCCGGCTGATCGGCATCAACGCCAGCTCACGTAGCCGTTGCGAGGAGATACTGGATCTACTGCGCGAAACGCTGGGGACGTTGAAAGTGACCCCGGTCACCTCACAGACCCTGCCGATTCGCGCCATGACGACCTGGCTTGGCGATGCAGCAAGCCGCCCGACGGACATGCAGCTAGGCGATCAGGTCGAACTCAAGGCCAAGGGTGATGACGGCGTCCTGCGCGCCCGTCAGGTGGACTTGGATAGCGACGAGATCCAGAATCTGCTGGAGAGCGGCCGCCAGGCCAGCAAGCTCGCCCTCGGCCTTGAAGGGCGGCTAAGTCTGGTGCTTCACGACGATCTGTCTCTTAAATCGCTGCGCTTTGGAGATGCCTTGATCGAGGAGGCGGATCACGCCGATGATGGCGACGACGCGCTGGCGCGCCTTGAGACCGACTTCATCTTGATGGCGCAGTCGCTGTCGGATGATATCGCCAGGCTACTGGAGTGGCTGGGCGGCGAGGCACAAAAAGAGCCCAACGCCACGCAGGATGCCTTGCACAACTAGCTGTCTGATATCACTCGACTTGGCTCACTTTCATAACAACGGATCGCATGACTGACCAAAATAACGTCCTTAATGCCGCCTCAACCGACGACCCCTGGGCCGCGATTCGGCCCTACATGGATCACGAGGTAAAAGACGTGCTCACGCGACTCAGTCGCGATAGCGAGCTACTGGATGCATTGACACGATTCAGGCTACCCCGTCTTGCCCGATGGGCGCCGGCGCTTGCTCGCGTGCTGGCCGGGCGAGCGGTGCGTCGCGAGGTCGAAAACGTCGCCTCCGTGCGCGATTTCCAGATGCGTATCGCCAGTTACATGGAACGCATGATACGCACCACGACCGATGCCTTCGAGGTATCCGGCCTTGAAAAGCTCGACCCGCAAAGCGCGTATCTCTTCATCGGCAATCATCGGGATATCTCGCTGGATCCGGCGTTTGTCAATTACGCGCTTTACGCCGCAGACCGGGACACGGTGCGCATCGCCATCGGTGATAACCTGCTTAAAAAGCCCTACGTGACCGACCTGATGCGGCTCAACAAGAGCTTCATCGTGCCACGAAGCGCTCGGGGCAAGCGCGCGATGCTGGCGGCCTACCAGCAGCTTTCGGGCTATATCCGTCACTCGATCACCATGGACAACCATTCCATCTGGATGGCCCAGCGCGAAGGACGAGCGAAAAACGGCATCGACCGCACCGACCCCGCCATCATCAAGATGCTGACCATGGCCCAGCGCAATGAACCAGGAGACTTCGTCTTCGGCGAGGCAATTGCCGAACTCAAGCTGGTGCCGGTCTCGATCAGCTACGAGTACGACCCCTGCGATGTGCAAAAGGCCCAGGAGCTTTTTGATGTAGCCACCAAAGGCAGCTACGCCAAAAGCGAGTTCGAGGATATTCGCTCCATTGTTGCCGGCATCACAGGCTCCAAGGGACGCGTGCAGCTGCGCTTTGGCCAGCCGGTGGGCGTGGATATGGCCACCCCCGATGAAGTGGCCGCCGAGATCGACCGCCAGGTGATTGGCGGCTACCGGCTGTTCCCAAGCCATTACCTGGCCCTGGAAGCGCTGGGCGAGGCACCGGAACTCGTGGCCCGCAAGGCGATTACCCGGGAGGACCGGGCGCGCTTCAAGGAACGCCTGGCAAGCGTGCCCGAGCCACTCAGGCCCTACTGGCTCAATCAGTACGCCAATCCGGTCAAGCACAAGGCCGGCCGGCTGGGCGTTTAAGCCAATTTTCAAGCGCTCGCCCATGCCGGGCTTATCAAAAAGTGCTATGGTCAAGGCAATCACTGTATGGTTCAGACCTTGCTTTCAAGCAAGGCTCAAGGAGCGCCCCATGTCTGCATCCGAAATTCAAAAAACCCGCATGATCAACGAACTGCGTGGATTCATTCGCAAACTGCTACAGGACCCGGAGATCTTGAAGCAGTCACTTGCCATCGCCCGAAACGAGCTTGGCGACGGTTCTGGTCCTGCGGTCATGGCACGCATTGCCAACGAGATATCCGACACCACCAGTGTGCACATCCCCGAAGACCCCGCCGAACACTCCGAAGCGGACAAGCTCTTTCTGGAGCTTCTCAGGGAGGTCGTGCAGGAAGAGCAAGCCCTTTACTGACCCGGGTCGCGCTCTTGCCGAGAAGCGCCCGGCGTCTTCACCCCCAGCGAACATCGTGATCGGCGAAGTGCATTCACCCTTCGCCGACTTTACTTGTTACAGGCTAACCGGAAGTATTCCTGACCATGTCAAACTCTGCCCCGCGCAATATTTTGGTGACCAGCGCTCTCCCCTATGCCAACGGCGACATCCACCTGGGCCACCTGCTCGAGTACATTCAAACCGATATCTGGGTGCGCTTTCAGAAAAGCCGCGGGCAGCGCTGCTACTACGTGTGTGCCGATGACGCGCATGGCACCGCCATCATGCTGCGCGCCGAGCAGGAAGGCATTTCGCCGGAAGCGCTCATCGAGCGCGTCTCCAGCAACCATCAGGCCGACTTCGCGCGTTTCGGCGTGGGGTTTGACAACTACCATTCCACGCATTCGCAAGAGAACCGCTACTTCAGCGAGCTGATCTACAAGCGCCTGCGCGACAAGGGCCATATTGCCACCCGCGATATCGAGCAGATGTTTGATCCGGTCAAAGGACTCTTCCTGGCGGATCGCTTCATCAAGGGCACCTGCCCGAAGTGCCAAACGCCAGATCAGTACGGCGATAACTGTGAAAAGTGCGGTGCCACCTATACGCCGGCAGACCTGATCGACCCGGTATCGGCCATTTCCGGCGCCAAGCCCGAAGTTCGAAGCTCCACCCACTACTTCTTCAGACTGCCCGAGTTTACCGAGTTTCTGAAAAGCTGGATCAGCGAGGGTCACGTTCAACCGCAGATCCGCAACAAGCTGATGGAGTGGTTCGAGTCCGGTTTCAACGAGTGGGATATCTCTCGGGATGCGCCCTACTTTGGTTTTGAAATTCCCGATGCACCGGGCAAGTACTTCTACGTATGGCTCGACGCGCCGATCGGCTATCTGGCGAGCTTCAAGAATCTCTGCGAGCGTGAAGGCATCGACTTCGACAGCTTCTGGGAAAAGGATTCAAGCGCCGAGGTCTATCACTTTATCGGCAAGGACATCGTCTATTTTCACGCACTTTTCTGGCCCGCGATGCTCCACGGGGCGGACCTTCGCACTCCCACGGCGGTGAACTGCCACGGTTTCTTGACCGTGGACGGGGCCAAGATGTCCAAATCCCGCGGCACCTTCATCAAGGCCGCAACCTACGCCGATCATCTCGATCCGGAGTACTTGCGTTACTACTTCGCTGCCAAGCTCAGCGCCGGGGTCGACGATCTCGACCTGAACCTGGATGACTTCGCTGCCCGGGTCAATGCCGACCTGGTGGGCAAGGTGGTCAATATTGCCAGCCGCTGCGCGGGATTCGTGAAAAAGATCGGCGGCGGCACGCTGTCAAGCCACTGCGCCGAACCGCAGCTGGTGGCCCGCTTCATTGCCATGGGCGAAGAGATCGCCGCTGACTTCGAAGCCCGCGAGTTCGGCCGGGCGATGCGCAAGATCATGGAGCTTGCCGACGAGGCCAACACCTATATTGCCGATCAGGCCCCCTGGGCGCTGGCCAAGGAAGGTGGGCGCGACCAGGAAGTGCTGGACATCTGCTCGGTGGGCATCAACCTTTTCCGCCAGCTGATGGTATATCTGGCGCCTGTCGTGCCCGCCATGGCCGCCGAGGCAACGCGCTTTCTGGGGATCGACTCTCTCGACTGGGAGAGCCGCCAGACGGTATTGACCGACCATTGCATCGAAAAATTCAAACCCCTGATGACGCGTATCGAGCGCGACAGGATCGACGCCATGATCGAGGCGTCAAAGGAGGATCTCGTGGAAGAGCAAAAACTCAAGGAGTCCGTCAAGGGCCCGCTTGCCAAGGAGCCCATCGCATCCGCAATCAGCTTCGACGACTTCATCAAGGTGGACCTGCGCATCGCCCGGATCGTCAAGGCGCAGTACGTGGAAGGCGCCGACAAGCTGTTGCAGCTCACGTTGGATCTTGGCGGTGAAACCCGTAACGTCTTCTCCGGCATTCGCTCGGCCTACTCGCCGGAGGCGCTCGAGGGCCGCCTGACCGTGATGGTGGCCAACCTTGCCCCGCGCAAGATGCGCTTTGGGATTTCCGAAGGTATGGTGCTGGCCGCCGGCGACGATGAAGGTATTTACCTGATGTCGCCGGATAGCGGCGCTGAACCGGGGCAACGGGTGGCTTGACGTGGTGGCTGCCAAGTTGATTGACGCCATCGATGCCGAGCTGCCGCAAACCCAGTGTGGCAAATGCAGCTACACCGGCTGTCGCCCCTATGCAGAAGCGATCATGGAAGGTGAGGCAATCAATCGCTGCCCGCCGGGCGGCATCGAGACCCTGAATCGCCTGGCCGAGCTGACCGGTCGGGCGACACTTCCCCTGGAGCAGCCCCCCCAGGCGCCGATGCTTGCCATCATTCGGGAACAGGAGTGCATCGGCTGCACCAAGTGCATCCAGGCCTGCCCGGTGGACGCCATTCTCGGCGCAGCCAAACAGATGCACACGGTGATCGAAGATGAATGCACCGGGTGCGAGCTGTGTGTCGCGCCTTGCCCGGTGGACTGCATTGATCTGCTGCCTCACCCTCAGTGGCAGGCCGCGAACACCCAGGCCGAGCAAGACGCCTACCTGGAGCGTCGTGCCATCAAGGGGCGCGAACGCTTCAACAATCGCAATCGGCGCCTGGCCGCCGAGCGCGAAGCAAGGCAGGTGCGCCGCACCCGCCGGGCCACGGCACCTTCGCCTGCCAAACCCGCGACGGCGGAAAGCCAAGGGATGTCGCCAAGCACGCTGCGCACCCAGCGGGCCCGTGAGGCTGCGGCGCTCAAGCGTCTTGAGCGTAAGCTTCAGACCCAGCAGGATAGCGGCGCTTTGCGCGCCGAACTTGTCGAACGTCTTGCCTATCAGCGCCACACGCTTGAAAAGCTCGACACCGCCCTGGCTGAAGCCAATGACGCCCCACCGAGCGCTTCACCCGCGGGCAGCACCGCGACCCGCCGCCACCAGAAACGTCTGGCACTAAAAGCTGCAGAGCAATCGCTTCGCCATGTGCGCCAGCAGCTTGCCCATGCCAAACGCCAGCAGGATACCGCCGATGTGGCGCGGGTCGAGGAGCAGTTGCAAAAAGCCCAGCAGGTGGTGGATACCGCACGCGCGGCTCTTGAATCGGAAGCCACGTCATGAATGCAAGCAAGCGCTTCGAGATTTTCTCACGCCTTCAGGCCGAGAACCCGCACCCGACCACCGAGCTTGTCTGGAACACGCCGTTTGAGCTTTTAACCGCGGTGCTACTCTCGGCCCAGGCAACCGATGTCGGCGTCAACAAGGCGATGGCCCGACTCTTCCCTGTCGCCAATACGCCGCAGCAGATCCTCGAACTGGGCCTGGAGGAGCTCAAGGAGCACATCAAGACCATCGGTCTTTACAACACCAAGGCGCAGAACCTGATGAAAACCTGCGCCATGCTGGTAGAGCGCCACGATGGCGAGGTCCCGCGCACCCGCGAAGCGCTGGAAGCGCTGCCGGGGGTAGGCCGCAAGACCGCCAACGTCATTCTCAATACCGCCTTTGGCGAGCCCACCATCGCGGTGGATACGCATATCTTTCGGGTCTCCAACCGGACCGGCATCGCCAAGGGCAAGGATGTTGTCGAGGTGGAACAGAAGCTCATGCGTCACGTCCCCCGCCCTTTCAAGCAAGATGCCCATCACTGGCTGATTCTGCACGGGCGCTACACCTGCGTGGCCCGAAAACCCTGCTGCGGCAGCTGCATTATCGAAGATCTTTGCGAATACAAGGAAAAGACCGAGCTTTGATTCTCTATTCAGATAAAAGCGCCTGGTACGCCGCTTCCCACTGCGGCCACTCCCAATCCTTCGTACCCAGCACCGGCGGCTGACTGTCTGGCACTGTCAGCCATTCACTCAAACGCTGATAAAGCCCTGAGGGCGTGCCGTCGTAGCGGTAGGGCCTGGGGTAAAGTGCCGGAAAGCAGAGCCGCTCGGGCACCAGCGGGAGCGCCCCGCGCTGGGCGGCTTCCATGATGGCCAGGCCCTGAAACTCGTGCCAGGTGGTGGAGACCACGATACCGCCCTCGTCAAGAAGAGCCTGATACTCCGCCAACGCCAGCGGCCCCCAACAGACGACGTGCGCGGCCAGGCGTGTTCTGGCTTCGCTGAAGATAGCCGGTTCATCGCGAAAACGCTGACCGACGACCGCCAGCTCAAACGCAACGCCCGCCTCGCTTAGCCTGAAGAGCACATCGAAAAAGTCTTCCGGGTTCTTGTCATACTCCCAGCGGTGATTCCAGATAACACGCGCAGGGCGCGGGTTCGCCGTCACCGCCGGCGAGTCCAGAGGCCGAAGAGGCACCGGCAACACCATCGCCTGGCGGCGAAGCGTCTCCAGAGGGTGGGCGGCGGGGAGATTCTCCGGCATCTTTTTCAGAAACGTCCGCGCGCCGTCGATGAATGAATCCCGGTTGTAGGCGGTATTGAAAACCACTTTATCGGCGGCCAGGGCAGCGTAGAGATTCACCATTTTCGCCTCGACGTGGTGCTGCTGCGCGCTTGAAGGCGGGTAGGCGAACTGGTTTTCGTGGAAGTAGACGATCTTGCGCGCCCGGCTCAGGTGTGGAAAAAGCCCTAGCAGCGTCGCCAGGTCGACCGTCGAGGTCGCCAGAACCACGTCGTAAGGTTCACTCAAAGCGGCCTGCTCTTTTAGCCACCAGCTCAAGGGATTGCCACGAATGCGCCAGGCAAAGTGGCGCGGTGCAAGACTCAAGCGTGTCCAGCTCATGTCGTCCAGGCGCACCATCAACTGGTCTGCCCAGTAGCGGTGGCTAACCGCCTCGTAAGCCGAAAGTAACAGTACTCGCATTGAACACCTTGTTGGCTAAGCGCTTGCGCAAGGTTTCCAGTATATCAATCTCTGAAACCTGAGCGGCCGGTCGGACTTTGACCCGCTTGCACCAAGGTCGCCTAGGCGCGGGTCAGTCACCTCCTTAAACTCAAGAACTTGAACGCATTTTTCAACAGGTGGACTCATGAGCCCGACCCATGCCCTTGACTTGTCAGCAGTGCCTTCCCCCGCTGCCGGGCGTATCGGCCTGCCTGGAGCGCTTCATGTCTAAAGGTCTGCCTACACGGCAAGGACTGGTGGGCCTTTGGCTTTTGCTAGGCGGGGTGAGCCTTCTGGGCGGCGCCGCGTTTGCAGCGTGGCTGGACAGCCAGCTTGCCCTGAACGGCATCGCGCGGGTTGTGCTGTGGCTGGGGTCACTTTCTGGCGGCGTGACACTGTTGGCGGTGGGGTGGCTGCTCGAGCGCGCACTCGTCAGGCCGCTGCGCGCACTTCATGGCGAGCTTGCCAGGCTGATCGCCAACCCGGAGGTGGCCTGTCAGCCCCCCGGCGGGTGGCTTGAAAGCCTGAGGCCTGACTTGATCCACATCGCCAGATGCTGGCGCGCCGACCGCCAGCGATATCAGCAGGCCCGCCGGGAGGGTGCTCAAGAGACCTTACGAGTACGCCAGGAGCTCGAGGAGCTTTTACAGCATCTAGCCACGCCAATCATGCTTTTCGATCAGCACCGTCGGCTTTTGCTTTTCAACCAGGCCGCCGAAGCCTTTTTCCCCTCACCCCATAGTCTGGGACTGGGTAAACGGCTGGATAGCCTGGTGCCCGACCCTAGCCTGAGTGCGCGTTTTAAAACGTTGGTCGATGCCCCTGTTCCCCGGGAGCCCTTCTCCCGCGAAGTACTTACCCGTTTCAACGCCCGCACCCTTTCGATCAGCCTGACACGGCTATCCCGAAACCCGGATCAGGTACTGATGACCCTCAAGGATGCCACACGCTTCTGGGAAAACGAGCTGGGCATAAGAAAGAGGATCACGAAGGCTCTTGAAACACTGGAGTCCCCCCCTGAACCCGCATCCATTTCAAGTCTCAAACAGCTCTTGAAGCACCCTGACCTGGCCCATGAACGCTTGAGCTCGATCTGGTCGAACGCTTTTTGGCAGGCCCTGGATGAACAGCTCGCTCCCACCCATCAGCTGATCACCCCCATTGGGGTGCCTGGCTGGTTCAAGGGTCACGCCCCGTCGCTGATAGCGCTATTCGATTCGCTTATCAAAAAACTTCACGGCCATTTTCCGCAATGCGGGTTTGAAGGCGAACTGGTCAATACCCGAGAAGGTGTATGGCTGGCTTTCATCTGGAAAGGAGACGCCGTTGACGCGCCACGTCTTGCTCGGTGGCGACAGAAGGTCATCGAAACGCTGCCCCTGGCACCGACAGTGGATGATCTACTCCATATACACGGAAGTACGCTCTGGAGCGAAGCGGACGCGGACAACATGCATGCTCGCCTTTGCGTCTCGCTTTTGACCTCGCAACGCTTGAGCGCCCCCGAACCTCGCGCGGCTCCCCGGCCGGAGTTTCACGATTTCGCTATCGCTCATCTCACTCCCCCTGACGAACCGCTGGCAGAGCGCATGCTCCGGCATCTGGCGATCGTCGCGTTTGACACCGAGACCACAGGGCTCGATCTTCGCGGTAACGACCGTGTGATCAGCCTGGGCGCCTGCCGTATTGTCAATAATCGATTACTCGCCAGCGACGTGTTTGAAAGTTACATCAACCCTCAGCGCGGCATTCCAGCCCAGAGCACCGCCATTCACGGCATATACGATAGCGACGTCCAGGATGCCCCTTTACTCGATTCGGTGCTTCGCCAGTTCCAGACCTATACAGCAGATGCGGTGCTGCTCGCTCATAACGCTTCGTTTGACCTGCTAGCGCTGAGTCCTGCAGGTATCAAGCTTGCCCACCCGGTATTGGATACCCTGCTGATCTCCAGGGCGCTGGACAAGGCGCTACTCGGCCATGACCTCGATACGCTTGCCAAGCGCTACGACCTTGCTCCGGCCTTCGGTGCCCGCCATACCGCGCTGGGGGATGCCCAACTCACCGCCGAACTCTGGCTTTTACTACTTTCCCGTCTGGAAGCCCGTAACATTCACACGCTGGATGAACTACTTGCATTTCAGGCAAGTGCTTTTGATAAAGAGGATGGTCATACTTAGTTAACAATAATCAATAGTTGAAAACTTGATATCCTGGGTTAAGAATAACAGCAGTTTTTTGCTTTACTTTATTCATAGGTACTGCTTTTTTAATAATATATAGACCCGACAATTAATAATATCTCATGACGGGCAGGGAGTAGTGATTCAATGACAAGGGCGGTACTCAATGCGTCTGGCAATGGCTATACCATCGCGCTGCAGCCCATTGTGGATGGCAACTTGCACCACGTGGCCGATGAGCTTCTTTATCGTGGTCACCTTAAAGCAAGAAATGCCGATATCACTGATGACGTTCAAGCCACCGCTCGGGCATGTGCCGTAGCCATTTATGAAATTGGTCTGGAAAAGCTTTGCGGCAAGCGCAAGCTTTTCATCAACGTCTCCGAACAGTGGCTTTTGAATCCCGATCTCTGCTCCTTGCCGCCGGAGCAGGTGGTGCTTGAAATCCTGGAAACGACACCACCTTCCCGCGAGGTGGAAAAAGCCCTTGAAGATCTCAATGCTCAAGGCTATACGCTGGCGCTGGACGATTTTCAGACGGATCAAAATCACGACCCGCTATTGCGCTACTGCGATATCGTAAAACTCGATGTCTCGAATGCGCTTTCCCTAGAACTCATCGAATCCTTAAAGACCCAGGGCTTTACACTGCTGGCCGAACGTGTGGAAACCCAGGAGGAATTCCAACGCTGCAAGGACTTGGGCTTTTCACTCTTTCAAGGCTACTTTTACGAACGACCCAACATTAAGAAAACCCGCGCCCATCGTCGCACTTCTTCCTGCGCTACCCAACTTCGCCTGATTACCCGACTCTATCGGCAACCTGTCAATATCAACGAGATCGGCGAGCTGATCGCTCAGGACCCCTACCTGGTAGATGCCGTCTTGAGACGGGCCAACTCGGCAAGTAAAAGCCTGGGGCAACCTTCCTACCGACTCAACGAGTGCATTCAACGATTAGGGGTTACCGAGCTTAGAATGCTGGTCACTATCGTCTTGCTGGCAAGCAATAGTCCAGCCAACAGGCTCAACGTGATCAACGGGCTCACCCGAGCAATTGCCTGCGAACAGGTCGCCGCTTACCGAAGCGTCGACGAAGAAGAGGGGTTCATTCTGGGGCTTTTTTCCCACATGCCCGTGATTCTGGATGTCGACATGGAAACGTTGAAGGAGGAGTTGCCGCTCGGACAGGCATTCATCAATGCCTTGTACGAGCGCAAGGGCGAGATGGGAGATTTGCTCAACGAGGTCGAATCCGCTGAACAAGGGATCAATTCGAACGACCTTTCCGATACGTTGCTCGTCGAAGCCGCTGCCCAGGCACGCTTGTGGATGGACAAGATCAAAGCGTGACGTCCAACCCCCGCGCTACCTGCCAAGTTCGACGCCTGAAAAAAGCATCAGTTTAAAGACGACTCGCTTTTCTGGCGAGGGTCCGGCTCGAACATCGCGTCCCCTACCTCATCGATATAGCGCTTGGCCTTGGCCACCATCATCTCATCGCACGCCTGGCGAGCCGGCAACATATCCGAGCGCTCGAAGCGGTGTTCAAGCGTTTGACCATCTTCACGCGCCAGGGTAATGATACCGCTTACCCGGTACTGACCGCCTTGTTGATCCGGCGTCGAGACGATGGCGTACGCTTTATAATGAACGGGTTCGGCGTGAACCGCCTTGCCACCGGCGGCTGGCTTATCGCTACCGCCCGCCAATGCTGAAAGCAGTTTTTTAAACATGGTCTTCTCCTGACGACGTCCTACAAGAAGCGGTTCACGTCCGCCCGAGCTTTCGAGACGGCGCGTTGACTCGCCTCACCCAGCCTTTGAAAAAAGCGGCCAGTGTCTGGCCGCTTTCGTCGTTAGCTTTGCTTGCGGCCCTTACCGGCGGCAATGCGCAAACGCAGTGCGTTGAGCTTGATGAAACCTTCGGCGTCCTTCTGATCGTAAGCGCCGGCATCATCTTCGAAAGTGGCAATGGACTCATCGAACAGCGACTGTTCGGATTTACGCCCGACCACCGTCGCATTGCCCTTGTAGAGCTTCATGCGAACCACACCCGAGACGTTCTTCTGGGTCTCGTCGATGGCCGCCTGCAGCATGCGGCGCTCCGGGCTCCACCAGTAGCCGTTGTAGATCACTTCGGCGTATTTCGGCATCAGCTGGTCTTTCAGGTGGGCTTCTTCCCGGTCGAGTGTGAGGGACTCGATGGCGCGGTGTGCCCGCAGCATGATCGTGCCTCCGGGCGTTTCGTAGCAGCCGCGTGACTTCATGCCCACATAGCGGTTCTCGACGATATCCAGCCGGCCGATGCCGTTGTCACCGCCCACCTTGTTGAGCTTTTCGAGCACTTCGTGGGCCTTGAGGGTTTCACCGTCGATCGCCACGATATCGCCCTTCTCGAACGTCAGCTCGATATAGGTCGGCGTTTCGGGGGCCTGTTCCGGCGAGACACTCCAGCGCCACATGTCTTCTTCCGCTTCGGCCCAGGGGTCTTCCAGAATGCCGCCTTCATAGGAAATATGCAGCAGGTTGGCATCCATCGAGTAGGGGGATTTCTTCTTCTTGTTGGCGAAATCCACTGGAATATCGTGCTCTTCACAGTACGCCATCAGCTTCTCGCGCGACGTCAAATCCCACTCGCGCCACGGTGCGATGACCTTGACGCCGGGTTTCAGTGCATAGCCGCCGAGCTCGAAGCGCACCTGGTCGTTGCCCTTGCCGGTCGCGCCGTGTGAAATTGCATCGGCGCCGGTTTCGTTGGCGATCTCGATCAGACGCTTGGCGATCAGCGGGCGCGCGATGGAGGTACCCAGAAGATACTCGCCTTCGTAGATGGTATTGGCACGGAACATCGGATAAACGTAGTCGCGCACGAATTCTTCGCGCAGATCCTCGATGTAGATTTCCTTGACACCCAGCGCCTTCGCCTTGGCGCGAGCGGGTTCGACTTCTTCACCTTGACCGATGTCGGCTGTGAAGGTCACCACTTCACAGTTGTAAGTCTCTTGTAACCACTTGACGATCACGGATGTGTCCAGCCCTCCTGAATATGCCAGCACAACCTTTTTGACATCGGACATTCTTCGCTCCTTTGGATTAAAAAGCCCGCTCGACTGAGCCTGGGCCTAACGCATGAGTTAAACCGTGAGTATAGCGCTCTCAAAGACCGGGGAACACCGTCGACGACGCGGCCAGGTTAAAGCTGCTAGAATCACTGCACTGTTAGCGGTAGCTTGCCGTTACTCTTATCGACTACTCGCTTTACTAAGGAGAGCTGCATGAGCGAGGCAATAGCCCGTGAATTGATGGCCCAGCGTTTTCGCAGTTATTTACCGGTCGTCATCGATTTGGAAACGGGTGGTTTCAATGCCCAGCGTGATGCGGTTCTCGAAATTGCCGCTGTCACGCTCACCATGGATTCCGACGGCAACCTGCTGCCCGATGCCACCTACGCCTGCCATATCAAGCCTTTCGAAGGGGCCAACATCGAGCAGTCCGCCCTGGATTTCACGGGCATCAACCTCGATGACCCGCTTCGCCAGCAAGTGGCGCTGTCCGAGTCCGAAGCATTGGGAGAAATCTTTCGCCCCATTCGCAAATCCGTGAAGGCGCACAACTGTTCACGCGCCATTCTGGTAGGCCATAACGCAGCTTTCGACCACGGCTTTCTAAACGCTGCCGCCAGCCGCTGCAACGTCAAGCGAAGCCCGTTCCACCCATTTTCAAGCTTCGATACCGCCACCCTCGCCGGTTTCGTCTATGGCCAGACGGTGCTGGCCCGGGCATGCCGGGCAGCGGGCATCGAGTTCGATAACAAGGCGGCCCACTCGGCACGCTACGACACCGAGCGCACCGCCGAGCTTTTCTGCGCCATGGTCAACCGCTACAAGGACCTGGGCGGCTGGCGTCTGGCACAACAGGAACAAGAGCTCGATACGCCGGAGTGATTCACCGTAATGCAGTGAAAGTCGCTTTACGCTAAACTTTGCCACATTTATGGCTTGATTGGTTCCGGTTGTCGTAACCGGCCGCGCTTTACCCATCCGAATTAGGAGATAAAACGTTTCCATGGCCCAGCATAACGCCTTCTACGCCCAGTCCGGTGGCGTCACCGCCGTCATCAATGCAAGCGCCTGTGGCGTTATCGAAGCTTGCCGTCAAGCGCCTGATCAGATTGGCAAGGTCTACGCCGGCCATAACGGTATCATCGGGGCACTCACCGAAGATTTGATCGATGTGACCCAAGAAAGCGATGAGGCCATCAGCGCGCTACGCCACACCCCCGGCGGGGCATTCGGCTCGTGCCGTTACAAGTTGAAGGATATCGAGGCCCACCGCACCCAGTACGAGCGCTTGATCGAGGTATTCAAGGCCCACGATATCCGCTACTTCTTCTACAACGGCGGCGGCGACAGCGCCGATACCTGTCTGAAGGTCTCTCAACTCTCCGAAAAGCTCGGCTACCCGCTGACCGCCATCCACGTACCCAAGACCGTGGACAACGACCTGCCGATCACCGATAACAGCCCGGGCTTTGGCAGCGTGGCCAAGTATATCGCCACCTCCACCCGCGAGGCGTCTCTGGATATCGCCTCCATGTGCGCCACCTCCACCAAGGTGTTCGTGCTGGAGGTCATGGGCCGTCATGCGGGCTGGATCGCCGCCGCCGGCGGGCTGGCCGGCGAAGGTGAAGGCGAGCCGCCCCACCTGATCATCTTCCCGGAGATCGCTTTCGATCGTCGCGCGGTAATGGCACGGGTCGACGAGAGCGTGAAGAAGTACGGCTACTGCGTGATCGTGGTCTCCGAAGGCGCGCGTTACGAAGACGGCACCTTCCTGGCCGATGCCGGCAATACCGACGCCTTCGGCCACCGCCAGCTGGGTGGCGTGGCCCCCACGCTTGCGGGCATGGTGAAGCAGGACCTGGGCTACAAGTACCATTGGGCGGTGGCGGACTACCTGCAGCGCGCCGCGCGCCACCTGGCGTCGAAAACCGACGTGGAGCAGGCCTACGCCGTGGGCTTCGAGGCGGTCGCCCTGGCGCTGGCAGGCAAGAACTCGATGATGCCGGCCATTCGTCGCGTGAGCCAGTCGCCCTATCAGTGGGATGTGATCTCCGCACCGCTTTCGCAGATCGCCAATCAGGAGAAGTTCATGCCGCGGGACTTCATCAGCGAAAACGGCTTTGCCATCACCCAGCCCTGCCGGGACTATCTCTCGCCGCTGATTCAGGGCGAAGATTTCCCGCCTTTTGAAAACGGCCTGCCGAAAGTAGCCAAGCTCAAGCTTGCCAAGGTCGAGCAGAAGCTCCCCGCCTTCTCGTTATAAACGATAAAGCGGCATTCAGACCCGAGGGGCGATGACATCATCGCCCTTCGGTCGTTTCAGGTGGTCAGCTAACGCAAGAGCCAGGAAAGTACGAGCAGAAGCAGCAGAATGCCCGCCACGCCCTGCCAGAAACGCCGTGGCTCCTTGCGTATTTCCTTTTGCGCCGGCGCAGCTCGGCCCAGCGGTACACGAAGCGCGTGCAAGAGCTCCGACATCTTTCTGAAGCGAAGCGCACGCTGCGGGTCCAGTGCCCGTCTGAGGGCATCATCCAACGCCGGGGTAATTTCCGGTGTCGTACTGCGCGCGCTTTTGTAGGTCAGCGACTCCAGGTCGGTGTGACTTCGCAACCGGTCAGGTGTCAACGCGTAAGGCAGCGTTCCGGTCAGCAGCCAGTAGGCGGTAGAGGCAAGCGAATACTGGTCGCTTCGCCGGCCAACGCTGTCGCCCAGCGCATACTCCGGTGCAGTGTGCTCATTGAAGCCCACCTGACGTAAAAGCTCGCCGGAATTACGATGCCCTTCCATGTCGCGCATATGGCACGCACTGAAGTCAGCCAGCACCACCTGGCCGTGCTGGTCGATCAGAACATTATCCGGGGTGATCTGCTGATGAATGATATCCCGGTGGTGCAGCGCCTGGACGGCCTTGCCCAGCTGATTGGCGATATCCAGGCGTTGTTTCAGGCTTGCCTGGGGATGGCGGTCCGCCCACTGTCTGAGCGTTTCGCTCTCGATGTATGCCATCAAGTAGTAGAGATAGCGCCGGGGCCGCGAGGGTTCGATCACTTTCACCACGAAAGGTGAATTCACCCGTTCGACTACCCACTGCTGAAGCAGGAAGTGCTCCAGGTAGGCGTTGCGTAGCGAAAGCTCGGGGCTGGGCGCTTTCATGACCATCACCCGGCCGGTCTGGCTGTCACGCACCTGATATACCCGAGACTGGGCATTGCGCGACAGCACCCGTTCCACTTCCATGCCGTCCAGACGCTGCCCCGGTGATAGCTCCGGTGGGATGGGCAGGTCGCCATAGATGAGCGCCGGGTCGTCCTCGGTCTCTTCGGGCAGCTCATCGATTCTCAGAATCTGAAAGCAGAACTGGTCGCCGCCGTAGCCGCGTTCCTGGGCGCGCTGCTTGGCCTCGCTGGCCAGTCGCTCGCAGGCGGCGTCCAGGTCACTGGCGTCCTGGCGAATGAGGCGCACGTAGTCGGATGGCATCAATGTGCCGCGAACGCCCTGAGTGGTGAAAACGAAATAATCACCCTGCTTTAGATTGATCAGGCTGTAATCGATATCCAGGCTGCCATCCATCCCCAGCGCCCGCGAAGGGTAACGATAACCGCCAACATCGGTGACATGATCCCGGGTCAACTGCTCGAATTCGGCGCCCCTCAGGCGAAATACCAGCGTATCGCCCATATGGAACAGATTGGCTTCCCGCCCCTTGAACACCATGGCTGACATGGAAGAGACGAAGCTGCCCTCCTTGACATGCTGGCTCTGGCTATAGCACCAGCTATTGAGCGCCAGCATGACCCGAGTGGCCGAGGTCTTGATATCCCAATGATCCGGCGTTGAAAAGTAATCGGCCAGAAAACCCCGCACACTCAAGTCTCCGGCCTGCTTGGCCATGGTATTGCGAGAGATAGAGTCGCTGATCACCGCACAAGCCCCTTTGGTGTTGATCAGCGGCGCCTGGGGCACGCGTACCGACATGGAGCTTCTATGCTTGCGACGGTCGGGGGCGACAAACGCTTGCCCGTAGCTGATCAGTAACTGAGCGTGCGCCAATTCATCCTCCTTGGCTCGAGCGTGAACATGGCAACTTTGAGCGGCCTCATCGATGGGCGCCATGATACACGTTGCGCCCTGCTTGCGATGCCCACCTATAGTCGGTGTTTTAAACGCCTTTGAGCGCGGCCGCATGTCAAACTCGCACAGCGCTACGGGGGGAAGCGCCAAAAAAACCACGCCCCACCTACGTCGAATTGGTAATTCCACGGGCTTGTTCGTATAATTCGTCGCAATTGCACAATACATCAACCGCTTAGCCCATGTACGTTAAAAGCCACGTTAAGGACTTCAAATGAACTTCGACCACATCCCCGCTGGAAAGGATTTGCCCAACGATATTTACGTGGCAATTGAAATTCCGGCCAACCACGCCCCCATCAAGTACGAAATCGACAAGGACATGGGCGCGCTGCTGGTTGATCGCTTCATGGCGACTCCGATGTTCTACCCGGCGAACTACGGCTTCATTCCTCATACGCTGGCCGACGATGGCGACCCGCTCGATGCGCTGGTAGTCACGCCGCATCCAGTGGCCCCGGGCAGCATCATCCGCGCTCGCCCGGTCGGCATTCTCAACATGACCGACGAAGCCGGTGAAGACGCCAAGCTGGTCTGTGTGCCCCACCCCAAGCTCAGTACACTTTATGATGACATTCAGGAAGTGACCGACCTCCCCGAGCTTCTACGTCAGCAGATCGCGCACTTCTTTGAAAATTACAAGGATCTCGAGAAAGGCAAGTGGGTGAAGGTCGAGTCCT
Source organism: Vreelandella xerophytica (assembly GCF_968048975.1). The sequence goes on along the minus strand of NZ_OZ309106.1, from coordinate 1,814,302 downwards.
GGGAAGGCGTTGAAGCCGCACGCAAGGCGATCGAAAAATCGGTTTCCGCCTACCAGAAAGCGTAACCGACGCCCCTCGGGCGCTTACCCGAACTCAGAAAGGCCGCCCACGGGCGGCCTTTTTCATTGAAGGGTATTTCCAGGCGCGCGTCATGTCATCGCAGTCGCTACGCGTGGCCGGCCGGTTACGCTATGCTAGCCGGGTACGATTTTTAAGGACCTGCCGTGTTATCGCTCAAGCGCTTATTGTTTATGTGTCTGCTCTGGCTTCCCGTGGCGGCCCAGGGCCAGTGGTTTTCAGACCGCGACTCATCCGATTTCCTGCCCGTTCTCGAGGCGTTTCAAAGCCAGGCCTGGCACGATGGCGAACGGGTGTTCGTGGGCGTGGATATTGCGGATGGCTACTACCTGTATCGCCACCAGCTCGCACTCGAGGGAACGGCGCTTGAAACGCCCTTGATCCCCCAAGGCGACTTCATTACCGATGAGTTCATGGGGGAAACCTACGTCTTCAGAGACCAGCTGGTATTCGAGACCCCTTTCACCGCACCCCAGGATGGCCCGGTATCGCTCGATTTTCGCTTCCAGGGCTGCGCGGATGCAGGGCTTTGCTATCCGCCGGAACAGATAACCCTCGAGGCTGCGCAGACGTCGCCCCCCGCCGCCTTCGCCAACGCGCAAGCGAGCGTCGAGCCGGCGCCAGGGGCGCCGGGTGATAACGCACCCGACGACCTTTCGATCAGCGCGCCGCAAAGTGAAGACGGTCGCTTCAGCGCCCTGATCAGCGAGGCGAGTCTGCCGCTCGCACTGGGACTCTTTTTCCTGGCCGGCATCGGGCTGACCTTCACGCCGTGTGTTCTCCCCATGATCCCCATTCTATCCTCGATCATCGTCGGGCAGAATCCCACTCGACCGCGGGCCTTTGTGCTGTCATCGAGCTACGTGCTGGGCATGGCGTTTACCTACGCCGTGGTAGGTATCTTGATGGGGCTGTTCGGTGCGGGGCTCAACCTGCAGGCGCGGCTGCAATCGGCGCCGGTGCTCGTTTCCTTTGCACTCCTGTTCAGTCTGTTCGGCCTGGCCATGCTGGGAGCATTCGATCTTCGCCTCTCTTCTCGATTTTCGCACCGAGTGGATCGCTGGCAGGCTCGCGCCCAGCAGAGCGGGCCGCTGGGACTGGCGCTGGCCGGCGCGCTTTCGGTACTGGTGGTGTCACCTTGCGTGACCGCTCCGCTGGCGGGTGCGCTGGTTTTCATCTCCACCACCGGCGACGCCATGATCGGTGGCGCAGTCCTGTTTGCGCTGGGGCTTGGCATGGGCCTGCCGCTGCTGCTGGTGGGCACTTTCGGCACTACCTTGCTGCCGCGCACCGGGGGATGGATGAACGGAGTCAAGGTCGCGTTCGGCCTGCTGCTGCTGGGGGTGGCCATCTGGATGATCGAGCGCCTGATCGCCCCGCCGGTCGCGCTTTTGCTATGGGCTGCACTTGCCATCGCCACCGCGCTGACGCTGGGGGCGTTGAATCTGGGCCAGGGCGCTGGCGCGGCTCGAGCGCGCCAGACCCTTGGGTTGATGCTTCTCGCCTGGGGTGTGGCACTGGTCTTTGGCGCAGCTCAAGGCGGCAGCGACCCGCTACGCCCGCTAGGCGACTCATCGACCCCGACACAGGCTCGATCCAGCCAGGCGCTCTCCTTTGAAACCGTTCATGGACTTGAGGGCTTGCAGGATGCGCTGGAACGCACCGGGGGCGAGCTTGCATTCGTGCACTTCACGGCCGACTGGTGTATTTCCTGCAAGCTGATGGAGCGCGATGTCTACCCCGACCCCAGAGTCATCGGGGCACTCGAAGAGATAGCGTTGATTGAAGTCGACGTTACCGACACCACGTCCCAGTCGCGAGCGGTGCTTCAGGCGTTCAACCTTTTTGGCCCACCCAGTCTGCTTTTTTTCAGTGCCGGGGAAGAGATTCGCCAGGCGCGCATTCAGGGCGACATCGATGCTGCTGCCCTCGCTGCGCATATCACATCGCTGAAGCGCTTCCAGCAAGACGCCCAGGACGTCTGATGAAGCTTTATAAAGCGCGAACCACCTCGAAAAGCCTTGCGCTGGACAAAGTGGGTGTTTTTCGGCAAACTCCGCCCCCATACTGTTAAATACACGGTTTTTAGGCTGTTAAGCGGTCAACATTCGTTAACGTGCCGTCTTTTGCACATTTTACCGCTCGGTTTACTGCGCCATTGACAATGCCTGACAGGCACGGCGCTTACTCATTCATCAACACTGGGGCCCAACCAATGGATATTCGCAAGGTTAAAAAACTCATAGAGCTGCTCGAAGAGTCCAACATCAGCGAGATCGAGATTCAGGAAGGTGAAGAGTCGGTACGCATCAGCCGCCATCCGGATGGGGCGAGCTGGCAACCCCAGCCGATGCCGCAATACGGCTACCCTGCCTACGCCCAGCCGGGCCCGGCCCCCACTGCCCATCAGGGTGGCGGCGAAGCTGCCCAGGAAGCACAGGTGGCAAGCTATCGCGGCGAAGCGGTCAATTCTCCCATGGTCGGCACTTTCTATCGCAGCCCGGCCCCGGGCGCCAAGGCCTTCGTTGAAATAGGCGATACCGTCAAGCAAGGCGATACCATCTGTATCGTCGAAGCCATGAAGATGATGAACCAGATCGAAGCCGACCGTGACGGCGTGGTAGAGGCTATCCTGGTGGAAGACGGCGAGCCAGTGGAATTCGACCAGCCCATGGTCGTCATCGCTTAAATCTTTCATTTCAATACGGGTGGATTCTCCCATGCTGGACAAGGTACTTATCGCGAATCGCGGCGAGATTGCCCTGCGCATTCTACGCGCCTGTAAAGAGCTAGGGATCAAGACCGTTGCGGTGCACTCCAAGGCCGACCGGGACCTGATGCACGTACGTCTGGCCGATGAGGCGGTGTGTATCGGCCCGGCGGCCTCGAACCTTTCGTATCTCAATATTCCGGCATTGATCAGTGCCGCCGAGGTAACCGATTCAAGCGCCATACACCCCGGCTACGGTTTCCTGTCCGAAAATGCCAATTTCGCCGAACAGGTGGAACGCTCAGGCTTTACCTTTATCGGACCCCGCGCTGAGACCATTCGTCTGATGGGCGATAAAGTCAGCGCCATCGAGGCGATGAAGGAAGCGGGCGTGCCCACCGTGCCCGGCTCCAACGGTCCCCTGGGGGACGATGATGCCACCAACCTGGCCACGGCGAACCGTATCGGGTACCCCGTGATCATCAAGGCTGCCGCCGGCGGCGGTGGCCGGGGCATGCGCGTGGTGCACACCGAAGGGCACCTGCTCTCCGCCATTACCGTTACCCGTACCGAAGCGCACGCTGCCTTCGGCGACGGCACGGTATACATGGAGAAGTTCCTGGAAAAGCCGCGCCATGTGGAAGTCCAGGTACTCGCCGACGGCCAGGGCAACGCCATTCACCTTTATGACCGCGACTGTTCCTTGCAGCGTCGTCACCAGAAGGTGCTGGAAGAAGCGCCTGCCCCGGGGATCGACCCCCAGGCCCGCGCCAAGGTGCTGGAAGCGTGTCGCCAGGCGTGCATCGAAATCAACTACCGCGGTGCCGGCACCTTCGAGTTTCTCTACGAAGACGGTGAGTTCTTCTTCATCGAGATGAATACCCGGGTCCAGGTCGAGCATCCAGTCACCGAAATGGTAACCGGCGTGGATATCGTCAAGGAACAGCTTCGCATCGCTTCAGGCCTGCCGCTCTCGATTCGCCAGGAAGATGTCCAGATCAACGGCCACGCCTTTGAGTGTCGCATCAATGCCGAAGATGCGCGCACCTTCATGCCCTCGCCGGGCAAGGTCACGCTCTTTCACGCGCCGGGTGGGCTGGGCGTGCGCATGGATTCCCACATCTACACCGGCTACAGCGTGCCTCCCCACTACGACTCGCTGATCGGCAAGCTGATCACCTGGGGCGCCAGCCGCGAAATTGCTCTCACCCGGATGCGCAACGCGCTCGACGAACTCCTGGTGGAAGGTATCAAGACCAATATCGACCTGCAAAAGGACCTGGTGCGCGACAGCTACTTCCGCCAGGGCGGGGTCAATATTCACTACCTCGAGAAAAAGCTCGGAAGCTGATCCTCACGCACTCACGACCTTGACGGGGTGGCCTGGCCACCCCGTCTTGTTCTTACACGACCAACCATTCCCGGAGAGTGCCATGCCCTGGCTACAGCTTCGCGCCCACGTCGCCCCCGAGCAGGCGGAACTTCTTGAAGAACTTCTGCTGGAAGAAGGCGCCACCGCCATCGGCCTTCAAGACGCCGAGGACGACCCGGTTTTCGAGCCCGACCGTGGCACCACCCCGCTGTGGCAAGACACCATTCTTACTGGCCTTTACGACGACCTGGAAGGCCTTGACGCGATGCTTGCCCGTATCGAGAGCGCCTGGGCCGAACAGATGCCGGGCGAGGCCTGTCCCAGCATCGAGTACGAACTTCTGGCGGATCGCGACTGGGAGCGGGAATGGATGGATGACTTCACCCCGCTGCAAATGGGCAAGCGGCTCTGGATCGTACCCAGCTGGCACGAGCCGCCAGAGGCCAATGCGGTCAATCTGATTCTCGACCCGGGCCTGGCCTTTGGTACCGGCACCCATGCCACTACGGCACTGTGCCTTGAATGGCTGGACACACTGGCCGTCGAGGGTGAGCTTGAGAACAAGACCGTGCTGGACGTGGGCTGCGGTTCGGGCATTCTCGCCATTGCCGCGCTGAAGCTGGGAGCCTTGCGGGCCGACGCTACCGATATCGACCCTCAGGCGCTTCAGGCCAGCCGGGAAAACGCCGAGCGTAACCACATTGCCCAGGACCGACTGTCGCTTTACTACCCGGAACAGCTAAAAAGTGACGGCTACCCCATCGTGACCGCCAACATTCTGGCCGGCCCGCTTATAGAGCTCGCCGACACGATTGCCGGCTACGTGGCACCGGGTGGGCGCATCGCGCTTTCCGGCATCCTGGCCAACCAGGCCGATGAGGTGGTGAAAGCGTACGAGGCCCAGGGACTTCTGGTCGACGAGCCGTCACTGCGCGAAGGCTGGGTGCGGCTAACGGGCAAGCGTCCCGGTTAATCGTCCAACGGCCTTCACGCTACCCCTAAGTAGGCGTATCATACGCCCCCTTGATACGCCTGCCCCGCAAGCCCTGACGCTATAAACGCCATGACACTATTGATCGATGCACTTCCCAGGATTGGGCCTTACCCGCTAAAAGGCCCGGTGATGCTGGCGCCGATGGCCGGCGTCACCGACCGCCCGTTTCGCAGGCTTTGCCGGCGTCTGGGCGCAGGCTGGGTCGTGGGTGAAATGGTCACCAGTGACCCGTCGCTCTGGCATACCCGCAAGTCCCAGCTGCGCATGGATCACGAAGGCGAACCCTCGCCCCGAGTGGTGCAGATCGCCGGTGGTGACGCCGCGATGCTGGCCCAGGCGGCACGGCTCAACGTCGAGCTGGGCGCTGAGGTCATCGATATCAACATGGGCTGCCCGGCCAAGAAAGTGTGCAATAAAGCGGCGGGGTCGGCGCTGATGCGCGATGAAGCGCTGGTCGCCGAGATTCTCGAGGCCGTGGTGGGCGCGGTGGCTGTTCCCGTAACGCTGAAGATTCGCACCGGCTGGTGCCAGGACTCCAACAACGCACTGAGCATTGCAAGACTTGCCGAGGCAGCCGGCATTAAAGCGCTGGCGATCCATGGTAGACACCGCGAACAGCGCTATACTGGTTGTGCCGAGTACGACACCATCGCCAGGGTAAAGTCGCATCTCTCGATTCCCGTGATTGCCAATGGCGATATTACCTCGCCCGAGAAAGCCGCCTTCGTGCTTCGCCATACCGGCGCGGATGCTCTGATGGTAGGTCGGGGCGCCCAGGGCAATCCTTGGATATTCGAGCAGATCAATCACTATCTGGCCCATGGCGAGCAACTGAAGCTGCCTTCATTGGGTGAACGGCACCGCGTACTGGACGAACACGTTCAAGCCCTGCATGGATTCTATGGCGATACCATGGGGCTTCGCATCGCGCGTAAACATCTGGGCTGGTATCTCGATGAAGACGCGCGCTTTGAAGAGGCCGAACGCAAGGCATTAAAAAAACAATTCAATGCGCTAGGCACACCGCAGGCACAGTTTGACTGGATCAACAAGGCGATGTCGCCTGACGCCGCGGCGCACCTGCTAGCTAAAGGAAGCCACGCTGCATGAACGAACGTTTTGTATTGGATAGCGAATTGTCCTCGCTCAACGGCCCCTTGAGTGCCAGCCAGGAAGAACCACCCCAACCCTTGAGAGAGGCGGTGGAAACTGCGATGCGCCGTTACTTCGAGCATCTCGATGGCGGTCAGGCAACTGACCTTTACGCCATGGTGATGGCCGAAGTGGAGGCGCCGCTGCTTGCCTGCGTACTGGATCATACCGCCGGCAACCAGACGCGGGCCGCCGACGTGCTGGGCCTGAACCGAGGCACGCTGAGAAAGAAACTCAAGCAGTACGGTTTAATTGAAAGTGACGCCCCTTAAGTGGGGCGTTGTTGTTTTTAATCTTCGAATCTTACGAGCATCTTATGGCAGATAGTACCCACTCCCCTGTTCGCCGCGCCCTGTTAAGCGTGTCCGATAAAACCGGCATCGTCGAGTTCGCCCGCGGGCTCAGCGAGCAAGGCGTCGCCCTCCTCTCTACCGGCGGCACCTTCCGCCTGCTCAAGGAAAACGCCATTGCGGTACAGGAAGTCTCCGAGCATACCGGCTTCCCCGAGATCATGGATGGCCGCGTCAAGACGCTGCATCCCAAGATTCACGGCGGCATTCTCGCCCGCCGCGGCCAGGACGATGCGGTCATGGCCGACAACGATATCGACCCCATCGATATGGTGGTAGTGAACCTCTATCCTTTCGAGGCCACCGTTGCCAAAAACGACTGCACCCTGATTGATGCCATCGAGAACATCGACATTGGCGGGCCTACCATGGTGCGCGCCTGCGCGAAGAACCATGCTTTCACCACGATCGTGGTCAATACCGACGACTACGCACGGGTGCTGGGTGAAATGGCCGCCCAGGACGGCAGCGTCAGCGAAGCGACCCGTTTCGACCTGGCAGTGAAAGCCTTCGAGCACACCGCCGCGTACGACGGCGCCATTGCCAACTATCTGGGCCGCCAGCTGAGCGAAAGCGATGCCACCTTCGCCCGCACCTTCAATCTGCAGCTGACCAAGAAGCAGGATATGCGCTACGGGGAAAACCCCCACCAGCAGGCGGCCTTCTACGTCGACCCCAACGCGGCCGAGCCCAGCGTGGCAACCGCCCGTATCCGCCAGGGCAAGCCGCTTTCCTACAATAACGTGGCCGACACCGACGCCGCCTTCGAGACCGTCAAGGCCTTCGATGAAACCGCCTGCGTGATCGTCAAGCATGCCAACCCTTGCGGTGTAGCCGTGGGTACAAGCGCCCTCGAGGCCTACGATAAAGCCTTCGCTACCGACCCGACCAGCGCCTTTGGCGGCATCATTGCCTTCAACGTGGCGCTGGATGCCCAGACCGCCCGGGCGATTATCGACCGTCAGTTCGTCGAGGTGATCATCGCCCCCGGGGTCAGCGACGAAGCCGCCTCGATCGTGGCCGAAAAGCAGAATATACGTCTTCTGGAAGTAAAAGCACTGCAGGGACGCAACATCGAACCTGCCATGGACTTCAAGCGCGTCAACGGCGGGCTGCTGGTGCAGGAACTCGACCGGGGCATGACCACCCGCGATGAACTGACCGTGGTGAGCAAGCGAGCGCCTTCCGAACAGGAGCTTCGTGATCTGATGTTTGCCTGGCGGGTAGCGAAATTCGTCAAGTCCAACGCCATCGTCTACGCCAAGGAGGGCCAGACCATCGGTGTGGGCGCCGGTCAGATGAGCCGGGTCTACTCGGCAAGAATTGCGGGTATCAAGGCATCCGACGAAGGCCTCTCCGTGCCCGGCTCGGTCATGGCCTCAGACGCGTTCTTCCCGTTCCGCGACGGTATCGACGCCGCGGCACAAGCAGGAATTACCGCCGTGATTCAACCCGGCGGCTCCATGCGCGACCAGGAAGTCATCGATGCCGCCGACGAGGCCGATATCGCCATGGTCTTTACCGGCATGCGTCATTTCCGCCATTGAGAAGCGAGCCGCCAAGAGGCATACCTCTTGATGGTCACCCATGAAAAGGCCCAGGCATATGCCTGGGCCTTTGACGCTCAAACGGTCTAGTTGCCCAGATCGATGCACAGGTATTTGGTTTCCAAATACTCTTCGATGCCCTGATGGCCCCCTTCGCGGCCAAGACCCGAGGCTTTCACCCCGCCAAAGGGCGCCATGGCATTGGAAATGAGCCCGGTATTGATGCCCACCATGCCGTACTCCAGTGCCTCGGATACCCGCCAGACCCTAGCGAGATCCTTAGAGTAGAAATAGGACGCCAGACCATACTGGGTGTCGTTGGCCATCTCGATGGCGGTTTCCTCATCGTCGAAAGGAAACACTGCGGCGAGCGGGCCAAAGGTCTCCTCCTGGGCGACTTTCATCGTATCGTTGGCAAAGCTGATCAAGGTCGGCGTGAAGAAGTTGCCGCCCAGGGGGTGCGGGTGGCCGCCCAGCAAGAGCTCGGCTCCCTTGTCTACCGCATCCTGTACGTGCTCGCTGACCTTTTTAAGCCCATTCTCGTCGATCAAGGGCCCCACATTGATGTTGGGCTCGGTACCGTCGCCGACGTGCAGTTCGCTGTTCATTGCCACCGCCAACTTTTCGCAGAAGGCGTTGATCACGCTCGACTGAACCAGAAAGCGGTTGGTGCATATGCAGGTCTGGCCGGCGTTACGGAACTTGGCGGCCATGGCGCCTTCGACGGCGGCGTCCAGATCCGCGTCCTCGAACACGATAAAGGGTGCATTACCCCCAAGCTCCAGAGAGATTTTCTGCACGTGCTGTGAGGCTTGCGCCATCAGCTCGCGTCCCACTTCCGTCGAGCCGGTAAAGGTGATCTTGCGAACCTTGGGTGAATCGGTCAGCGCCTTGGCGATTTCGGCGGCTTTCCCGGGTACTACATTGAACACGCCGCGAGGGATGCCCGCCCGTTCGGCCAGAAGCGCAAGCGCGGTCGCGGAAAAAGGCGTCTGACTTGCGGGCTTCACCACGATCGTGCAGCCGGCGGCCAAGGCTGCTCCGGCCTTGCGGGTAATCATGGCGGCAGGGAAATTCCAGGGGGTGATCGCCCCGACGACACCCACGGGCTGCTTGGTCACCATGATCCGCTGGCTCGCCTTTGCCGCCGGAATGGTTTCCCCGTAAATGCGACGGGCCTCCTCGGCGAACCAGCGAATAAAGCTGGCCGCGTAGGCAATTTCCCCTTCGGCTTCCTTGACGGGCTTGCCCTGCTCATGGGTCATCAGCAGGGCCAGGTCGTGTTGATGCTCGAGCATCAAGTCGTACCACTTGAACAAGAGATCCGAGCGTTCCTGGGCGGTGAGCGCACGCCAGGCAGGCAGCGCCTTGTCGGCGGCGTCGATTGCCCGCTCGGTCTCGGCCCGGCCCAGGCGCGGCATATCGCCCATGCTGTCGCCGGTCGCGGGGTTGATGACATTGATCTGCTCGCCGCTGTCGGCGGCCACCCAGCTACCGTCTATATAGGCAAACGGGCAATACAGTTCGGTCTCTTTGAGCGCTTCCATGACAGTCTCCCGACCCGAAGGTCATCTTTGTTGTCCATGTTCGATTCATATCAATCGTTTCATGCTAAGACGAATCTGCCCATTTGACCAAATGTTTGCCGGCCGGGGCGCAAGATTTCTGTCCTCAATTAACCAATGTAAGAAACTCCTGACGCGTTGCCTGACTGCTTCTAAAGCGCCCCAGCATGACCGAAGTGGTCATGCTGGAGTTCTGCTTTTCGACACCGCGCATCATCATGCAAAGGTGTCGGGCCTCGATCACGACCCCTACCCCCTTGGCTCCGGTCACTTCCTGTACCGTTTCAGCGATCTGGCGGGTCAGATTTTCCTGGATCTGCATGCGCCGGGCGTACATGTCCACGATCCGCGCAAACTTGGAAAGCCCCAGGACCTTGCCATCCGGCAGGTAGGCGATATGACACTTGCCGATAAAGGGCAACAAGTGATGCTCACACATCGAGTAGAGCTCGATATCCTTGACCAGCACCATTTCGTCGGTTTGAGACTCGAACACCGCGTTATTGATGATCTCATCGAGTGAGGTTTTATAACCCGCATTCAGAAACTGCATCGCCTTGGCGGCCCGGGTCGGCGTATCGCGAAGTCCTTCGCGGTCCGGGTCCTCGCCCAAGGCGGTAATAATGTCGCGATAGTTCTTTGCAATGTCATCGGTCATGACGAGCCTCATTCAACCTAACTAACGGGCGGCACGGTCTTTCTGGAACACGGGAGGGTTCATCAATCACCCAAGTGGATACGTGCCGCCTCATGGCAAACTGCTTTCGGCGCTTTTACATCACAGACCAAAAGCCCATGAGCGTGTACATCATTAAAAGCGACAAGTTAAAAGCGGTGGAGTGCGCGCATTTTACCCTACCTGGAGCCCAGGTGGCAGGGTAAAACATTTCAAAAACCGTGGTTAAACATCCACATCCCGACATTTTCAGAATCAACCCTTCACGCAAGCCAGCGTGGCTCGGCTAGCAACAGCAGTTGCTGCTCGAGCTGTCGAATGTGCTGGTCCCAATAGCCGCTTTCGGCCACCCAGGGAAACGCGCGTGGAAACGCCGGGTCGTCCCAGCGCGACACCAGCCACGCCGTATAGCGAATCAGCCGGTAGCCCCTTAACGGCTCGATCAGGCCAAGCTGCTCGCTGGGAAACGGGCGAACCTGTTCGTAGCCTTCCGTCATTTCGCTGAGCTGGGCGTGCCAACTGTCGGGCTCCCCCGTGGGCAGCAGCATCCACACGTCCTGAATAGCCGGCGCCATCATGCAGTCGTCGAAGTCGACCAGTGTGAAGGTATCATCCCGGCCCAGTATGTTGCCCAGATGACAGTCACCGTGGGTACGTATCAACGCCACGCTGTCCCAATCCAGGCGTGCCAGAGCGCCGAGTATTTTCTCGACTACCTGGGAGTAAGCGCGACGCTGTTGCTGATTCAGCCAATGACTTGCCAGCACCCGCGCTTCGGCATCCTTGATATCAGCCTCATGATTGAACGAGGGGCGATGGTTGAAAGCGTGTTTGGCGCCCTGCTGATGCATATGGCCCAGCACTTCACCCAGCGCAAACAGGTGGTCGGGGTTATCCAGTTCAGGGGCCTGGCCCACGCACTGCGAAAACAGCGCAAAGCGAAACCCCTGGTGGTCGAACAGCGAGCGGCCATCCTTGTCACGCCAGGGGGCGTTGACCGGCACACGGGCCGTCTGTAGCTCGGTCAGAAAATCATGCTCTTCCTGAATTACGGCGTTGTCCCAGCGCGCGGGGCGATAGAACTTCATGACCCAGCGCTTTTTATCCTCGTCCTGAAACATCAATACGCGGTTTTCGTAGCTATTGAGGGCAAAGGGCTCGGCAGCCGGATAGATGCCGACGGATTCGGCGGCAGACATCACCGCATCCGGGGAAAGCGCGCTAAATACGTGGGCCATGATCCGCTCCTTTGAAAAAAGGGCATTCTATCAGCTCGTGCCCAGCGGCGTACGCGCCGGTGCCCACAGCTCCACCCGACGCGCTCCCGCGGCTATCGCCATGCGCGCGAGCTCGTGGCCAGTGGCGCCCGTGGTGATCACGTCATCGACCACGATGACGTGGTCTGGCAGCTTCTCGGGCAGCCTGAAAGCGCCTTCAAGATTGTCAGCCCTTGCCTTGCGATCGAGCGTGCGCTGCGAGGGCACCCGTTTAATGCACTGCCCCGCCACCACGTCCATCCCCAGGCGTTTCGCTAGTTGCTCAGCCAGCCAGCTGGCCTGGTTGAAGCCACGCTCACGTGCCTTCGAGCGGTGCATCGGCACGCCTAAAAGCGCATCGCCCATGTGATCGGGTGGTTTCTCGAGCATCAGCTCTACCAGAAGCATGCCCGCCCGGGGCGAGGCGTGGAACTTGAAATCGCGAACCAGCTCTTTAACGGCGCCCTGGTAAAGAAACTCGGCAGTGGTTGCGCTGAACGCCGGAGGTGCGCTCAAGCAGTGCCTGCAAAGCGTGGTACTCAAGGGTGCATCCGACGCAGCCCGCGGTTCCTTGCATTGGGGGCAGGCGACGCCGTTGTGAGCCAGGAGCGCATAACACTCATCGCACCACCCTTTGGCGTGCGCATCGGGCGACAGGCAAAAGGCGCAGTATCCCGGAAGGGCCTTTTTCAACGCGACCTGGGCGACTTCGAACCAATGCCTCAACGCCATGAACACCTCGAAAGTTACTGATAACTGCTTCTTTGTATTGACTTGGGCTAGATTATTGGTAGTATACGCATCGTCTTCTGCGGATGTGGTGGAATTGGTAGACACGCTAGATTTAGGTTCTAGTGCCGTAAGGTGTGGGAGTTCGAGTCTCCCCATCCGCACCAAATTCAATGCTTTAGAATGCTCAACACGCTCTAAAGCTATACAAACCAGGCCTTGTCACCTCCTTTCTTTGGTCTGGTTTCCCCTGCTTTACCCTCTATATCCATCGTTTTTCTGTATGCCCTCTTGTATGCTTAACTTCAGGCATACAACTAGCGACTCTGCATGAAACGTTCTCAGATCAAACGGCGCCCTCTCGCCGATACCGTTCTCGCCTCACTCGAGCCCGAGGAAAAAGCCTACCGTGAGCTCGATGGCTCAGGTCTCTATATTCGCGTGAAGCCCAATGGCTCCAAATCCTGGGAGCTGCGCTATAAGCGGCCCAATGGAAAGTGGTCCTGGAAAGGTCTTGGGGGATTCCCTGCAGTGTCCGGCAAAGCCGCCAGGCGTGCTTCTGAAGACCTTCGACGCCAGCTTTCGGATGGCATCGATATTGCCAACATGGACGAGCAAGGCGAACTGCCTACTTTTCAAGACTCAGCGGAGCGCTGGTACCAGCGAAAGGTAGATGTGGGCCGCGCGGAAGGCACTACGTCTCAAATGAGGCGCTATCTGGACCTGGACGTACTGCCCCGCATCGGCAACAAGCCCTTGAGCAAAATCTCCCGGATTGAATGCGCGACCGTTCAGCGCGCTATTGAAGCGCGGGGGGCATACAACATTGCCGAGAAAGTCCGTGTCTGGATGAACCAGATATTCAGCGAGGCGATCGCCGAAGGGTTATGCGAGATGAACCCCGCCAGCGAGCTTCACCGCATTGCGGCTATTGCACCGCCCTCTCAGCGCTACCCGTATCTGGTTGAGGCTGACCTGCCGGAGTTCTTGCGCGCGCTGAGCCACTCGAAATCGCGTACCACTACCCTGACAGCTATCTGGACGATACTGCGCACCGCCTCGAGGCCGGGCATGGTTCGCTTCGCTGAGTGGCCGGAGATTTCCTTTGAAGATGGTCTTTGGCGTATTCCCGCGGAGAAGATGAAGGCACGGCGCGATCACATTGTCCCGCTACCCACTCAAACCCTGGAATCGCTAAAAGAGCTGCGCCTGCTTACGGGCCGACAACGCCTTATCTTTCCAGGGCAAGGGCCTCGGCACTGCGTGTTGAGCGAGAATACGATTAACCTGGTGCTTTCGAAGATTGGCTATAAGGGCAAGTTGGTGGGGCATGGTACGCGGCACACGGCGTCTACGCTGCTGCGCGAGCATGGGTGGCCCATGGAGCTCGTGGAGGCACAGCTGGCTCATAAAGAGGCGGGAGTGGCTGGGGTGTACAACCAAGCGCAGTACATTGAGAAGCGACGCGCGATGATGCAGTGGTACTCGGACTATCTGGACGCGCTCACTGAAGTAATGGATGAAGAACAAATCAAAAAATTCGAGATAATTATTCAGCGTTAGGCCCAGTGCAACTAGTATCTAATGTTTAAATATTCTTTAGCTAGCTTGCATACTGATTAACGTTAAAATAAAGTACTCTTTCTATATTATACAAATGTGTCCACCACTATCTAGATTTTAGGGTAAGCATGGATAATAAAACTGCTAAGAATAGGGTTGAAACAATCTTAAAAAAGAATTGCCCCCCACGAGTCAAACTTGATGGAAAAGAGGATTGCTATAGCTGCTATATTAATAATGATGATGGTACAAAATACCTGCTTGTTGAAAGCATAGAAAATGACAATTTATTTTGCAAAGAATGGTCCAAAGAAAACTCCAGATACACAACAGAGAAACTCATAAATATAGATGAAACCAGTTATAAAAATTATCAAATAACACATAGCTATAAAGGCATGATTTTTATCTATAATAGCTTAGAAGGCTTTACGAAACTAAATTTATTAAGAAAAAAATTAAAAACACATACGAATGCAATTTACCGTTCATTCATGCAGCACTTATTCAACAAAAGAGCTCTTCTAGTTGAAGAAAGGATTGTTGTTCTTAAAACTCTAGTAGATATGCATTTAAAAGGTCTTTCTGAACAACACATGGCAAAAACCATGTTACCTATTGATTATTTAAATAACAAGAATAGCTCTTACTTTATCAGGCACCCAGACTTTCAACATGCAAGTACTAGGGTTAGACTTATCATGGAATCCTTAGTAGATTCTAACGATTTACTCAAAAAAGAATCTGGATACATAGTTAGTTCTAAAGCATTAAAAACTTTAGCTGATTACGATGAAGAGGAAAGAAGGCATAAAAACATTATACGGGGACAGTTCCTAATATCATTATTAACCTTAGTTATCGCTGGAGGAACTATAGCGCAAGCATTTATAAATTATTATAAATGATTAATTTTAATTTTAGCCAATAAATCTATGAACGTCATTGGATGACCTTGGTTAAAAGAAGAGAAACCGCTCATGACGGGCAGCGGATTTTGAATCCGCTGTGGTACTTTCAACGGCTGCGCTTGCACCGGGCCTGGGCTGATAAATCAGGCTTTTAGCTTTTCCACCACCTACATTGCCTACACTGGTTGCACACAGTCTGCGACCAAATTGCGACCACCCTCCCCTAGACGACCCTTGATCTACCTGCCTATACTCCGCCCTTGAGTACTGTATAAATTAACAGCTATCAAGGGAGGGCACATTATGTCGAATACCTACCAACAGCTCGTCGATCGCGTAAAGCGCAAAATCGGCAGCCCCAAAGCGCAGTCCGAATGCTGCACAGAGCTCCAGCGCCAGCCGGACGATAACGCCGACGACTGGGGCCGCATGCTCAAGGAGCTCGCCACCGTTGAGAACGTGACGCTGATTCCCCTCGATGACGCCGGCGAACATGTCCGCATTCGCTGGAACCCAGAAGAGAGCATGGCATGAACATGAGCCTATCTGTTCTCGGCCGTGCCGATCGTTTCGCCCCACCGCTGCCAATCCCCTTGGTTGCTGGTTTTGTCCGCACAGGGTTCCCCTCTCCCGCTGACGACTACCTCGAGTGCGAGCTGGATCTTATGGAGCACCTGGTACAGCAACCCAGCGCCACCTATTTCCTGCGAGCCAAGGGCACATCAATGGAGGGCGCCGGCATCTATAACGATGACCTGCTCATCGTTAATCGATCAGTAGAGCCCAAGCCCGGTCACATCGTCATCATGAGCGTCGATGGCGAACTCACGTGCAAGAAGCTCAGCACGATTGGCAATCGCCCCTACCTGGTAGCGGCCAACCCTGAATTCCGCCCGATCCCCCTGCAGGGTAAAGAGTGCCAGGTATGGGGCGTGGTCACTCACAATATCCATTCGCTCGCCCCGGGGTTCTCGGTGTGATCGCCTTGGTCGACTGCAACAATTTCTATGTGAGCTGCGAGAGGGTTTTCCAGCCGCGGCTTGAAGGCCAGCCCGTGGGCGTTATGTCCAACAACGATGGCTGCGTCGTCGCGCGTTCGCAGGAGATTAAAGACCTGGGCGTGGCGATGGGCATGCCGGCGCACCAGATCGAACCTCACGTTCGCAAGCAGTGCACGCTGCTAAGCTCGAACTACGCGCTGTACGGTGACATGAGCCGGCGCGTCACCAACGTGCTGGGGCAGCATACGCCCCACGTCGAGGTGTACAGCATCGATGAGTCTTTCCTATCGTTCGAAGGGTTCGAGCTCGACTCTCTCACGGATCGCTGCCAAGCGATGCGGGCCCAAGTCAAACGGGATACGGGTATACCGGTCAGCGTGGGGCTAAGCACCAGCAAGACGTTGGCGAAGATCGCGAACCACCGGGCCAAAAAAGAGCCGGGCTTCGACGGTGTGGCCATTATGCATCCGGATAGCGACGACACCCGGGCATTCCTGGAACGGCTACCGGTCAGCGAAGTCTGGGGCGTAGCGCACCGAAGCGCGGCTCGTCTTCTGACCCTGGGTATCGAGACGGCCTGGCAGCTGCGCGAGGCCTCGCCCAAGCACCTGCGCAAGCATTTCTCGGTCGTCATGGAACGGATCGTGTACGAACTCCGCGGGGTCGACTGTATTACGCTCGACGATATGACCGAGCCAAAAAAGCAGATCATGGTCAGCCGCTCGTTTGGCCGGCTGACCCAGAACAAAACCGACCTTCGCGAAGCCGTACGAGTGCATGCTGCACGCGCCGGCGAGAAGCTGCGCAAGCAAGAGGGCTTGGCCCAGGCGATCATGGTGTTCGTGCGCACGAATCGTTTCCGGAGCGACCTGCCGAGCTATAGCCGAAGCCTTGTTGTGCCCCTACCCCATGCGACGTGCGATAGCCGGGAGTTGACACGCGCGGCGAGCGCCGGGCTCGATGAGATATTCAAGGCGGGGATCTGGTACCAGAAATGCGGCGTGATGTTGTTGGACCTCTGCGACCACGCGAACGAGCAATTGGGTTTATTGGGGGAAACGGAGAGCCCCGAGAAGCGGGAAAGGAACGAGAAGCTCATGGCTACCCTGGACAAGCTGAACCGCGAGCACGGTAAGAACACCGTGAGGCTGGGCATGCATCGGGAAGTGAACGCGTGGGAGTTGCGCTGCGAGCACCGCACGCCGCGGTACACGACAAGATGGGATGAACTCAAAGAAGTAAGGCTTTAAAGCCATGCCCTCCGTGGCATGGGCTGCGTCCTTGCCGGACCTTCCTGGGTGACGTATCCGTCATGCTTTAAGCGGCGTTCCTGACGTCACACCTTGAACATAGTCATTACCCAAAGCGGGGTATGTAGGTAATCGCTTAAATCTGGCGTACGCGATGTCTTACGCTGGGTTCAAGAGCGATTCATCGCCCGCGCCGGCCGGCTTGTTGATGCGCGTGCTGATCGGCCAATGAGTGATCAGCCCCGTATCAATATGCTTGATCGCATCGCCCAAGGTCTTGGGGTCCGTGAACCCCGGGTCCAACCACATATCCAGGCTCTCGTCATCCAGCGCCAGCGGCATACGGTCGTGCACATCGCTGGCCGGGCCTTGCCCGGGCTCGGTCACGATCGCGCAGCCCAGTTTGCCGTCGGCGCGCTCGGTGCAGATTGCGGCCAGCCAGATCAACTCTCGATCTTCACGGCAAATGAAGTGGGGTCGCTTTGGATCCTCGCTTTTGTCCCACTCGTACCAGCCGTCCACTGGTACCACACAACGAGCGTGCGCGTAGGCCTGTTTGAAATAGCCGGAGCTACCCACTTTCTCGATTGTGGCGTTGATGGGCTGAGGGGCTTTTGCATTCGCCCAGTGGGGTTTATATCCCCACCACATGGGCTTGAGTACCGGCCCATCATCGGCGCTTCTGACAACCGCGATGTTGGTGCCAGGCGGTATGTTATACCGGGGCACGAGGTCATCACCGGTACTCTGGGCACTGGTTTTTGCGGTCACGGCCGCGGGCGAGGTAAAGAAAGCGAAGCGTCCACACATTTCCACAGCGTAGCGTATTGCACCGAGAAGGCATAAAAAAAGCGCCCCTCGTAAGGGGCGCTTTGGGATTCTCGTGCCGTCCTGGCTTGTGGTCGCCCTTCCTGAGCGAGACGTCCGTTTCATTCAGCGGCTCTCCTGCCACCGACATCTTCAACCTAGTAGCCATAGCCGTATGATGCAAACTAGCGGACCACCTTATCTAACCAGCTGCTATGCTCACTTGTAGTTCACTCAGGAGAGACAATATGTCATATCAGCTAGGTGACAAGCTCACATTGCCTAAATCCAATATGAAGTTGGTACCAGGAGCACTTGAGCCAGGAAGAGTGTTTAAAGCGACAGATCTCGACGACCTCAAATTCAACGATGGTGAAACCCTTACCTACGAGACTTATCGACTTCGAATTGATGAAGTTCTCGAAGATAGCTGCATATGCACTTTTGTCTGCTAACGCACCTGAACGAAACCTTAATAGTGTGACAAGCAGCATGGTTACCAGTGAAGCCATATAACAGTCCGTTAATGCCCTTTTTTCGAGCACAAAAAAACCGCCCCAGGGCGGCCGCGTCGTGCTCGATCACTCCTACCAGCTGATAACCTCCAGCGCTTCCCGCGTCTGCGCCTCTCTGGCCTGTTTCACCAACCGCTGCCGTTTGCCGGTCAGCTGCTGGGCCTGGGTGAACAGCTCGGCGTTTTCGCGCACCGCCAGGCACAGATCGTGCAGCGTCTCGGTGCCGTCGTCGGCGTTGCGTCCCGCGAGGATGTTATCGAGCACCGGGGTGGCCGGGGGCTCGCCCTGCTGGACGTTGTACCAAGCAAGGTAGGCGCGCGCTTCGGCGTCTTGGGAGGCCCACGTTTGTTGCTCGGGCTCGGGGTAGTCGCGGATCAGAGGGTGCACCTGGTCGCTGTAGGCGTCGTTGATCTCGCGGATCTTATCTTCCCGGTCGGCCTCCAGACGCCCAGCGCGCTCCTCGGGCGTGAAGTCGCGCACGCTCCAGGTTCGCTGCCAGACGCCCTCCTCGGTCTCTTCCACTGGACCTGGGGTTACAACATCGCCATCTGGGCGGGGTGCGGTCTGAATCCTGGCGTAGCCCAACTTGAGCATGAGGTCGTCGCTGGGGTTTCTTGGCAAGGAAAAGCCAATCAGGGTCGTATCAACCTCTTTTAAAGACTTTTCAATACCCGTTTTAATTTCAATGTACATAGTCAAACACCCTTGGCAAAAGAGGCATGAGCAAAGTCAAGGTTTGTTTCCATCTCCTCAGCTTTAGCGTAAGGTAGATTTAAGTTACTTTTATACACTGGGTAGTCTTTCTTAATTAACACCCCAGAACCTCTGCCGAGGTTAAAAATGACAAAGTCTCCTTGTGCCGAAGATTGGATAGAAGTGAAGTTGGGGAGGTATAAATAAGGTCGGGCGGCAGCTGACTGACCCGACGTTGTAATCCTACGGTAAGTAAACGGATTGTACAGCATTACTCCACCCCTGGAAGGGTTTATCACTGCTACTTCGGGTGAATTAGCATCACCGCCTGCAAAGTTTAATTCATTTATTGTTACAGTTGCTTGACCATCATCAATAGTGTAGTCAAGTAACGTGCTATTTAGATCCTTATCAAACACCCACAAATAAGAGTTTGAATACATTGCACCTAGAGTAACCGCCCAAACATCCCCTGTACCCGGGTGGACCGCCAAGGCACAAATATCGTAATTTTTGGGAGGCGTGAAAACTTTAACGTCCAGAGGTTTATCAGGCCCTCTCAGCTCTATTTTTTTAATTTTCCTGCTCTCACCCGGAGGGCTCACAAAAGCGTAAGTAGAGTCAGGAGAAAAAGCGGCAAACCCATACCCGTTAGAGCTAACCCCTACCTCTGCCTTATAGATTATAGAAAGCTCCGAGCCTGAGAAGTAAAAGACCCAAGAGTAAGTTCTTATAAGTGTACCCGTATCTCTTGAAACTACTGCAATGTATTCATTATTACTGGATACTGTGAGGGAATTAACAACTAAAGCCGAGTTTGACATGAGATTATCGCTATATGAGGCGACTATCTCCATCTTGATTACATCAAAAACCCACACCCACCCCGGGGTCCACCCTTCGACTCTACCCGTCACTACTACATAACGCCCACTGGGGAAAAATTCAACCCTAAAAACAACAGCCCGTTCAGGCAGAGGTAAGTTTACGCTATCACTAGGGTCTTCTGGATTCACAAGTTTAACCTCATTACGTGTAGCCAAGGCTAAACTTCTTTTCAACCCTGAACTCCCTACTAAAGACGCTTCCATCATTTTGCTATCCTCAAAGAAAGTGACCATTCCACGCCATCGAACAGCGCCGTTACCTGGGATCGTCTATCGCCCAGCTTAGGCAGGTCGCCGGTATCCCAAAGCTCCGGGTCTTGCCACTCCTCCGGCCACCCCACGGCCGGCTTGCCGTAGATATTGACCACCACCAGAATGGCCTCGTCCGGGTTCGCATCTGGCACATTGTCTAGCGACAGGCTAAACACGGTGTCGTCGTCGCCGGTTAGGCGAAAAACGCGGCGGGCGTTCAGGTCCAGTACATCGGTGACCTCCCCGGCGGCGTAATTAATCCGGGAAAAACTGGCGGCCTGATCGCCCCGGGTTAGTTGCTCGCTCACATCCCGGGCAACGTTGCGAACCGCCACGGCGCCGCTTGCATCGACGCTCACGTAATCCTTTGGCTGTTTGAGCTCCCCCGATGCGAGGCTGGTGATCGGCGTATCGCCGGTCACCAGTTGCTGAGCCTGACTCGCCCACAGCTTCGCGTCCTTTTCCGCCGCGACGCTTTTATCACGCGCGGCCTGGCTCTCAGTGTTTGCTCTGGCGGCATCATCAGCGCTTTGCTTCACCGAGGCCGCTGATTCGGCGGCGGCCTTTTTGGAAGCGTCTGCCTCCTGGGCGCTCTGGTTTGCCTTCCCGGCTTTATCGGTGGCCGTTTGGGCCGCTGTAGTGCTCTCGGAATGGCCTTGCTGCACAATCGCCAGCGCGCGCATCATCCATTGCGTGCTCGCCTTGAGATCCTCGGCAAACGGCTTGATGCGGGGCCAGAAATCGTTACTCGCCCGCTCGAAAATTTCATCATCGCCCATGTTGCGCAGGGGGATCAGGTCGAACTGCTGCACATCAGGTGCGTCGGGAATCGTGGGTATACTCATGTCAGCCCTAATACGTCCATGGTGTAGTTGTGGAAGGCCCTGTTCTCGTAAACGAACGTAAGCCCCTCATAGATGCCGTAGATCAGCGCGGTTTCGTACATGGGGGTACCCATGAACACCACGCGCGTGCCCTCGATGTCGGTCAATCGCTTGATCACCGCGTCGCTTTCATCGCCCCTCACGCTGACCCGGAAGCTGCCCGCCTTGACGACCTCGCCCTTGCGCAGCTCCAGCCGGCCACCTCGGGTGCGCGTCGCTTCGGTGAAGCTCAGCACCTTGCCGCCGCTTTTCCAGTCGATGAACCCGTACTGGCGTACGGCGCCGATCAAGCACGCGCCGCACTCGGCGATTTGATCGCCGGCGGCCTTCAGGCTGATACGCAGGCGGGCAACGTAGGGCGGCAGCTTGTCGAACAGCGCATCCACGCGGCGCTCGATCGGCTCCCAATGCCACGCCCAATAGCTGTTGATGCCACGCTTCGAGCGCATGCTGCGCGTTTCGTCGTACACCACGCCTTCGTTCGCGTCGATCATCTCGACGCGGATGCTGTCGACGTTGCGCAGCCCGAAGAACGCGACACCACCGGCGCGGCGCCCGGGCTCGATCTCGAACTGGATGCCGCGCCCTTCGCCCTCGAACCACGGCTCGGCGCTTTTCGTCGCATCACCGATGATGCCGTTCCACATTGCCGTTGGGTTCGTGGTGCGATGCACGATCCATTGCTTGGGCACCTTTCGCTCACCCTCGCTGGGCGCCAGCCCCTTTATCGGCTCGAGGCCGACGTACTCGTAAACCGTGTCGCCCTCGACGGCGAGGTTGCCGATCTCGGCGCCCTCGCCGCGCGTATACGTCGCGGCCGGGTCATACACGGGCACCTCGTCGTCGGGCACGTTGCTACGCTTGATGTGCTCGGCGAGGGTGTCCAGGGGTACCAGAATTCGCATTACGCGCTCTCCTGTTCTGCTTTACGGCGCATGCGCTCGGTTTCGCTGGCCAGCTTCGCGTTATGCTCGGCGATGCCCACGTTGATGCTGTTGGCCTCCTCGAGCTGTCGTTCGACGCTTTCGAGCCGCTGGGTGACGCGGCGCAGCTCTTCGAGCAACGGGTTATGCTGATTGCTCTGCTCGATGCGCAGCGGCACCGGCCCGTTCTGTAGCGGGATCACCGCTTCGGTGCCGTGCAGCTCCACCGGGTAGCCACTCATGGGGCCGGTGGCGATGCCGCCGTCGCGGAACTTGGGCAGGCCCAGCGTTTGGGCACGGTCCAGCACGTATTGCTGGGATTTACCCAACGACGCCGCCAGCTGCGCCGACGTGACGCCGTTTTCGATGGCGGCCCAGCCGATCGCTGCGTCTTTCTCGTCCCAGCCACCGGCAGTTTGCGATGAGATATACCCCGCTGCCTCTTTCACCGTGGCGTTGGAGCGAGGCGCCGCCGTATTCTGCGCAGCGCGAAGCCCGGCCAGTGCATCGCCCAGGCTCAGCACGCTGCCATTGATCGTTTGCAGCCAGTCCTGCTGCCCGAACATCGCCTCGAGCTGGGCGGACTCCGCCGCCAGTACGCTATCCAACCGCCCCATCGCGCGGTCGTGCTGCTGTTCTGCGCTCGTCAGCTGACGTTCGAGCGCCGATAGTGAGCGCTGCTCGGTCGTCAGCTGGCCGTCGGCGCGGTCGTTCAGCTCGTCGATGAGGTTGGCGGTTTTCCAGAAATCGCGCTGGTAGTCTTCGAACGACGCAAACAAGCCCTCGGACGGCTCAGCAATCACGCCCAGCGCCTTGTCGAGACGCTCAGCGTCACCCAGCCCGCCGCTGGCCAGCACTTGCTGCAGGTAGCTCTGAGCGTCCCGGCGCGAGGATTCGAGCCCCATTTCGCGCTCGATCATCTTGTCCAGGGTGGTGGTCAAACCCCGCGCGGTGCGCTCGGTGGCGTTCATGCCGTCCCGTACACGGTCGATGTTGGCGTTGATGCTCGCGGTGGTCGCGTCGTACGCGTTGCGTAGTACCTGTTGCTCCGCCTGAATTGACGAGGTCAGCGACTGATACGCCCCCTGGACGCCAGACATGAGACGGTTAATCGCTTGGGCCTGCGCCTGGGCTTCCTGTTGAATGGCCCGGTTGCGTTCCTGCTGGGCACGGGTCGCCGCCTCCTGTGCGGCTTGCTCGTCCTGCAGGGCGTGATTGCGGGCTTTCAGGGCGCGGTTGGACGGATCCAACGTCATCAATTCAAGGCGACGCAGTTCCCCGGTATTGCCGGTCAGCTGCAGCCATTCGCGCTCAATGCCGGATCGCTCACGCGCGATGTCGGCGGCGGTGCGCAGTGAGTCGTTAATACCCTCCAGCGCGCCGGTGGCATCGTTCGCCGCGTCGCGCTGCTGCTGCAGCGTGTCGATGTACTGATTCAGACCGCCAACGTTTTGATACACCGCCGCCAGTTGTCGCTGGCCGGCGGCATCGGCGAGCTGAAGCCCCTCGACCAGCTCGCGCACGCCTTCCCGGGTGTCCGGCAGGTGCATGCCCAGGGCGCCAAACGTTTGGCCCAGATCCTGTGCGAGGCGGTCGAACTTCTCTTGCTCGGTATAGAACGCGTCGTAATACTGCGACTGAGCGCTTGCCAGCTGATCAGGGCCACCCATCAACTGGGCGATGGTGTCCGCTTGCTGCATGGCATTCGCGGCGGTGGCGTCGAACTGCAGGTTCAACCGGCCAGACGCGCTGGACAGCACCTGCATGGCGGACGTTGCCGACACCATGCGCTCGGTCATCTGCTCGGCGGTGAGGCCACTGGCCATAAGCGAATCGACAAAATCGCCGTCGATCACACGGGCCACGGCGGCGGTGCGCTGCACCAGCATGTCGCTAATGCTGGATACGTCGCCCGCGCTCAAGTGAACGCCCTGCAGTGCGCGTTGCATTTTCTCGAGCACGGCGGGGGTCGGTGCCAAGCCAGCCATCACGTCATCGAGCCCGGCCACGATCTTCAGGAACTCGCGCTCTTTTTCAATGCTGCCAAACAGCTCGTCCGAGCGGCGCGTGCCCTTGCCAAACCCAACGACACCCAGCCGGCTCTCGGCGACGGAATCGTGATTGAACGACTCGCGGGTGCCGTACGTGCTGATATTCAATCGCGGATCGGATTTGCTGCTACCGAACAGTGAATCGAGCGCGCCGCCGATGGTACCGCCGGCAAACGCACCCAGAGGACCACCGAAATACGTACCGATCGCGGCGCCGGCCGTGGCGGCGTAAGCGCTACCCGCCTCCTTGCCGAAAATCGCCCCGCCCAACTCGGTGCCCACACGGCCGCCAGCGTAGCCGGTGCCCATGCTGGCCACGCCCTGCATGCCGCCAAAATTGCGCATGCTGCCGCCGAGGTAGCTGGTTCCCTGGGTGGCGGTGTTCATGCCAGCGGTGGCACTACCCGCGAAACCACCGCTGTAGCCCGTGGAAACGCCGCCCCACTGGACACCACTAAACCCGTTCTGCAGGGCCTGCCAGCCATTGCGAAGCGACCCCATACCGCCAAAATTCAGCCCACCTCCGGCCCCCATACCGCCGGGGCCGAGCCCCATGCCGTCGGCGATCTGCGTTTGCAGCCCGATGACCAGCGGGCGGGTGATCAGCGCGTGCGCAACTTCGGCGACGCTATCCGTCACCAGCCTCTTGAACTGGTCCATCGCGTTGCCGGTGCCGTCGAGGAACCCGCGCCAGAACTGCACGCCGGCGTCATCCATCCGCTTAACGCTGTTTTCCCACGCCGTGGCCATGGCCGCGAACGTGGTTTCGCTTTCCAGCGCAAGCATGTACTGCTGGTGATTGATCTCGGCGAGCATGCGCGCGTGTTGCTCGGCGCTCATCTCGACGGCCGGGTCGGCGTAGGCCGCGTTGACCGCCTCGATGTCCGCTTTCAGCTTTTTGGCTTGCTGCGCCTGCCGGTCGTACGTGCTGACTAAATCGTCGGTGCGCTTCTTAAAATCGGCGGTGGCCTTGGCTTGTTTCTCCTTGAGGTCCAGCTCCTCGCGCAGCTGCAACAGGTGCGTTTTTTGGTCCGGTGCCAGATCCTTGAGCTTGCCGTGCTCGATCTCATAACGCAGCTTCGCGGCGTCGCCGGTTTCGCCGAACAGGGCGATTTCTTCCTTGAGACTCGCGACCTGACTATCGTACGACTTCACGAGCTGATCGGCGGCGCGTTTGGCTTCCTGCGCCGCCTTGTCGGCGTCACGGCTCGCGGCGGTATTCTTGACCGTGACCGTGGTGGTCTGGCGAATCGCGGCCGCGCGCTCGTTGATCGCCTTGATCGCGTTAGCGATGTTGGCGGATGCCGCGCCCGCGCCATCGCCTACCACCAGCGCCGCCGAAAGCGCGGTCGCGGATAGCTCGGTCTGCACCCCCTGGAGCAAGCCGGTCAGCGTCGCGATGTTTTCGAGCTGGGCCTTCACCATCGCCTCGGCTTCGGCGTAACGCTGTGCGCGCTCAAGGTGCGCGGTGGCTTCGGCTTCGTTGCCGCTGGCCACGGCCTGGCGGTAGCTGTTAAGCGCGTCGGTCTGGCCGGCCACAGCGGCGGCTTGCTCTGAATAAAGCCCGCTGTAGCCTTCCTGCTGGGCCGCGTACGCGGCGGCTTCGGCGGCGGTCATGCCCAGCACGTCGCGCGCGCTGGTCAGCTTGCCGATGTAGTCGTCCCATTTGTCGCCGCTTTCACCCAGCGAGGCGTTAAACGTTCTGAGGGAATCACCACTTTTCATCAACCACTGGTCGAGCGTGCGAAAAATGCTAACGCCCGACACTTGGCCTTCGAGTACGTCTTGCCAAGCTCGATCGTATTGGCGCAAACCCTCTTCATTGGCGCGCACGATGCGTTGCTGTTCTTGTAGCTCAGCACGCAGACCCTGGAGCTGGCTGGTAGCGGCGCCGCCTCGGCCTTGATAAAGGATACCCTCTTCGCGGCTTTGGTCTTGCAGCTCAAGAATCTGGCGTGACAGCTTTTCAGCTTCTACGCGCGCCTCTGCTAAATCTTGAACAATAGAAACGCGGTTATTGCGATACTGCGCCTCGGTGTAATCGTCCATGCTGCCGACCAGCTGGTCGATTTCCTGCTTGGCTTCGCGCGCAGCGGCTGAGGTGAAGCCCAGTGAATCGCGGAAATAGTATGCGGCGGCCCCAGCCATAACAGCGGCACCCACAGGGCCGCCTATTAAAGCGTAAGCGCCTCGCAAGGCCCCTGCGGCGGCTGTACTGCGCCCCATGGCAGCCGTGCTTGCTGCGGTGGCCGACGTATGCGCGCCTGCTGCCGTGGCCGCCTGAGCACGGGCACGACTCAAGTTATCCAATGCCAAGGCATGGGCCGCCGTGCCGCGTGTCGCCTGCTCCTCTAGGCGCGCCGTGCTTAAAAACGCCATGGCAGATTGCTTTTCTGCCGCCGTGCGGCGTACAGCAGCCTGCGTAGCGGCAATCTCTGCCTGAATGCTTTGGCGATCAGCCGCTATTCGCTTATACGTTCCTGCTGTAGTCGCAGCCAAGGACCCCACCAGCCGTCCGGCCATGATTCCACTGAAAAGCAGCGTTCCATCCTTGAGGTTCGCAATAACCGTTTCGGCGCCGCCGAGATCCTGAATCAGCTCGTTGGTGGCCTGCATCGTGCTGGTCATGCCGGGCACGATCTCGGCAAGTAGCGTTTGCGCCAAGCCTTGAGCAGCGAAATTGACACGCGCCATTTCATCATTGAACCCCGCCATGGCGTTGGCGGTTTCAGTGCTTATTGTCAGACCCAACGCGCGGGCTTGTTCACGCTGCATCTGGATGGCGTTGGTGCCCTGGTTGACGATCTGCAAGAGCTTCACGCCCTCGCTGTCCCAAATCTTTTGGGCCATGGCCACGCGATCGCTTTCATTCGCGACGCCGCCCAACGCTTGAGCAATACGGTCAAACTGCTGCTCCGGCGCCAGCTGCACCAGCTCGGTGGCGTTCAGGTTGAGCGCCTCCAGCGTCTTGACCATCGGCCCGCCGCCATTGGCGGCTTCGGACATGCGCCGGGTTTGCCGCTGCAGCGCAGTAGCCAGCTCGCTGAATTTCACGCCGCTCATTTCCGCGACGTAATTCATCTCGCTCAAAAACTCGGTGCTTGCCCCGATGCGAAGGTTAATTTTCTGAACCTGGTCGGCAAAATCGACCTGACCCTTTAGCGTGTTCGCGGTGAACATCCCCGCCACCAGGGCCGTGACCGGCGCAGCCACGCGACGCAGCACCTGCAACTCTTGACTTGCTGAGCCGATCCCGCGGGTGTATTCAGCGGTACGCTGCGTGCCCGTTTCCATGCTGCGGTTGAGCTGGTCGGCGCTGCGCTGGGTATCGTTGAACGCGCGCACGCCGCCGCTGGCGTCACCATCAATGACAAATTCGGTAACAAAACGCTGGGCCATTCGACCACCTCAAATTGCGGGCACAAAAAAGCCCGCACGGTGCGGGCTGGTTATGTTCAGGTATTAAAAAACCCGCGCTAAAGGCGGGCTACTATTAAATGCTGGCTACTCTTGCTGGGGTGCCTCGACGGGTTCACCCTCAACAAGCCACGGCCCTGGTTTCAAATGAACCCAATTAACGTACCTCTGACCCTCTGCCGTCATGAATTCGAATTTATTGCGGCCTGGCTTAACAAGGCTTTCGGCCTGCTTTAGATTCACAACGGCTTTATCGTTAACGCTCTCGATAATATAGCCTGCCTTGAACGCCCCTCTAAGTGGCGATGTTGACTGGACGCTGACTAGTCGAAGGCCTTGGCCTGGTATGGCCTCCTCAGTTTCGACTTGACCAGACATCGTCTCTAGCGACTGTCGTGATATTTCAGTTAATTGATCGCAGGTATTTTGGTGGATGCTGTAGATCATATGGACGACAACCGCGAAGAAAATAGAGCCGACTGCTTGGCCTATGCCGACGCTCCATATCAATACATTAGGCTCTCGCGTTGTAACGAAGCGGCTACTTGAACTAGGTATCTCAATATACCCAAACTCTGAAATTAAATAGATGCTCGCAAGGCAAGCAATTACGGCGAGCCCCCACGCAAATGCCACCCAAATAAACCAGCGCTCGCGATCTGGTAAATTTTGCTGCTCCATCGATATTTCCTCCAAACTGCGCCGCGTTCCCAAGCGCCACCCGTTATGGTCGATCTCAACGAAGCCGCCGCAGCCTTCGCACAGCTCCCAGTAGCTCTCGCCGGGTTTACAAAACCCGCGATAGTACTTGCTCGCGATCTCTTCGCCTTCCAGCTCGACGGCGCAGTTTCGGCAATATTCGGCCACGAAAGAATCCCCGTTGAGTCATCTCAACAGGGAACGTATCGCACTTGACTAAGTTTGGCTAGGCGTTAGGTGGAGAGCCTACCTCTCGAACACAAGCCGATGGGCATTTGCTTCGCGCGCCCACTCATTATGCTCTTCGACCTTTTCCTGAATTTCGCTGGTCAGGCGATCAATCTTCTGCAGTTTCTGATAATGATGCTCGGTTTTGACTAGTGGTACCGAATACTGGTTGGCCTGAATTTCGGCGTCTATTGAGAGGCTATCCGACAGGGTTCGCAATACTTGCGCCCTCTCTCTTGTGAGTCGTCCTATCTCATCACCCAAGTGTTTGCAACGGCCCACTGCTTCATAGTTGATCGTCATATTCACGCCCTCCCTTTATTACGCCGTAACCGGCAAGCTGTGTGTTCGCCCCATCAACCGCTCCACTTCCCGCCGGGTCGAGTCCGCCTCGCCGATATGGTGCCGCATTGCCAGCACTTCGGCTTCGCAGCAGCTTACGTCGAACCCCGCTTTCTTCAACTGACCGAGCAGACGCATGGTGGGCGACGGTGCGCTTTCACCGTGCAGGTGCCGCGCCTTAACCCAATGGCGGTTGGCGTGCACCGTGGGCAGGTCGTTGGCCCAATCCTGTTTGAGCTGCGGATTGATCTCCGGCCAGGCCGCCATGGGGTAATGAATCGCGGGCGCGGGTTCCGGTTCGGGCAAGGCCTGGCGAGCGAGGTAGTCGCCCTCGATGATCTTCTGCGTTTCACGCTCGATACTTTCTTGCACGAAGACCATAGCGCGGTCGACCTGCGCCGGGGTGGCGTCTTCGATATGCGCCAGCCCGAGGTAGCCGTTGACGAGTTTCCACATACCGGCATAGTCAGCGCTGTCGCCCTGGGCGCTGCGCAGATTCGCGAGGGTGCGCACGGCGCGGTTCAGGGGCTTGCGATCTTCGACGCTGGTGGGCGCTCGGCCCAGCTGTTCCGCCATCCAGTTGAAAGCATTTATATAAGCTTCTTTGATCTGTGCAGCCTTTTGACCGGTAAAACCCATCACTAAAAAGATAAAGCCGTCTTTATCCATCTCAACCACTTTAGAACGACGCTTTACGGCACCTGCCTGGATAGTTTCTTCGTGAGCCCAAAAATGGGCTGACGCAAACTCTGGGCTGCAATCAAGCTCATCTAGCTTTCGAAGAACGTGAGCGTGGCGCTTACCAAAAGCCTCTGCCACCTTCATGGAGGTGGTTTTAAGCGCACCTTGGACGGTGTGGATAAAAGCTTCTGGCTGGGTGGAAATCTGTGCTGCGTTGATAGCCGTCATGACTTGAACTCCCGTATCAAAATTGGAGCTCGCCTAGTCACTACCACATGATGGAGGCGAGCCGTACGCGGGGTGGTAGACCGGAGATACAGGAACCCGGCACACCCGAAGGTGTCCCACGCACGGCCCGCCATAACGGACACAAAAAAAGCGCCTTGGGGCGCTGTGCGCCTGCATCTCTTCGGGCTACCACACCCGAGCCACTGATTTTGCAGCGGCAAGGGAATGTTGGCCCAACTTGGCGCAGGCGTCAAGCGGTCCCGCTATTATGGGGCCGCGCGCACCGCTTCCCAATCCTGTCGATGGGCCTGTTTGGATTTACAGTGGCTTTTCGACCGGGCATAAAAAACCCCGCTTGGGCGGGGCATTTTCATTTGAAGGGCTCTGGATCCAAGACGCGCAGCAGTATTTCACTAATGTCCTCATACAATTCTTTATAATCAGATTCACCAAGTATGCGACCTTCAATACCTGGCTTATCAAGTGAGAGTGGAGCTGAAAGGATGTAGTGATAAGTACCCTGTTCTTTCCAAATTCGCAGATCAACAACAACTGGAGCTCTTCGAGTTGATCGTTCAGATTCCTCAATGACTACGCAGATCTGCGTATGCATTTCTTTGCCACGCATTGGGCGAGCTTCGAAAGAATTGTCTGGTTCGAAAGTACTTCCGATTAACCTTCCTTGGGCTACATACGGTGCCATAGAGTCATTCATGGGTGCGAATTTGTCTTGGACACCGAGGTGCTCGGCATAGCCCTTGATGATCCGCTTTACTATTTCTTCAAGCTTTAAGTAGTAAGCAGTTTGAGCATCACGATGTTGTTTATAGACTGCTTGCAAATCAGCGTACGTAGTCATGCGGCCCTCGGTAATATTTGGGTACGCATTCATACTAGCCTCCATTAAAAAAAATTAAAGTGCTAAAGGCCCTACATAGCAAAATGTATGAAAGGGCTAATTTTTTCTGTTATTTCCGCATTACCTCCAACGCCCCCGCTTCGATGTGCTGGATCTTGCGCAGCGTATCAAGCTGGTTCGTAACCCCCAGCATCCGCATGGTGCTTTCCAGCTGGGAGCGTTCGATACCCAGCGCCACCGGGTTGGCCATGGGCGGGGCCAGATAACGCCACTGGCTCGCGCAGTCGCGGAACACGTCGAACGCCTCGGCATTCCAGGGCCATACGACCACCTCGGCCCGCTGCTGGGCGTTCTGGTACCGCTCGGGGGTCTTGACCCCCCACGCGGCCAGATCGCCCTCCAGCTCGTTCTTACCGCCCCCCTGGGCACCGGCCCACAGGCGCCCAAGGGCGTTTAGTTTTTTGCCGTTTCCTCCGGCAGACCGTTCTGGACCCGGTGCCAGGCGCGCATGATGCCGTTACCCGCGTAGGGGTCGTTAAACATTTTGTCGATCATTTCCGGCGGCGCATCGACGGCTTTACCGTCGCCATCCTGCAGGCCGGTAATAGCCAGCAAGTCGGCGCGCATGATCTCTTTACCGGTGATCTCGCCGTCTTCTTGCCGCTTGTTGAGCGCGTCCTGCTCGTCGCGGTCGTGAATGCGGATCTCGGCGTAAAACTCTTCTTCCTCGCGGCCCGGGCGCTGAGTGGTGACTTTGGTAACGACCGACGCAATACCGACTACAAATCCTGCCATCTTGGTAACTCCGATATGTATTTTGGAAAGGCTAGAAACGACGACGCCCGCATAAGCGGGCGTGGCGTCGTTATTTAATTACGTGAACTTGTCACGCTTTATTGGGCGGGGTTATTTGAAGTACCAGGTCTGCTCGTCGTCGCCCAGCTCTGGCAGGTAGCGTACGTCGCACTGGTAATGGGTAATGCCGTCGCTGTCCTGGTTGCTGACGCCGGTTAGCTGCGCCTTGCGGCCGCGAATGCCGACGATGTTGCCGGGCTGGGTACCGTGTTCCCATCCAATCGGTGCGGTGGCCACCACTTTGTGCGACTCGATTCGCTCGAACACGTCGAACTCGTCAAGGCGCGGCGCCTGAAACGACACTTGGCCAGTAGGGGTGCTATCCGTTACGTGGATGCCCTCATAGTTAACCAGGTTGCGCGGGGTGACGGTGTTGGCCAGGTCCACACTGAAATTCTGGCCAATGGCCTCGTAACCATGGATGTTGAATTTCGTGGTGTTCTGGAAATTCACCGGCAGCTCGTCGGCCCAATCCTCGATGACCAGATCCAGCGCTTCGACGACCTCCGGCCGCTCATAGAGTCCGGTAAACGTGAACGACACCGTGGGCATCGCGCCGGTGTTGCCGGTACCCGTGACGGTGCCGCGTGAGCCGCGAATGCGCTGCTGCTGGCCGTCGTGGCGGTAGTAGAGCGTCAGCGAATCGCCCTCGCCACTGATCCGGTCGTACTGGATCTCGCCGGCGTCCACGTCGAGGGTTTCGCGCATTTTGCAGCCGCGTAGTAGCTTACCGATCATCGGGGCGGTCAGCTCGGTGCCCTCGCCCGGCACCTTGCCGCTGCCGCTCCAGGGCACTGTGACCTGGAGCTGAACCGTGGGGCCGGTATTGATCTGCGCGTAGCCGCCAAGGTGTTCGCGCAAGCGCGTACGCTCGACGGTATTACCCTCATACGGGCTTGCAGACAGCTCGGTGACCAGCATTAGGGAACAGTCTTCCGGCGCCACGGCTTTGCCATAGTCCGTTTCGATCCCGGCGAGTAGCGCTTTTTTTCGTTCAAGAAGTGGAACTGTCATCGCCTGAACCCTTCACTTTTGCAGTGGATTTCGCGCCGGTGTTGGCTTTCGCCGGTGCGGCCTTGGGTGCTTTCGCCTTGCTGGGGTGCTCAGCGTGCGCGCCCAGTGCTTGCTCTTTCGCGGGCGCGCTCACCTGCTCGAGCTTGCCCTTTTCGCGGCGCCAGCGGCCGCCCTGTTGCTCCGGGTTGGGCATGGGTGCCCCTCCTGTCGTTGAGTTTGATGGGTGAGTTAAACGGTCATGGTGCGGGGGCGGGCCGCTTGCAGCGCGGTGGGCGTTACGACCTTCCAGAATTCCCGCCACCAAACGTATCGGCCGCGGATCTCGGCCATCTCGCCGCCGTGATACGCCATGACGCCGTTCGTGCCCGGGGGCTGCCAGCCGAACAGCGCCTCGCGCACTTCGTGACGCTGCGCGCGGAACGTATCGCCCCGCTCACAAACGATAAAAACGCCGTAGGTCGTCGTGACGGCCTGCCGGCCGTTTAACTCGCTGGGGGCGGCGCCGGCGTCTTCGCCGATGTACACCAGCGCAGCCGGGGTGTCCTTGTCGTAGTCGTCGACCGGCTTGGAAAACCATGCCTCGTCGACGTACGCGAACCCCGGGCACTGCGCCTTGAGGCGTTCGATAATCAGCGGCGTTATGTCGTAGTCCTGCATCGGGTACTCCTACTCGTTGCGGCCCAGCAGGTAGTCCATGCGGTCG
Source organism: Vreelandella xerophytica (assembly GCF_968048975.1). Next base: position 1,781,110 of record NZ_OZ309106.1, on the reverse strand, counting down.
CTGAACTGTCGGGGCAGATCCTCGCGCACCAGGTCCTGGGCGCTCTGAATCGTGGATTCGTGGGCCACCATGCCGGGGATCGAGGGGCCAAACTGCATACGCGGTTGGCTTTTGTTGTCGGCGGAATCCGCCCGGCGCAGGATGCGCCCCTTGGCCAACCAACCGCCTGGCACCAGCTGCCGCCCACGATCCTTGCGCACGCGCACCGTGGCCCCGCGCCGCCGGGTCTTGAACTGATTGCCCCGGCGGCTGGTGGCCGTAGTGCGCACCATTTTTTCTTTGGGCTTGAAATTATCCAGCGGAAGGCGGCGGCCGGTGTACAGCAGCGACCGCGACGCATCGCGCCGGGCACGCTGAATCTTGAGCCGCTGTTTCACATCGGCAGCGCTCACGGTATAGGTACCGCGAATGTCTCTCGATATGTGGGTGGCCGCTTTGCGGGTCGTGCGATCGAGCGCTTGGGTAAACGCTCGCTCGACCTTCCTGGGGTCAAAGCGCTGCTTGAGCGCCTGCAGCTCGTTGATGTTGTGCCGGTGGCTATTGATCATCACGTCACCTCAATGGTCACGAACGCGCCGTCGTCCTCGATAAAGCCGTTGTATTTCCACCGCCGTTCACCCACGGTGAAGTCATCGCCCCGGTCAATATCGCCCACGCGATCCTTGGGCAGCGTCAGCGCCGGCACGCGCACATCGAAGCCCTGAGAATCGACCGTTTCGTATGACAGGTTGAGCTGATAAGGCACCTGGAGAACATCGGCGCCCCGTTCGGGGTGGTAGGTACAAAGGCCATCACTGAGGTGGTCAATCGCCGCCTTGTTCAGACGGCGCGCGTACTGGTCGAAAAAGGCCATACGTCACCCGTTAACCGGCGCCACTGCCGGCCACCAGTTTGATGCAGGATTGCGGGCGGGTATTGAGGTGCGCGGGGTTGGATTGCGCCTCCAGCTCCACGCCCTTGCCGTGCGGCAGCCGCTCGGACGAGCTGTAAAACGGCAGGCCCAGCGTATTGACGGTTTCCATGTAGTCGGCCGGGGCGAAGCGGCTGATAAACAGCTCGTCACTGCCCGTGGGCATGGCGTAGGCTTCGTCGTCGCCGATGAACGCGGCATCGCCCACCGTGCCCCGGTAGCGCTCCCACAGCAGACCGCCAAACGGAAACGCGACGCGCAGGTCATCGCGCAACCGGGCGCCGTCTTCCCAGCGCTCGTAGGCGGTTTTGACTGCCTTGTGCGAAACGAACTTGCGCCAGAAATTCTTGCCACACAGCACGCGGGCACCGTCGAAAAACAGATCGCCCAGCCCTTTCTCCATGGCTTCGAGGATGTCCAGGCACTTGAGCTGCAAATCAGTGCCGGCGGTATCCAGCGCCATGGGCACCGTCGTTTGTTTCATACCGAAGGCTTGAAACAGGTCATACAGCACGCTTTTACCGTCGGTATCGAGCACCAGCCCTTTTACCGCGCCAATGCGGTGATACTCGTGGGTTACGTCGATACGGCGGGCCATCTTGGCCAGCCGTTTGTTAATGACCGCTTGCAGTTGCTCGGCGGTGCTCTCGGTGCCAAACGCGCGCACGCCCTGCACCTCGTCGGCCAGAATGGTGGCCCGGGTCGGTAGGTGAGCCGTCATGAACGGGATAACGCTGCGCTTATCGCGTCCCACCACGGTGGCCGGCGCGCCGCGCGGCTTGTTCTCGACCAGCGCCAGCTTGTCGCCATCTTTCTCGATCACCACCTGGGTGGTGGTGATACCGGCGGCGTCGAAAATCCCCAGCTCGCCCAAGCGGCGCGGGGTGTATTCAACGTCGTTGATGGCTGCGGTCAAGGATCGCAGGGCAAACGCATCGCTACCAAAAATCTCGTCCCACATAGGGTGCCTCTCTCGTTATCTATCGAGTTACGCGCCGCCCAACGCGGCACACGCTCTGGATGGTGATTAGTCGCGAACGATGACGCCGCGCGTGACTAGGTCGTTGGTACCAGCGGCAATTACGGCATCGTCGGCGCCTTTGGGCCACGTCAGCGCAGCGCCGTGAACCTCACAAGCGCGCACATGCACGGTGATCGGTACCGGTGCCTCAGTGGCATCAGCGCCCTGGTACAACACGGCCCGGGCTGACTCGGTGCCATCGTCGGCGCCCGGCTTCACTGCCACGTAGCCACCGGTGCCATTGAACGCCAGCACGGTGCCGGCGGGGTGTTTGCCTTCGGCCAGTACGCCCTGCTCACGCGAGCGCGCGCCGCTGGCCTCGGAAAGTACGTGCTCGCCCGTGCGCGGGCCTTCGTGTTGAATCTTGGGCATGGGTCATGCTCCTGGTCAGTGAAGTGAAGCGCCCGTTAAGCGCCGGGCTTGCGGTTGTAGCGGGCGTAGGCGTTGGCGTAGTTGGGCTGCGCCGCCTGCTTTTGCCCGCCTTCGGGGGAATGACTGTTCTGGATGCCCTGGCTGTCACCGCCGGCGGCCGCTACGTCGTACACGTACTCGCTGGCCTGTTGTTCATCCATGCCGTTGCCGATGAGCTTGTCCATCAGCTGCGGCTGGCCGGCGGTCTGGCACGCCTTGATGATGCTGTTCACCCGGGTGCGCTCGGTGGCCAGCACCTGATCGGGCTGGGCAGCCTGCAGCGCCTGGATGGCATCGACGGCGGCTTGCGGGGTTTGCTGAATAGCGGACGGCTCAAGGCTCAGCGCCTGGGCAATCAGCGCCAGCGGTTGGCCCTCGCCGCTACCGCCGCCCTGTTGGCGTAGCGCGATGATCTGATCGCCCAGATCGGCCGCCTGGGTTTCGGCCTGTTCGGGGGTCAGGTCGAACGCCAGCGCCAGCGCGTCGGCGGCGCTCATGGTGGTGTTACCGCCGCCCACCTGGGCGCGCAGGTTGACCAGCTCGCCGTACTGCGCCAGCTCTTTCTTGAAGCGGGACATATCGGCGCAGGCCACCGCCTGGAGCTGGGCGTCTTTTGCGGTGGCCAGCCCCCACTCGATCGCTTCATCGGCGCCCATGACCACGTCGCCTTGATCCAGCAGTGCGTTGACCTCCTCGGTCGTCTTACCGGTCTGTGCAACGAACAGGCTGACGATCGCATCATCGAACTTGGTCAGGTTGGCGGCGGTGTCCTGCATTTCCTTGGCGTTGAAGAACCCCAGCATCAGTGAGCTGGCCCGGTGGGTCATCACGGTGGTACCGATGCCCATGGTGCGGGTATCGCCGGCCAGCATGATCGTCACCGCAATACTGGCGGCCATGCCGGTGACTTTCGTATGGACCTGGGCGCTGTGGCCTTTCAGGTAGTTGTAGATGCGCACGCCGCTGGCCACGTCGCCGCCGGGGCAATTCAGCTCGATGTGGATCTCGTCCAGCTCGCCCAGCGCGTCAATGGCGGCGATCAACTCGCGCGCCGGTTTCTCGCCGGTAAAATCGCTGATCCAATCCGGCGCCCAATCCGAGCCGATCGGCTGGTCAATGGCGATATGCGCCACGCGCGGGTTATCCGCGAGAGCTTGTGCTGTAAACCAGGGCATTTAGTCGTCCTCTTCATCTTCGGTGGTGGCAAGACCTTCCAGCGCTTTCTGGAGCCCGCCGTTTTTCGCGGTAGCGCGGGGGTCGGAATCGAGCACCAGCGCGTGGTCGTCGGCGCTTCGGTTGCCGGCCGCGATCTCGGCATCGAGCAGGTCGATGGACCAGCCGCGCTCGCCGGCCTTCTCGCTGCGCGGGGCGAAACCGGCCCGCACTTCCAGCAGGTCGGCGGATACTTCCTTGAGCGGGTCGACCCAGCTCCACTTCGGCGCGATCCAGTCGATGGCCAGCAGCTGCTTACGCTGTTGCCAGTAACCGGCAATGCGCAGCGCGCCGCTGGTCACGGCCACATCAAGCCACTTGGCGGCGATGCGCCGGCACCACTGGTGGACGATCAAATGCGCCTGGAGCATTTCCGCGCGCCGGCGGAACTCCAACAGCCCGGCGCGGATGCTTGAGTAGTTGACGCCTTTCAGGTCGCCGGTCATTTGCTCATACGTCAGCCCGGCCCCGGCGCCCACCGCCAAAAGCTCGGTGCGCAGCCACTCGGTGTACTGCCCTTGAATATCCGGCGGCGCCGAAAACGTCACTTCCTCGTCATCTTCGAGGTAGTGAATACCGCCCGGCGTGAACTCCTCGAGCTGGTCCATTTCGCCGGGCGTGCGCACCAGCGCGCCGAAGTTGGGGCCGTCGTCCTCCGGGTCCTGGCTGGTCTTGCGCTTCACGAATGCGCCAAACAGCTGCGCCAGTTTTTGGCGCGCCAGCGTGGCGTCCTGCATCTCGTCGATTTCGTACAGCCGCACGATGACGGCGGTTAACTCCGGCACCCCGCGCAGCTGCCCAGGGCGTGTGCGCCGGTACATGTGAATGACGTTATCCGCCGGTACCGGCACCCGCGTGTTGAGCGTAGTGGTCAGGTTTTCGTGGGGGTGGTACCGCCACAGGTGAAAGGCGCTGCGCTGGCCAATGGGGTCGAACTCGATGCCCATCTTGATCAGGCGATTGCCGATCGTTTGGGAAAAAGTCGGGTCCAGGTGTTCGGCCTCGATCACCTGCAGCTGCAGGGGCACGCTCAGGCCGTCACTGGTGCGCCGGTACCGAAAACGCCCCAGCACCTCGCCCGCCTCGAATTGGGCGCCAGCGGCCAGTGCTTGCTGGCCGTAGAAATTGTCGATGCCGTCGGCGTCGCTCTCGCTTACCCACTGGTCCCAAAGCGACTGTATTTTGGGGTCGCCCCACTGGGGCTTGATGCCGGTGCCCACCAGGTTGGCAACGTATTTCTCTTTCGCACTGGCGGCGTAGGCGTTGTTGCGTATCGCGTGATGACTACGCGCCTGCAGCGTGGCCAGCGAGTTTTCGATGGGGCCATTGGGGCCGGTAATCGCGGTGCCCTTGCCTGCCATTCGGCGTTTATGGCTACCGCCCTCGTAATACGCTCTCACCGGCACTTGCTGGCCATCGCGTACCGTCATGCGAATGCGGGGCTTGTTCGTGACCATCAAAGCCCCTTGCCGGTGACAACCGAGCGTGTGCGACTACGGCGGCGCTGTCCGGCCAGCAGGCTGCGGGCCATCTCGCGCTCGAACGCTTTAAGATCACCCAGATTCGCCTGGGCAAACTCCACCTTTCGGCCGTTTTGGGTAATGGATACGACGCGCTGGCCGGTGCTCAGCGCAACGATGGCCTGCCGAACCTCGGCAAGCTGTTCGGTGGTATAGGCCATGGGTGGTGCTCCTAGAGTTTCGGCTTGACGACGCGACGCCGCCGGCGCGCCTGGGGCGCGGGCTTGTCCTTGGGTGGCTCGGGGATGGCGGCGTTCGGGTCGTCCGGGGTGAAGACCAATAAATTGGCGTCCCACTGGTCGGCCCATGTCGGCGGGTGCTGCCAGTTGATCTTTTCGCCGCCCAGCAGGATGAACACGACGAGGTTATAAACGAACAGGTCGAACGCCTCGTTCGGCTTGCCGCCGGGTTTTGACCATTTGCCGGTGGCCGGGTCGCGCACCTCGTAGGTCAGCTCGTCGAACCACCACAGCTGCAACCATTCCGGGGTATGCATGTAACCGGCGCCGGGCTGTTCGCGGTCGATCATCGCCGCCACGGTGTCCTTGAGCAGGTCGGTACCCAGCAGGTAAAGCGGTACATCGCCGCGCGCGCCGCTCTTGCGGCTCTTGCGTTTGGTGTTGTCCGGCTCGGTCTTGCGAATCCGGCTATTGCTCTTGCCGCTACCGCCCTTGAGCAGGTAGACGCGCCCGTGCAGACCGTCGCCTTCGCGCAGCAAGCGGCGGTGGTATTCGTAGGCCTGCGAGGTCACGCTTTCGGTGCCCTTGCCTTCGCCGCCGGTATCGACGGCCATGGCCAGTATCGGCATGCGTCGGCCGGTGCCGTCGGCGAGCTTGTAGGTACGTTTCAGCACGTCCCGGGTGAGCAAATCCCAATCCTCGGGCTGTGTCATCGGGTTGATGTGCCGCTCGGGCTGGTCGTTGTTCGGACCGCGATCATGTTTGATGTTGAAGCGATCGACGAGCCAGGTTTCGCGGTTCGGCCCCCAGCCGTGAATCTGCACGACAAAGCGGCGGTCCTTCCCGCCCTGAACATCCACCGCCGCCGTGAGAAAGCGCACGCCGTGGGGCACGGTGCGCGCCTGGTAGCCTTCGCCGCGATCCTTGAGCCGCTGGCTCGAGCGCTTCGTGCCCGGGGTGCGGTTGATATAGGGCCGCCCCCAATCCACGTTCGTGACCGACTGCAGGTCTTTCTGGTTGCCCGTGCTTTGAAACGTCTCCTCGGCGGCGGCCAGCTTGCTCACCAGCGACGCCCAGGTTTGGTCCGATGCTGCCGGCCCTTCCATCCAAAACGACGCGATGCGGGTTTCCCGGGGCGTGCCGATCAGCTCACCGTCCAGCGTCAGCTCGCAGCCCTCGGGTATCCACTCGCCGTCAATGTTCAACTGACGCTTTAGCCGGGGGTCTACTTCGGCGCTGCAGTGCGGACAAAAGACGTGCCCGCTCTCAAGATTGAAGTTTTCCTGTATCGGCTGAAACCACTGGCGGCACTTGCGCTGCGGGCACTGCCAGTAGAGCCGCCGCCGGTCGCCCTGGTTGTAAAGATCCAGACCGCCGGTGGTGGGCGGCGCCTTGTGGGGCTCGCTCTCCGGCTGCTGCCAATCGGCGTCCAGCACTGGCCGGCCCGGTGAGGTTTCCACGGCGGTCATCCCGGTGGAGCCAAACGTTTGCGTTCGCTTGCTGGCCAGTACCCAGCCCGAGCCCTCGCCACCCACGTTCTCGGTCATCCGGTCGTAGTCGGTCAGCAGCACAAACTGGTAATCCGACGAAGCGAACACGTTCTTTGATGGATGTTTGATCGCCAGCATATTGCCGGCTTTAAACATGATGTCGTGAACGTTGTTGTCATGCCCGCGCGGGCTCAGCCGCTTGGCAATATCCGGCGAGGCATTGAAGGAACGCTTTAAGCGTTTCTTGCTGTACTCGGCCGCCTTGGCTTCTGTGATCTGCACCACCAGCCCATCGGCTGGATCGTTGATAATTTTGTAGCAGATAAACCCGTCTATCAGGCCGATGGTCTTACCCGTTCGCGCTGGGCCGATAAAGATCACGGCGTCGTACTTGCGCGAGGCCAGGCAGTCCATGGGCTCGACCATGTAGGGCGTTTTATCCGGCTTCCACAGCGTTTTGGTGCCGTTACCGTGAACCACGTACATCGACTCGGCGACCGATTCGCTAACCCGCACCCGGCGCGGCGGCCGTAGCAGCGTGGCCACATCGTGACGAATCGCGGCGGCGTTGGCGGTGTTAGTCATCGGCACCGTCCTCCTGGTCTGCTACCACGGCCTGATACATCTGCTCGCGCAGCGCGTCGATGACCTCTTGCACCCGCTCGATCGCGTCCGGCGCCAGGCCAGCGTCGCGCTCGAGCGCATCGGGCAGCGAGTCCAGCGCCGCCGCCACCGTTTTGGCCAGGCTGCTCATTTCCCGGGCAAACTCATGAGCCGGGATAAGCGTCTTGATCTCTTTCTCGAATTTCAGCCGCTCGTTCTCTGACTGAAACCACGCCTTACGGGCGTCGGGGTAATCGTCGAAATTACCGCCGCCGGCGAGCGCTGGCTTTACTTCCTGGTAGAGCGCCGGGCCAACATCGGCCAACGCGTAAACGGCATTACCCCGCTTCGATCCCGCCGGGATAACGCCACTTTCCTGCAGTCGTTTTGTGACCGTTCGCCGGTCCATTTCAAACGCCTGGGCGATGCGGGACACCGACCAGTTATAGGCATCTTTGCTGTCTACCACGTCTCCCATGGATGCCCACCTCTTGCGGCGCGATGTACCCCCGCTCAGCTGTACATGAATTGATTGAAAACGGCGGCCGCGATGTACAGCTCGCTCAGGTTACGCGCCCAGCAACCACGCGGGATCTATACCACCTGCGGCGGTACACCCTGAAAACCCGAAAATTTCACGAAATCCGGGGCTGCTTTTCCCCGTGGTTTGCGCATTGTCACGGGAAAGGACCCGCGTTTTTTTCAGTCACATTTAAGGGCGCGCTTGACTCGTTTTCACATTCGCCAAAGCAGCGCTTAGAATGTTCAGACCTTACTTACTGCCGGACCTATCAAATGGACAACCCAGACGCAGTTCAATATGAACTACAAAGTATTAGCGATGAGCTAAAAGACTTAATAGAAATAGCCTCGGATTACGGCTTCAAAGCTACTTCAGAACACAAAGAAAGATTTCAAGCCTTGAAGGATCGCATCCGGGCAGGTGCTAATACTGGCAAACTAGCAGTGAATTCTGGGCCCATGACTGAAAGTGAGGAGCTGATTTATCAGCCCACCCTTCGTAACGCTGAGCGCTATTTCACGGTACGCAGCAACGCTTCAGCAGAGCGGTGGCTGGATGTACTTTTAGATGTTCAATGCAGTATCGATACATCGCTTACAGCCAACCAACCTGCCTTATAAACGGCTGTGATGAAGCAGATACTATTCAGCCATTAGCAACTTCGGAGATCATGCCGCGTCTTCGTAGAAGACGACTTTTCCATGCTGGATAATGTATTGCGGCATGAAGAAGCAGCGCTCTTTACAAGCTTCTAGCACCTCTTCAAGACTTGCCTGATCAAACCGCTCACCCAAAGCAAAAAACATGAAGTCGCTACTCGTTTCCTGAAATCCTAGAAGCACTTCATCTTCTGTTTCTATATCTCGTATGGGCCTTTGCTTTGGGTCATCCTCATCCGGCAAAGCCGCGTAGTGTTCGAATAAAGCCTCTGTACAGAAGCTTAGGGCCTGATCGCTTCTAACGAAGTCTCTGTCAGCTTCAACCTTCCAGCCTACTTTTACGTCGAATACTACTATGTAACCTTTATGGAAGGCTCTGTGTGAAAGCTTCCGAATTTCGATAATATTCATAGTTTGCATCCTGAAAATTTAAGCATTTTATCGCCTGAGATTTTCAGCTAGTCAAACCGATTATTCTTTTGTAATACCGTCCGCCAGTATATCTACTACCGCCGCTCTGTCGGCATTAACCCGACGGCGCAGCGATTCGTACTGAGCTATAAGCTCAAGTAGCCCCCTGTTGCTCTGTAGAATTTGCTTAGGCGCAGGCACTTCATTGGTGAGGTGCTCCGGAACGACCGGGCACTGATTCAGCGCTGGAAGTGGCTCCGGTCTGGAGCTGGCGCACCCAGTCAGCAATGCCAACAGGAACAAGGCTATCCATCCACGCGCGGGCTTCTGCATCGTTCTCTCCCAGTTGTTCCAACGCTGTACGGCTGGCGCTCATGTCTGCGGCGATCTCGCCCAACAGGCGGTCCCGCTCGGCCAGCGATCGGCTTAGGGTTTGGTTCTGCTGGCGCTGCTCGCGCTGACTCTCCACAAGGATGTCGGCGCGGCTGCGCTCATGCTCCTCCCGGGCCTCAGCTAATTGCAGTTCAGCGCCCAATCGCTGGGCGTACTGAAACTGAAACACCAGCAGCGCGATCAGCCCCGCCAGCAACCAGGTTGTAGCGCTACTCAGCCAGCGAGTAATCACTTGAGCCACCGTCCAATGATTTTCTCGTACAGCGCGTCCAGGCGTTCGCGCACCCACTCAACACCGAGAAAGGCGATCGCGGCACCAGCAGCAACAGCCATGTTCTGGGAGAAGCCGAAATACTCGATTAGCGGCATCAATGACAGCGTGAGAAAGCCGCACAGCACAGCTTCGAGAAAGCTCTTCATGGGTCGCCCTCCTGCGTGGATGGCGCGCACCAGGGCAATCAACATCGCCAGCCCGGCGGCGTATATCTGAGGCCAGACGCTCATGATGAAATCCATCAGCGCGTGCCAGTTGTTGGGGTCTTTGTTCGGCATCGCGTCCGGCTCGTCGGCTTTGTGCATGTGTGGCCACCTCGGCGGCCAGGAGAATGATTAAGCGGCGCGGCGCTTCAGCAGCGCCCGTTCGTACCAGGTCTGGTCCACGTCGCAGAGCTTGCCCTGGGCGCGCTTGAACTCGAGCAGCAAACGCTGGAGCGAGTGTTCATGCTGCCCGTAACCGGCGCCGGGAAGTGACGCCCAGATGTTCGAGCACCGCGCGATCGCGTCAGTGATACGCCCCGCCTGGATCAGCGGTAGCGCTCGCTGCTCGCGCAGTTGCTGGATCGCGTACCTGTCCTGGCTCAGCGGCCCGAAGTCGGGTAGACCCAGCGCCGGCTGGTAGTGATCCCAGAAGCGCGACAGGATTTGGTACCGCCCTGCCGCCGTACTGCTCAGCCCCTTACGAATGTTTATCAGCTGGCGCGGGTGATCGTCGTAGCTGGCCATCAGGTTCAACTTGCTGGGCAGCGAACCGACGATGACGCGGTACCCGTTGTCCGTACGCGGGTCTTTCAGCATGGGCGTATGCAGCTCGGCAAACGCGAGCATGTCGAGAAACGCGCACACGTTGACGCCACCGGCTTGAGCGGGAGTGATAACAGGCATAGGGGCAACCGAAGTGTAAAGGGCCCCAGCACCGGGGCAAACGCAGCCGCAAGGCCACGCAAAGGGAAATGGTAGCGGGCAGTGGAGTCGAACCACTTCTCTCCGGGTTATGAGCCCGGCGACTTACCGTCTTTCTCGCCCGCTAGAAACGCAAAAACCCCGCCGGGTAACCGGCAGGGCTTGGTAGTGTGTGGCGGCTAGCGTCATTTAGCGCCAGCCTAGAAGAATAGTAACCGTGTCGTGGGATTTGCACAACCTTTAAACACTAAGGCTCATGCGATTGAGGAGAAGTTATATCAAGACATCTTGCTTTATAGCTCGAAACGAGCTATATTAAAGACATCAAAGCGGCACACCGCCAGCTTTGTTCCTCCAAGGAGACGACCATGTCCAACGAAATGAATACTCTCAATGCCATTTTTGATCAGCGCGAAGCCGAAGGCAATGCCAAGCACTGGGCTGACTGCGAATGGCAAGGGCGCCAAGTAGTGGCAGAAGAACAAGCTATTGCCCTTGGCTATACAGATGCAGAAGCGCAAATGTTCGTTTACGGATTCCTGCGCTACTCCCCCAAAAGCGTCAACCCGCGTCAGTACGGCTTTGAAGAAGCCTTCCGCAAAGGTCGTACCATAGCCGTCACCCCTGAAATGAAGCGTGCCATGCGGGTGGCCGCCCTTGAAGCCAGCAAAGCGGCGCCCGCCGAAACTGCCGCGCCATTTAACCCGGGCTTTGGCCTAATCGCCAACGGGGAGATCTGATCATGTTAAAGCAAGATGTCACAGTCGGCCCCTTTACTATTATCCCGGGCGAAAGCCTGGGCCAAATTGGCCAACGCTTCGAAATCCGCTATAACGCAAAATATTCTTGCGAAATAGTCACACCTGCGAAAACCAAAACCGAGGTTATCGACGCGGCCGACGACGCGATCAGCGATCTTTACCGTGCGCTTAGAAACGATCACGAACGCCGCCACCAGATTTATCTGACCGATGGCCAAGGCGAAGTGATAAGCGGTTTTACCGCCGCCGGCATCCTGCCCGACATGACCCCGGGGCTGGTGGACGACCGCTTCGAGTACTGGCTAAAGGACGAAAGCGGCAAATACTCGCAGGTCGTTACCCTGGGCGAATTCGCCCGGCTGCGGGCCGAACATGAGCTGCCCAAATACGCATGGATCGCGAACCTACTGCCCCATGAAGTGCTGAACACTGACCCAGATGAATGGCGAGCCCCCACTGCCTGGGAGATCCGCCATATTGTCGGCTTCTATGCCACCATTGGTATCAGCGGCGCGGCCGCCGCCGAGTTGGTGGGCGTCACGCCTCCCAATTTCCGCAAGTACACTGCTCAGGAAAGCGCCAAGAATCGCCAGAGTATGAGCTTTGCAATGTGGCATTTGTTGCTTCACCGCCTAGGCGTACAAACGCTGGAAGCGGGAGTGGTATGAACGTCAACATAGCGGAGCTCGGCGACGCGCAACTGATCGACCTGATTCAAAAAGCCAGCGCCGAACTCGCCGAGCGTATGGCCACGCCTCACGTCGAGCGGGTATCAGCCCCGCGCGAAACCATCATCCTGCGCGAGCCACCTGCGGAAACGAAAGCGTTCTGCCTTCGCCTTAAAACCATGCTTGAACGGGGCCGGTATATCAGCGCCAGCGAACGCGCCCAAGTGGCTAAGCTGGCCGAGGAGTACGGCGAGTGGATAGCGCGGCAAGGGCTGCCTAAGGAAAAGGGAACAAAGGCGTGGCGCGAGGCGAAAGAGAACGCCACGATCTTCAAACCCGCTCGCGAGCAATAAAAAAGCCCCGCTTTTAGCGGGGCTTTTCTGCCTGCTCGGCAGCTAACACCTATATCGGTGCTGTAATTTTCTGAACTGCCTATTCGGCAGCAAACGTTCAGCATGTGGTGCTATTGCTAAGCTACTTGCTCAGTAGCCAGAATTTAATAGTGCCAAATCGATTATAGTGCGTCAATAAATAAGCCTACACCTGCGCCAGAAGTAAAAGCTCGACGCGTGCATAGCGATCCGCCTCTTTTATCGCCATTCCGTTTTTGAAAATCGCATGCGCACGCTTCTTGTTCGGCACCAGGTGCTTGACCCCGCTCTTATCGGTCTCCACCACCGTCGGCACTATATCCCCCATCACCGACAGCGACCCCATCTGCAACATGCGCGAGTAAATGGGCAGGTGCTTGGCGATGAAATCGTAGCCCTTCGCCCAGGGCGCGCCCTGCTGGGTCGGCATCGGGTGAAGCTTCGCCGCGCGAATCAACACCGCCAACCGCGCCCTGGGCTTCAACCGAGCGCCCGCCAGCCATTCCTTAGCGAAGGCATGCCCGGCACTCACCCGCTGCCCCCGCTCGTACGCGATCGCCAACGGCTCGGCGGCGGACGTACCGCCCCCCGGCTGCTGGCCCAACGTGGCCACGGGGCTGAACGGCTGGAACCCCTCGTTCTCATGCTCGAGCCACGTCAGGCGCTCGGCTTCCATGTCCAAGACGCGGTCGACAAACGCCCGGGCGGCCTCCGGGTCGTGGTCGGGGTGGGTGCCGCGCGCCAGCTCTTTTAACCGCTGGATGCCCATGTATCGATAATCGCGCATTGCGCCCCCTGTGTGTTGTAGTGCCATGCCCATTACGCGCTCCCCATTTCAGTCTCAAGCCCTTCAATCGCCCTGATCGCTACAACCGCTTGACCGCCCTTCCTGTACTCAGAAGAGCGGCGTATCGATATTTCATCGACCTGGCCATCATCAAGCCATACCCGGGCATACGTGAGCGCATCCAGCAACGACTTGAGCTTATTGTCTATATCGAAGCTGCGCGCATTGTCGGGGTGCAGGGTGACGTCGACCGCTACGCGAGCCGCTATCTTTTTATGTGCCGCGCCCTGGGCCAGCAACTCACCCAAGGCGCGATTCCGATATAAACGGGCCTCCTTGCTCAGCACGGTGTTTTTGCCCACGTTGCGCCAGATGCGGTTCGTGCTGGGCGGCCATGGCATGTTCACTTCGATCAAAGTGCACCTCCTGCATTCCGCTGGCGCTGCCCGCGCTCCCAGTTGCTGTAGTCCGCCGTGATCTTATCGAGCATCGCCCGCGCGTCGGCGTTGTGGTCGATCTCGGCGCGGCTCTCGACGCCACACGCCTGGCGTACCCAGTCCGCGCAGTCTTCGGGCGTGTGGGTGCCGTCCGGCAGGTGCTCTTCATTGAGATTACCGACACGCCGGCGGCGCTGGTCAAGGTAAAGACCGAACCGAGCGTTTTGGCACAGCATGGCGGCGCGCTTGGCGTACGGGCCGCCTTTCGGTTTATCGGTCATAGCAAAGGCTCCCCGGTGTATTCGCTCCAAGCGTTGTTGGCTCTGGCCCATGCGCCGATAAAACATTTTGCGCTGACGGTTTGCTCTTCTGCGTAGAATCCTGATGCCGCGCTTTCGAACTCGTCGGCTCTGTTCCGTAACGCGTGATCGCCTCCCAAGCCATCGGCATCAGCCCGGGCGGCCATCTTCGCACCGAGACTGGTTTGATAGTTCATGCCCGAGCCCTCCCGCGCTGTGATTTACGCAAACACGATTTACACGCCGGCAGCGCCTGCCCGGTACCCGGCTCGCGAAACTCGGTCGCGGCCTTGCGGTACTGGCACGACGGGCATTTTGCGGGCAGGTGCGCTTGATGCTTCATGCGGCACCCCCGGTCGCCCGATCGAGCTTCGCGCGACCTTCTTCCGTCAGACTCAGCATTTGCCGGGCCGGGCTATCCGCGCTCATGCCCGCCACGTCGATGTAGCCCAGGTCGAGCAGCTCACGGCAACGGCCGCACACGCTCGCCAACGGCAAGCCGGTATCATTGGCCAGCTGGTTGCGGGTCTTTGCGCCAGCGGCCAGCGCGTTGACGACACGACGGCGCGAGAAACTCAGCTGCCCGCTACGGCGGTGCTCGCTGAACGCGGCCTGTTTGACCTCATTGCCGGTCGGTTGGAATGCGGTGTTCATGATTTACGTCCTCCCAGGGCGGCACGCAACGCACGCCGCCCCTGTTCTGAATTCATCCGGTCCGGCATGCCCGCGGCGTGTGCCTGCTGCTGGGCGGCTTCCCGGCTGGCGCGCTCGGCGCGTTCGCCCCGACTTAACTGGCTGTCGTGGCCGATCAGGTGGCGCGGTTGTAGTTGCTCGCCCCCCATCACCCGGTTGACCAGCGCGGCGTATTCTTTCCGGAAACGGCTTTCCAGACGGCTGGCGCGGGTATCGCCCCCGCCGTGGGTCAGATCCCACCAGCCCACGGCGGCGCCGGCCATGCGCACCGCTTCATGGCTCCAGCGGTGCTGGCCGGGCTGGTGGGCGTTACCGGTGACCTCTCGCCACGCTTCGGCTTCGGTCGGTAGGCCCATATCCTCGGGCTTGGGCTGGCAAAGGGCGGCGAACTCAGCGGGCATCGGCGGCCAGGCGGTGTCGTTTTGGCGGGCGGCGTCCTGGACGCGTTGGCGCACCCGGCGCAGGCCGATGGCCAGTTGTGCGGGCGCCAGCGGTTTCAGCTCGGCCCACCACGCGCCGGTCTCGTCATAGCTGCCCCAGTCACTGGTGAACCGGTTGCCGAACAGCTCGCCCATCACGTTGAACAGCTCGTCCACGTCAGCGGACGTAACCGCCGGTGCGAAATTCGCCTTCGATCGTTTGGCCGTGGCTGGGCTCGGGTGCTCGCCCTTCGGCGGCTGCCCGGGCTTCCTGAGCTGTGAGACGGCGTTTGGGAGTACGGTCGCGGCGGTTTGCATGGGCGGTGCCTCCGGTGGCGTTGCGTTGGGCATGTTGGGTTTGCTGGCGCTGAGCGTTCTCGGCGACCCAGCGCGCAAAGCGGCGGGTCCAGTCTGCGGGGGTGTTCGTACGGTTTGGCTGGGCGGCGAAGTGCTCGCGAAAATCGACCAGGGCGTCGTACACGTTGGCATCGGCGGCGAGGCCGCGCTGGAAGCACGCCAGCTGGTAGGTCTCGGGCTCGGGTTCCCAGTCGAGGGTCATCGCGGCTTTGCGAGGTTCGCCCTGGGGGGCGGCGGCGGGCTCGCCGTCGTCGGCTTGGCCGGCGGCACGTTCGAACACGTTAGGCTCGGATTCGCTCGCGCCAGAATGAGAGGGGTTTAGGGTTAGAGTCCTATTGGTAGAGTCAAGGGGTGACACGGGTGTCACCCTCCCCCTGACACCGGTGTCACCCTCCCCTGTCAATTTGTCACCCTCGTAGGGTGTCAGGTTGTCACCCTCCCCGGATTGGCCGCATATAGTGGGGGTGTCAGATTGACACCCTACGAATGAGCCTTCGACGGCCAGAAAATAGAGGTTGCTCATCTGGCGACCGTTCCTGGCCTGGCGCTTTTCGACACGCACCAAGCCATGGCTCTCGAGCAGGTCGATAGCACGCTGAACGCTGCGCTGGGAGCACCCCATCTCGAGCGACATGGTGTTGATCGACGGCCAACTGGCGTGTTGCTCATCGGCGTAATCGGCCAACAGCATCAGCGCCAGCCGCGCCGGGGCTTTGACAGTATCGGGTACGGTCTTGAGGGACTGGCGGGCCCAGTGCATTGCGTGAAGGCTCATGCGGCACCCCCCAGCATATCCAGTAGACGCTCCCGTTCGACGACGCGCGGCGACAGCCACAGGCACTCGGTACGCGTCACACTGCCAAAGCGAGAAGATCCAGACGTAGCGAGGCTCACGCGGCGCCAGCCATTTAGGCGGTTGTTGTATAGCGAGGACTCATAACCGCTGATAATCACGTAGCCCTGGAGCGTTTTAGCGAACGCCAACAGCGCCTCGTGTTCTTCCACGGTCATTTCGTGGCGGTAATAGCCCGTGCTACCAGCGCTGCGCGTTTCAGGTAGATACGGCGGATCGATGTAGTGCAGGGTGTCCGCCGTATCGTGCTGGGCCATAACATCCATAGCTGGGCGGTTCTCAACGACTACGTTACGAAAACGCTCTACAAAGTGTGGGATAGCGTCAGGAACTCGTGCCCAGCACTTGGCCACGTCTGAATGGCGACCATCGGGGCGCGTATACGTACGCATGCCGGTACGTCCACGTGTAGCGCCAGCACTGCCAAAGCTCGCCCAGGCGCGGAACATCGTCCGGCGGGCCTGTTCGATGGGGTCGTCACTCGGCACCTGCGAAAGGTTGAACTCTTCCCGAGCATAAGGCGTGAAGCTACACGCGTGGGCCAGCCGCTTGGCGCTTTCCGGGTCACGCAGCACGCGGAACACGTTGACGATCTCGCCATCCATGTCGTTGTACACCTCAGCGGCGGCCGGCTCTTTCTGGAGCAGGACGCCGGCGGCGCCGCCGAACGGCTCGACGTACACACGGTGCTCGGGGAAATGCGCCAGCACCCAATCAGCGATGCGGTACTTACCGCCGTGGTAGCGCAGGACGGGGGGGAGTTTGCTCATACCCACACCTCACAAATACCTGTATACCCGCACACCCCCTGCGTGGGCGATGTTGTTAGCGGGCGAATTGCATAGACTGGAATCATTGAGAGACCGCCTCATCAACCGGCGGCTCATTGAATACGGAGGGGCAAAGCTGAACGGCTGTGAACTTACCTTCCGTCAGTTTTTCGGCACGCAATGCGACAGCAGGAGACATACCGTGCTTGCTATTGACCCAATTGGAAACGGCGCCCTGGTTGACCCGGAGAGCCTTAGCAGTGGATTGCTGGCCGCCGAAATGGTCGACAAGTTCAGAAAAGATAGTGTTCATGGCCCGGCCTCTTATGCGAATACGCATAGAGTAGTATATGCGCAATCTCATTTGCAAGCGTATGAGCCCGCGCATAATAATCAGAGCATGGAACTCAAAGACCGAATCAAACTCGCCCGCAAGCATGCACGCCTCAGCCAAAAGCAAGCGGCAGAAGCTGCAAAGATCGATCAGGCAACGATCTCCAACTTGGAAACGGGTAAGCACCATAGCTCAACGCATCTGCTCAAAATTGCAGACGCTTTGGGCGTGAACTATCGGTGGCTGTCTGCTGGAGCTGGCGACATGCTGCCAGGTGTTGAAGAAGATACGGCGTTGTATGAATCAAATATCGCCCCTACAGCACAGCCCATACGCTATTACCGCTACCCGGTCATATCTGAGGTGCAAGCAGGCTGGTTCGCTGAGTGTGTTGTCCCTTACCCGCCAGGGCTTGAGGAGCGGCACGAAACGACTGATTACCAAGCAAAAGGCCAAGCGTTTTGGCTGGAAGTAACCGGCGACTCTATGACAGCGCCAGCCGGCGTTAGGCCTACCATACCCGAGGGTACACTGGTATTAGTGGATACCGGCATAGAGCCAACGCCCGGCAAACTGGTAGTTGCCCAGATAGATGACAGCAATGAAGCGACATTCAAAAAACTGGTTGTCGATGGTGGTCAAAAGTATCTAAAGGCGCTTAACCCTGCTTACCCCATCATACATTGCAATGGCAATTGCCGGATTATAGGTGTGGCTGTTAAAGCCCAAATGAACCTTTAAGTCCCTCATGTTAATTTTTACTACCTAAAAGTAGGCCGCCGTATGGCGGTTTTTTTGTGCCCTCATAAAAAATATGAGTATTCGCATTGACAGATAATATGAGCTTTCGCATACTTTGCTCATATTTAACGCAATGCAAGGGCACTCACCATGCACATCACACAAGGTAACTGGCAAGCAAGCGTAAACACCGAGCGCGGTAGCTTGGGTTTCACCCGTACCGAAGCCATCGACATGATGCTTCTTGCCGCTGGGCAAACGTATAAAGAAATCGCTCGAGCCACGGGGCGCTCCCCCGAAAGCGTCAAGAGCTGTTTGGCGCGCGCCTATCACAAGCTCCACGCCTACCGCGCCACCGCAGCCGTCGCTGAGGCCATGCGCCGTGGCTGGATCGCCCCGCTTCTGCTGGCGCTCATTGTCAGCAGCATCAGCCCGGACGCCCCTGCCCTTCGTCAGCGCCAGCCCATGCGCACCCGCTCGCCGTATAGCGCCAGCCGCCTGATCTCGTCCAGCCGCGGGGGTGCCAGCGCATGAGCCTCTCCCACCCCAAAACCATCACCGAAGTATTCGCCGCGCACAACGTGCCCTCCGGCCGCGTGTGCCTGTTGCTCGAATGCCAAGAGCTGGCGCTGGCCGTCACCCTGCTGGGCAAGTACCGCGTTTGCCTCGAGACCACCGCCCCCTTCATCAGCTTGAACTCCTGGCTGTCGGGCGAGACGCCGAAGCATGAAAGCTTCAAGTACACCATGTGCCCCATCGACTTGGCCGAGATCCACCTGGTCCGCGAGCACCTGAACGAGCTACTGGTCGACAGCGCTACCAACGGAGACAGCACCCCATGAGCACTCAACGCACGAACACCCGTTGGGCGCTCGCCCTGGGCGCGATCATTACCGGCCTGGCCGTGCTGGGCCACGGCGCCCCCGGCGAAGCCGACGAGCCCCGGCGCCAGCTTCTCGTCTATTGCGAAGGCGTGGCGGTATTCGAGGCCGAAAAAGCCCGCGGCGTACCGCTGGAGAACCGCGTGGGGCATTACGACTGGGATGACCGCATTGACGTGGCGGAACAGTGCCCGGGTATGCGCCCTGCCCGGCCAGCACTGCCTGCTGGCGCTTATCAACTGGTTCAGTTTTGAGGGGATGACGATGACCGTACAACAGAAAACACCGCTAGAGCGCTTTCAAGACACGATTGGCGAGCACCAACTGACGGTGATCCACGACGACGGCCTACACCGGCATTTGAAGTGCTCGAAGCCGGGCTCCTCCGATCGCTACTTCAATATCACCACCTGGCCGGGATTCCTCTGCATCAGCGGTGACATGGGCTGCTACGTCTTCCAGCGCATCGAGGACATGTTCGAGTTTTTCCGGAATGACGAGCTCGGCATCAACCCCGGCTACTGGGCCGAAAAGTTGCAGGCGGGGCCAAGTTCGGCGCCAGACTACATTACTCGAGAGTGGGTGCCCTCAAAGTTCGAAGCGAAAATCCAAGAGTGGTTCGAGCAAGCCACCCAGGAATGGACGGATAGCAAAAAGGAAGAAGCCTGGGAGGACGTGGAAAGCGAAGTATTGAGCGAAAGCGAGCACGAATTCTCGGCTTTTAGAAGTGCGATGGACTTCGAGTTCGACGGCGAGCTCCTGTTTAACGATTTCTTCGAAGTCGACTGCAAGCAGTGGAAAGGCCACTACCTCTGGTGCTGCTACGCCATCGTTTGGGCTATCCAGCAGTACGACGCGCAGAAGGTGGCCGCATGATCGACCAAGCTGCCTTCGACCGCATTTTTAAGCAGCCCGCGCCAGCGAAGCCCGACCAGAATAAACAGGGAGACCAATAAAATGAGTATCAATGATCAATTCAACGAACTAGCCCAGCCTGCTGAAGAAGCTCGCGGCGGCGAAGATATGTACCGCTTGGTGCTGCGTGCTCAAGAGCACCATCAAGCTGTGCGGGATCAGATGGAAGGCATCATCGCCATGAAGGACAAAGGCATCAAGATTGGCGATGCCGTCCAGTTTGAAGCGGGTACCGATCTTCATAAGGGTTTCTTAACTGGCCTACAAATCGCGCTCCACTTGGTGGGCGAATTCCCGCTCAAGGTTGAGGAAGCCACCGACGAAGATGAGGATGCCTGATATGTGGTTCAAAAGCCTACACCTCTACCGCCTGCACGATGTACGCGTACTGTCATCCACTGACCTCCAAGCCAGTCTGGTGCCGTGCATCACTCGCCCCCTGGGAAGCGCCGACGGCCGCCGCTTGGGCTGGACGGCCCCCTCCGGCCGTTTGGGCAGTGGCCAGCTACTCCACACCGTGGACAACGGCGGACACCTCCTGTTTAGCGCCCTGCGCCAGGAGCGCCTCCTGCCCTCGTCCGTCATCGCCGAAGAAGTCGCCGAGCGCGTCGCCGACATCGAGGCGCGCGAAGCCCGCAAGGTGACCCGCAAGGAGAAAACCGCGCTCAAGGAACAGGTGACCGAAGAGTTCATGCCCCGGGCGTTCGTGCGCAGTACCAAAATAGATCTGTGGTGGGACACCCAGCGCCAGCTGATCGGCGTCAACACCGGCAGCCGTGCCCGTGCCGAGGAAGTGCTCGACCTGTTACGCGAAACCCTGGGCACGCTGAAAGTTACCCCGCTGACCACGCAAACACTGCCCGTACGCGCCATGACCAACTGGCTGGGCGATGCCGCCGCCCGCCCCGCCGACATGCAAATGGGCGACCAGTTCGAGCTCAAGGCCAAGGGCGATGACGGCGTCATCCGCGGGCGCCAGCTCGACCTCGACAGCGACGAGATCCAGCAGCACCTCGAAAGCGGGCGGCAGGCGACGCAGCTCGCGCTGGGCATCGAGGGTGAGCTCTCGTTCGTACTCCACGACGATCTGACCCTGAAGTCGCTGCGCTTCGGTGACCGGCTAATCGAAGAAGCCGACATGACCGACGACGGCGACGACGCCCTGGCCCGCTTCGAGACCGACTTCGCATTGATGACACGCAACCTGCGCGACAGCGTTGCGCGCATTGTGGAATGGATGGGTGGGGAAGCCCAGCGCGGGCAAGCGGTGGCCAGCACGAAGGGGGATTCATGAAGCGCATCTACCTCAGCGGGCCCATGTCGGGCCTGCCCGGGCTGAACTTCGGCACTTTCAATTTCCTGGCCTTGAAGCTGCGCAACCTGGGCTTCGAAGTCGTGAACCCGGCCGAAAAGCAAAGCGAGCTCGGCGAGCTCACCTGGGAAGAGTATTTGCGCGAAGACCTGCGCGACATGCTGACGTGCGACACCATCGCCCTGCTGCCCGGCTGGGAGAGCTCCAAAGGCGCCCAGCTCGAACTGCATGTCGCGCACCGGGTCGGGCTTACCGTGACCCTGGTGGGCCAGCTGATTGATGAACACGAAAAACAGGAGGTCGACCATGCCCAAACGCTATAACAGCACGCCCCGGCGCTGGTCGCCCGAGGATACCGCCGCGCTCGCGCTCGTATATCCGGATACCGATAACGCAACCTTGGCGGCGCGCTTCAACCGTAGTGTGAGCAGTATCAAAAACCAGGCAGTCATTCACGGCTGGTACAAGACCGAAGCCTACATGGAGCGCAACCAGCCGGGGTGCTTCAAAAAGGGTCACGCCACCTGGAATAAAGGCAAGCCGTTCAGTCCACCAGGTAGTGAAAAGGGCCGCTTTAAGAAGGGCAACAGGCCACACACTTGGCAGCCGATTGGGACTGAACGCGTGACGAAAGACGGCTATCTGCAGCGGAAGATGACCGACACAGGGTATGCGCCGGCGGACTGGGTGCCCGTCAGTCACATCGAATGGGAAAGGCACAACGGCCAGCCGGTCCCCAAGGGTCACGCTGTCGTGTTTCGTGACGCCAACACGCGCAACTTTGCAAAGGACAACCTGGAGCTGATCACCCGCGCCGAGCTGATGCGCCGCAACAGCTATCTGAACCTGCCTGCGCCCCTTCCCCACTTGGTGCAGTTGCGTGGAGCGCTCAACCGCAAAATTAATCGCCGGAGCAAACAGCTATGAAAAACAAGATCGACGACCTACGGAACCACCTGTTTGCCCAGCTTGAGCGCCTGGGTGACGAGAGCCTCAAAGGCGATGCCCTGAAAGAAGAGCTACAGCGCGCCAAAGCTGTTGGCGAGATCTCCGGGCAGGTGATTGATACCGCCCGCGCTGAAAACGAGCGCCTGAAAATCCTTAAGCGTGCACCTGGCACCGACTTTTTGCCAGCGGGCGATCAACTGGACGAGGACGGATTTCCGCGGATTGGGGGTGGCAAGTGACCCGCTACGCCGAAAATACAAGCGTCTCGAGCGAACGTAGCCGCGCCGAGATCGAGCAGACCGTCTCGCGCTACGGCGCCAGCGGCTTCATGTACGGCTGGGACGGCGCCACCGCGGTGATGGCGTTCCAAATGAACGGCCGCCGCGTGCGCTTTAACCTCGATATGCCCGACCGCAACAGCACCGCCTTCACCCAGACCGACACCGGCCGCGACCGCGCACCGGCGCAAGCCGCCAAGGCGTGGGAGCAAGCGTGTCGCCAGCGTTGGCGCGCCCTCGCCCTGGTCATCAAGGCCAAGCTGGAGGCGGTCGAGTCTGGCATTACAGAGTTCGAGGAAGAGTTCCTCGCCCACATCGTGCTACCCAACGGCGGCACCGTCGGCGGCTGGATGCTGCCGCAAGTTCAAACCGCTTACGACACCGGCACCATGCCGCCGCTACTGCCTGCCCCGGGGGATGAATCATGACTGACAACACCCATGCCGCCATGTGCGTCTACTGTGGCGAAGCTGTCATCTATGACACGCGTGAAGTTACCGACATGGCTGCAGCCCACTACCAGATAATGGATCACGACCAGCAGTGCCCTAGAAACCCTTTGGTGGCACGCATCGCGTTCCTTAACCAACAAAATACTGTACAGCAAGAGCAAAACGACGCGTTGTCGGCCGACCGCGCCGAGCTGATCAAAGAGCTCATCGCGTGCCAAAACATGCTACACGGCTTAGCGCGCTCGGGCGGTTGCTCACCGGATTATCCAAATGATGCCAAAGCAGTATTGGAGCGGGCCACGGGCGGGCACGCTCCATTCTTCGAAGATAACGGACCTACTGGCAAGACACTCGAACGCCGCGACGCGCTAAATCAGTCGGAAGGGATGAGAAAAGCCGCGCGGATCATAGAGCATAAAGCTAATGCTTACGACGAAGAGTACGGCTCAACAGACCCCTCAACTGGAACGCGTGAATACCCAGGCAATGGCGATGAGTACTACAACGAGCTGATGGAATTAGCAGATGATCTTCGCCAACAAGCCGAGGGCCACCAATGACCCAGCCCACCCACACCCACCGCGCCCAAGGCGGCGGATACAAAGAGATCCAACAGTACCAAGGCACAGGCCCGCTGGCCGGCCAATGGCTGGTCGCCTACTCGGACCTGATAAAGGGGGTCGATAGCGTCACGACCCAAACGGATTGGACAACCCACTGGCGCGAACTACGCCCCGACGACTGCTCCGTGTGCTACGGCACCGGGCGCGATCACATCAAAGGCAATCCTGATAAGCCGTGCGGGGGCTGCTACGGGCTGGGCCGGGTTTGCAACGACGGCCAGCCCCCAGCGGATATGTGGGCGCTCTCCGACATCGCCTGGGACATGATCATGCAGCTGCAAAACGAGGTCGAGAATCTGCGCGTGATCGCCGAGTGCCCCGGCGTGCTCGAGCTGGTCGAGCGTGAGCGCCAGCAGCGCCTCAACGACAGCATCGCTCAAAAAGAGCAGGAATGGGCGCAGGGTCAGGGTTTTGGCCCCGGCGGCCAGCGATATACGGGAGACTGATATGGGTAACGCACAGAAAATCGATCAATGGCTGGACCCAGAGTTCATACAGGTAACACGGCAGGAAGCGGCGCGCATTCTGGGGCGCAGCCCGAAAGAGTTCGACCGCCTGCGCAAAGACGACGCGGAGTGCCCGAAGGGCTTCAAGCAGGGAGAAGCGCGTAGCGCGCATGTGCTGTTCCGGCTTGCAGATATTTATCGGTACAGCCAGACTTTGATGGAACGGCACACGCGGGAAGAAGAAAGCGGATAACAGCAGGTGCTTTCTTGTATGCCTGTGTGTATGCCGGTACTGTTTTTGGGGTGCATGATGCTGATTTTATTAGCCACTTCGATGCGCCCCATCCGCACCAATTGCTTTTCAAGTCTCTTCTGTTTTCTCTCTTTTTCCTGCCAGTAATTCCCTTCTACGTGCAAGAGCTTCTTTCTACTTGCCAGTAGCGTTTCGCCAGTGTCTTTTAAACGTGTGATACTTGCGAGCGAAATAACATATGTCCCGAACTTGATGCTGCCAATCTTATCCCTCTCCCAAAGACGGATACGCCTGGCACGCTTGCTATTTAGCTTACATAAGTTAGCGACAAAAAGAAGCTGCAGGGATAGATTATATTCCTGTTAACGACTTGATCCGGTTTTAACACTTGTTCTAACCCCTGCTTTTATCCCCTTTAATATTGAAAGGTATCCGCCATGGAGTGGCTCAACGAGAACTCACAGCTCATATCTGCGTTCGCCAACATCTGTACGCTTTTCGTCTGGGTCTTCTATGCCCAATTGCTTTACTACAACTTCTCGCGCCAGCGGCGGCCCCGCATCATTATCAACCGGGGCAAGGGCATCGGCACCGGTGCACTATGCCTGATCAGCAACATGAGTAACGAGTCGATTTATGTTCAGCACGTGGTCGCGGTTCTGCATACCCGCGAACAAACGTATCAGCTGGACGTGGTGGAGTATCAGCAAAACAGCGATGACGATAGCGAAGATGACTTTCGCACCCACCAGGGCCCATTGGCATCGGGTGACTATATTCATATTCAGACGTTTGGCTCGATTGTCAGCGAACTCCAAAAATACTGGGAAATAAGCGATCAAACGCTTGACCAGCAAGAGCTGCAAATCGAGATCCGCGTGATCGCGATCTACGGCCCCGAAGACATGCCGATCGGCGCCACGCGTCACTTCAAGCTGGCCCCCAACGCCAAGCCCAATGAACAACTGGTGCCAGTCAATATTGATACGCAGCGAATGTCGAAACGACGTGAGCGAAAGCAGGTGATAAAATGGGCGGAGGATATTGAAACGCATAAAGCGCACTAGCATTTCAATCAATAAAAAGCTCTTCGTTCGGGAACGTTAAATGAAACACTTCATCGCCTTATGCTGCGCTGGCTCGTTGCTGGCGTTTTCTCTGCATGGCGCCGCGCAACAGTTCGAGGATAAGGATAGCGATCTGCCCGACTGGGCTGAAGAACGCGTTGAACCTTTCCGCGCCCGAGTAGGCAACTGGGTCGATAACACCTCGCGTAATGTCGATGCCTTCTTTGGCGGCGACTATTACAGCGCCTCCTCCGCTAACGACTCCTACCTGCGCTTGGGCCAGGAGATCGACTGGATGGAGGGCGACGGCGTGGGTGGCGATACCAGCATTCGCTACCGTATCGATCTACCCACCACTGAAGAGCGGCTGCGCCTGGTCATCGAAAGCGACCCGGATGAGACCCAGGGAACACTCGCCGAGGAGGGTTCCGGGCGGCTTTATAACGACCAGCGCGACCGAAGCAGCTCCATCCTGGGCCTTGACTGGCTGGAAAGCCGCGACAAACGCGAGAACTGGAGCAACCGCTTTGGCGCCGGGGTGCGGCTTCGCCTGCCCATCGACCCGTACGTTCGCTTTACCAGCGAGCGCTTGTGGGATATCGGCGATGGCCCCTGGCAACTGGAATCCTTCAATCGACTTTCCTGGTTCAACAACGCAGGCTACTCGGCGCGCACCCGCTGGGATATCGGCCGACCGCTCAGCGAACGGCGCCACCTGCGCTTCATCAGTACCGTTCAGTGGCGTGAAGAGGAAGACACGCTCGAATACAGCGAAGTCGCCGAGCTCAACCACCGTCTGAACAAGCGAAGCGCACTGCGCTACTCCGCCATCGCCATTGGCGAGAGTGTCTCGAACCCGCGCATGACCAACTACTACCTGCAAACCCGTTACCGCAGGGACCTGCACAAGGGCATTCTCTTTGGCGATGTGATTCCTGAGCTTCATTTCCAGCGCGATACCAGTTACGACCCTCGCTGGGCGATGACGCTGCGCGCCGAGATGTACTTTCAGCGGGCCATCAGTCGCGACTATTTTTAACGGCGACTCTTGCCAGCGACGGCCCGGAGTCAAAGACGAAGGCCGCCGTCGCACTCGATGATCCGCGCAGTAAAGTAGTCATTTTCGAACACGAAAGCGATGCTCTGGGCGATATGCGAGGGCTCGCCCAGCGTTTTCAGCGGCACGCTCTGAGTGATTCGCTCGAGCATGTCCGGGCGCATGGCCGCGGTCATGTCGGTCGAGACAAACCCGGGTGCCACGGTAGCGGTACGAATATTGTGTCGGGCAAGCTCCTTGCCCCAGGTAACGGTGAGAGCATGAATGCCCGCCTTGGCCGCAGCGTAATTGCTCTGGCCCATATTGCCGGCCCTGGAAACACTCGAGATATTGACGATAACCCCGCCAGTGCCCGCCTCGATCATCTGAGTAGCCGCTTCACGACCGCATAGAAATGTACCGGTCAGATTCACATCCAGCACGCGCTGCCAGGAGGCCAGCGACATACGCCTGTCCACCGTCCCTTCTTTGGCTTTCACCAAAAGCGCATCGTCGGTAATACCGGCGTTGTTGATGCAACCATCCACCGGCCCCAGCTCGCGCTTGATGGCGTCAAAGCCCTCCTCGACGGAACGCTCCTGGGTAACGTCTACCTTGAAGCCTCTGGCCTGAATACCGCGTTTCGCCAAGCGCATCACGGCGTCATCGAGCGCCTCGATTCGGGTATCCAGCAAGGCAAGTCTGGCGCCCTGTGCGCCCAGATGTTCGGCCATGGCAAAGCCCAGACCACGGGCACCACCGGTAATGGCGATGACTTTATTATCCATTTGCATTGCACGCTCCCCTCATTAAATTTTCTGACTTGAAGTGGCTACATTGTCCCGCCAGTTGACTTCATGGCTGCTTGTAATTGTTATTTCTGACACCATAGAGAGTACTAACGTTAGTGCTGGAGGCGGTCATGCCCATATTACTGTTCATATCGGTTTTTACCTTAATCGATTTTATCGTGCTTTTCTCGGTGGGCAGCCACGTGGGCCTTTTGACCACGCTGGCCCTGGTGCTTCTTACCGGGTTCGTAGGCTTGCACCTCATTCGCCGGGAGGGGGTGTCTACGCTTGCCAGGGCGCGGGCGCGCATGCAGGCAGGTGAGATCCCCTCTTCCGAGCTGTTCACGGGTGCGGCGCTGATTTTTGGTGGCGCTCTTTTGGTGGCTCCGGGCTTTCTCTCTGATGCCCTCGGTCTTGCCTGCCTGATACCCAATGCGCGCCGGCTGATGGCGCGCGGGCTCACCTGGTTCGGGCTCAAGGCAACGGCGTATCAACAAGGGTCACGCCAGAGCCAGCAGTCGCGCCCTCATTCCGACACTACCTTCCAGGATGAGCGTGAGCCCACCACCATCGAGGGCGAGTTCATCAGCCGCGATGACGAAGCGCGCAGACGGTAGCTATTACGACTTAAGTAGAGACTTCTAGGGTAATTTTTTTAAACTCAGCCCCTTGAAAGGTAGCGGCCAGCCCCCATTCTTGGAGTCAGCACAGCTTCGGCATTGGCAGACGCTTTTGCCATTGACATGAAGGCGGCATGCCTTCACTTCTCGAGGCAAGACCACGAGAATTCATCTAAAACGGCCCATTGGGCTTTGACGAACCTCAGGAGAACGAGAGCATGAATATCCGTCCCTTGCACGATCGCGTCGTAATTCGTCGCGTGGAAGAAGAACAGAAAACCGCTGGCGGCATCGTGCTACCGGGCAACGCCCAGGAAAAACCTACCCGTGGTGAAGTGCTGGCCGTGGGTAACGGTCGCATTCTCGACAACGGTGAAGTGCGCGCCCTGGACGTCAAGGTAGGCGATAACGTGATTTTCAAGGATGGCTTCGGCGTCGAGAAGCAGAAAATCGACGGTGAAGAAGTTCTTATCATGAGCGAAGCCGATATTCTGGCGGTCGTCGAAGGCTAATCGATTGTCTCGATTATTTACTTTCACGTTTTCCATTTCAATTTAGGAAATAACGAACATGGCAGCTAAGCAAGTCAAGTTTTCAGATGATGCCCGTAAACGTATGGCGCGCGGCGTCGACGTTCTTGCCAACGCGGTAAAAGTCACGCTGGGCCCTAAAGGCCGCAACGTGGTACTCGACAAGTCCTTCGGTGCACCGACTGTCACCAAGGACGGCGTATCGGTTGCCAAGGAAATCGAACTGAAAGACAAGTTCGAAAACATGGGCGCCCAGATGGTCAAGGAAGTCGCTTCCAAGACCTCTGACGCGGCTGGTGACGGCACCACCACAGCCACCGTTCTGGCCCAGGCCATTGTGGCTGAAGGCCTGAAAGGCGTGACCGCCGGCATGAACCCGATGGATCTCAAGCGCGGTATCGACCAGGCGGTCAACGCTGCGGTCAAGGAGATCCAGGCAATGTCCGTTCCCTGCACCGACACCAAGTCCATCGCCCAGGTAGGCACCATTTCTGCCAACGGTGACAAGCGCATCGGCGAAATCATCGCTGAAGCAATGGAAAAAGTCGGCAAGGAAGGCGTCATCACTGTCGATGAAGGCCGTGGCTTTGAAGACGAGCTGGAAGTGGTCGAAGGTATGCAGTTCGATCGCGGCTACCTCTCGCCCTACTTCGTGACCAACCAGGACACCATGGCGGTCGAGCTCGAAGACCCCTACATCCTGCTGGTCGACAAGAAGGTTTCCAACATCCGCGAACTGTTGCCGGTTCTGGAAGCCGTTGCCAAGCAAGGCAAGCCGCTGGCCATCATCGCAGAAGATATCGAAGGCGAAGCGCTGGCGACCCTCGTGGTCAACAACATGCGCGGTATCGTGAAAGTGGCCGCTGCCAAGGCGCCGGGCTTTGGCGATCGTCGCAAGTCCATGCTGCAGGACATCGCGATTCTGACCAACGGCACCGTGATCTCTGAAGAAGTGGGTCTCACGCTCGAGCAGGCGAACCTGGATCACCTGGGTACTGCCAAGCGCATGACCATGTCCAAAGAGAACACCACCATCATCGATGGTGCCGGTCAGGAAAACGACATCGAAGCCCGCGTCAACCAGATCCGCGCGCAGATCGAGGAAACTTCTTCCGATTACGACAAGGAGAAGCTTCAGGAGCGTGTCGCGAAGCTTGCTGGTGGCGTTGCGGTCATCCGCGTCGGTGCAGCTACCGAAGTCGAGATGAAAGAGAAGAAAGCTCGCGTGGAAGACGCGCTGCACTCTACTCGCGCAGCGGTAGAAGAAGGCGTTGTTCCTGGCGGCGGTACTGCGCTGGTTCGCGTCATGGCCAAGGTACAAGGTCTGACCGGCGACAACGAAGATCAGAACCACGGTATCAACATGGCGCTGCGTGCCATGCAGTCTCCGCTTCGCCAGATCGTGACCAATGCCGGTGAAGAGCCCGCCGTGGTGATCAACCGCGTCAAGGATGGCGAAGGCAACTTCGGCTACAACGCGCAAACCGGCGAGTACGGCGATCTGTTCGAAATGGGCGTACTGGACCCGGCCAAGGTTACCCGTACCGCGCTGCAGTCCGCCGGTTCCGTTGCAGGCCTCATGATCACTACCGAGTGCATGATCGCCGAGGACCCGGAAGAGAAAGATGCCGCGCCGGATATGGGTGGCATGGGCGGAATGGGTGGCATGGGCGGCATGATGTAAGCCCAGCCCCACCGTCTTGACGTCAAGCGTCTCAGAAACCCCGCCTTGTGCGGGGTTTCTGCTGTCTGGCCTTCCAGCGGCTCTCTTGAACGCCAAAGCATGCTAACATGCGGGCTTTTCTGGCAGCTTCAGGTCGCATCTACCGTGCTTTCCCGTATCCGTATCGTGCTCGTTCAAACCTTTCACCCTGGCAATATCGGCGCCGCCGCCCGGGCGATGAAAACCATGGGCTTGACCGACCTGGTTCTGGTCAACCCGCGCACGTTTCCCGATGAGGAGGCAACCCGTCTGGCCGCCGGCGCCACGGATGTGCTGGAAAACGCCCGGGTAGTGAAAAATCTGAATGAGGCGGTCAATGATTGCGTGCAGGTGGTGGGCGCCAGCGCGCGTCTTCGAAGCCTGCCGCTGCCTCATTTCGATGAACCCGACACCATGGCCCAGGATGTCGTATTAAACGCTGCCCAAGCGCCGGTGGCGCTGGTGTTCGGGCGCGAACGGTCGGGATTGACCAACGATGAAATACGCGAGTGTACCCATCAGGTCAGCATTCCCGCCAACCCCGAGTACGGCATCCTGAACCTTTCTCAGGCGGTGCAGATCCTCGCCTATGAGGTTCACAGGGCCTGGCGCAAGCAGCCCCGGAGCGGCTTTGTCTACCAGCGGCCCATGGACGCCATGCCTCCCACCCGCGAGCAGCTCGGTCACTTTCACGATCATCTGGGGCGCTTGATGCGCCAGAGCGGCTTCTTGACCCAGCCCCATGCCCGCACCGAAGAGCAGCTGCAGACGCTTTTTACCCGCGCCGAACCCAGCCGAAAGGAGCTTTCCCTGCTTCGTGGCCTGCTCAGCGCCTTTGAATACCATCTGCCCCCCGGCCGGTAAATAAAAAGGCAGCCCTCAGGCTGCCTTCTGCATTCTGAGTGACCTTTCAAAACCACATCGCGCCCAGCCAGCCAAAGGCGATGAGCGGCAGATTGTAGTGAATGAAGGTAGGTACGACGCTATCCCAGATGTGATCGTGCTGGCCGTCGACGTTCAACCCCGAGGTTGGTCCCAGAGTTGAATCCGAGGCCGGCGAGCCGGCATCGCCCAGGGCGGCGGCGGTGCCGACCAGTACCACGGTGGCCATGGGCGAGAAACCGAACTGGACAGCAAGCGGCACGAAAATCGCGGCGATGATCGGAATGGTGGAAAACGACGAGCCGATTCCCAGGGTAATGAAGAGCCCCACCAAGAGCATGGTGAGCGCGGCCAGGCCCCGGTTGTCACCAAACAGTTCAAAGGCCCCGCTTACCAGCGCATCGATATCACCGGTGGCCTTCATGACCTCGGCAAACCCGGCGGCAGAAATCATGATAAAACCGATCAGGGCCATCATGCGCATGCCGCTGGTGAAAAGATCATCTGCCTCGCGCCACTTGAAGATACCGCCCATGGATAAAATGCCGATCCCCACCAGCCCGCCCAGGATCATCGAGCCGGTATAAAGCTGAAGCCCCAGGGCGGCTACGATGGCAATCCCGGACATCGCAAGCCCCAACCCATGCGGCTTCGCCGGGGTCCGGAGCAACGGCGCCGTATTGGCCGCCACCTCGTCAGTCTCGTAACCCCGCGGGCGCCGGTAACTGACAGCCAGTGCCACCACCAGGCCCACCGCCATGCCACCTACCGGTATTGCCATCGCCAGAGGCACCATGGCGCGGGTAATCTCGAGCCCCAGGGGCTCACCGGCACTGTTGAGATTGGCCAGCAGTATATCGTTGAGAAAAATCGCCCCGAAACCCACCGGCAACAGCATGTAGGGGGCGGTCAGGCCAAACGTGAGGGCACAGGCCACTGCCCGGCGGTCAAGCTGCAGACGGTTCATCAAGGCCAGAAGCGGCGGGATCAGGATAGGGATAAAGGCGATATGCACGGGAATGGCGTTTTGTGAAAAGATCGCCACCATCAAGATGGCTCCGAGCAAAATGAACTTGACCCGCGTTTGGTGCGCCGCAGTGGACTCCTTCCCCAGGAGCCGGATCAAGCGCTCGGCCAGCATATCCGGAAGCCCGGAACGCGATATCGCCACCGCAAAGGCCCCCAGGGTTGCGTAGGCAAGTGCCACCTGTGCGCCACCGCCTACGCCCTCATTGAATGCGCCCAGGGTATCCTCGAGCGAGAGCCCGCCGACCAACCCGCCGACGAGGGCACCAAGAACCAGAGCAAAAACCACCGAGACACGCAAAAGCGACAGCGCCACCATGACGAGCACTGCAATAATCACTGCATTCATTGAGTTACCTAGAGCCTTGAAGAAAGTCGTTTAAGCCGAAGGTGACGAATCTTAGCAGATGCACTCGCCTTTTAGCAGGCCGGATTCGCCCGCAAGGCCTCCAGGCACCTCATTACGACTTTAGTCTCTACGCCATTGCTGCTTTGCAACATCACGCCTATCCTGTTGCCCTCATTTCTTTTCAATCTGTAAAGGGCCGAGGGCTTGCCATGAGTATGCTAGCAATTGTTGTTTCTCTCGTGCTTTTGATGGTGCTGGCCTACCGGGGCATCTCGGTACTCTTGCTGGCGCCCCTGATGGCCTCCCTGGCGGTACTGCTTTCCGGTGATGTGGCCTTCTTGCTCCCGGTGTATACCGACACCTTCATGCAGGCACTCGGCGGCTATGTCACCCAGTTTTTTCCCTTGTTCCTGCTCGGCGCCCTGTTTGGCCAACTGATGGCGGACTCCGGCGCGGCACAATCGATTTCGACGGGTATCGTCAAGCGCCTGGGCACACAGCATGTGGTGCTGACCGTGGTGATCGCCTGCGCGGTACTGACCTATGGCGGGGTATCGCTGTTTGTCGTGGCCTTTGCCATCTACCCCATCAGCCGGGAGCTTTTTCGCGAAGCCAACGTGCCCAAGCGGCTTGTACCGGCCTCGATTGCGCTGGGTTCGTTCACTTTCACCATGACGGCCCTGCCCGGCACACCGGCCATTCAGAATGCGATTCCCATTCCTTACTTCGGCACCAACAGCTTCGCCGCGCCGGGTCTGGGTATCATAGGCGGGTTGGTCATGCTGGGGCTGGGCATTGCCTACCTGCAGTCGCGGGTTCGAAAAGCGCATGCCAACAATGAAGGCTACGGCGTGCATACCGAAAAGGAGACCAACGAGACGGGGGAGCAGGCAAGCACTCCTACCATGGCGCTGCCGCTTGCACTGATTCCGCTGGTCATGGTGATCGGCCTCAACGCGCTGTTTACCTACGGCGTGTTTCCCGCCCTGGATCTTGGTTTTATCGATGAGGCGTTCGAAAACGTATCATCGGACAGCCAGGCGGGGCTCTGGGCGATACTGATCGCACTTTTAAGCGCTTCCGCCTGGCTGATGGTTACCCGCTGGCGCCATTGGGCCGACTTGAAGACTACCGTCAACAAGGGCGTATTCGGCTCTCTGCTGCCCATCTTCAACACCGCCTCGGAAGTGGGTTATGGTGCGGTGATTGCAAGTCTTGCCGGCTTTGCCATCATTCGCGATGCCGTACTCAACGTCTCACCCAACAACCCCTTGATTTCAGAAGCGCTCGCCATGAGCGTGCTGGCCGGCATCACGGGCTCCTCTTCCGGCGGGCTTTCCATCGCCTTGCAGACACTGGGTGACGAGTATCTTGCCATGGCCCAGCAGGCGGGTATCAGCCCGGAATTGATGCATCGGGTGGCCACCCTTGCCGCCGGCGGCATGGACACACTGCCCCACTCCGGCGCGGTGATTACGCTGCTGGCGATCTGCGGGCTGACCCATCGCCAGTCCTACGCCAATGTGGCCATGGTCACCATCGTGCTACCCGTAGCGGCACTGGCAAGCGTGATTACCCTGGGCACACTGTTTGGCAGCTTTTAAGACGCGGTGCTTAAAAATTGCTTTACATCAAGCAGATCATACTGTTCGTCGGTTATCATCGTTCAATGCGTCCAACTTAGCGTGATCTCATGCTCCTTGCCCTTTCACTTTTTCATCAGCTCAAAAGCAGTCTGCGCGATCTAGCGCCGATCGTGCTCGTGATGGGCTTTTTTCAGCTGGTGGTGCTCCGCCAGCCCTTGCCCGACACCATCGCCCTGATCGATCTGGCACTCGGGGTCGTCTGCGTACTGGCCGGGCTTACGCTTTTCATCAAGGGATTGGAGCTGGGACTTTTCCCGATGGGTGAAAGCCTTGCCCATGCCTTCGTCAACAAGGGTTCCATCACCTGGTTGATGCTCTTTGCTTTCGCCCTGGGGTTTGGCTCCACCGTGGCAGAGCCTGCGCTCATTGCCGTGGCCGCTCGCGCCGCCCTGGTACTTTCTGAAAGCGGCATGATCGAGCCGGGCTTCGAGACAAGCTTCGCCCTGGCGCTTCGCATGGTGGTGGCGGTTTCGGTCGGTTCAGCGGTTGTGCTGGGGGTCTTGCGTATCATCAAGGGCTGGCCCTTGCCCACACTGATCGTGACCGGCTATGTGCTGGTACTCGCCCTCACGCTCATCGCCCCGAAAGCGCTGGTGGGCATTGCCTACGACTCGGGGGGTGTCACCACCTCCACCATTACCGTGCCCCTTGTCACCGCGCTGGGAGTGGGCCTTGCCTCGAGCATCAAAGGGCGCAACCCCATGCTCGACGGCTTTGGGCTGATAGCGCTTGCCTCCATCATGCCGATCATCTTCGTTCTGGTATTTGGCATCGTGGGCCTGGGTCTTTTTCCGGGTAGCCACTTATGACTCTACTGCTCAGCCTATGGAATACATTGATCGATATTGCCCCCATCGTGGTGATCATCTTTGGATTTCAGTACGGCGTGATACGAAAGCCCATCAAGCGCCCGTTTCAGGTGGGACTTGGCTTTTCAATGGTGTGGCTTGGGCTTTCGCTTTTTCTGGTAGGCCTTGAAAGCGCCCTTTTCCCGTTGGGCGAACTGATGGCCACCCAGCTTACCCACCCGGATTTCCTGCCCGCGCTTTTGCCCGGGGCGGCGCGCCACTGGAGCGACTACTACTGGGTCTACTTCTTCGCCTTCGCCATTGGTGCCAGCACCACTATCGCCGAACCGGCCTTGATTGCGGTAGCCATCAAGGCCGGTGAGATTTCCGGGGGGACGCTCAACCCGCTGATGCTGCGCATAGCGGTGGCGCTGGGTATGGCCTTGGGCATCACCCTGGGCGCCTGGCGTATCGTGATGGGCTGGCCACTACACTGGTTCATCTTTGGGGCTTACTGCCTGGTGATCGTGCAAACGCTGCGCTCGCCACGCGCGATCATACCGCTGGCTTTCGACTCCGGCGGCGTTACCACCTCCACCATTACCGTGCCGATCATTACCGCGCTGGGGCTAGGGCTTGCCGGCTCGATTCCCGGGCGCAGCCCGCTGATGGACGGCTTTGGCATGATTGCTCTGGCCTGCCTGTTTCCGATCATTACCGTCATGGGCTACGCGCAAATCGCCCAGTGGCTTTATCAACGCAAGCGCCCTGACCGCAGCACGCACACGAACCGTCAGAGGTAACACCCCAAGGAGACTGCCATGCGCTTCAAACTGATTGTGGCATTAGTTGAAGATGAATTGACCGACAAGGTCCTGAAAGCCGCTCGCGAGGCGGGGGCGACCGGCGCGACGGTCATCAACAACGCCCGGGGTGAAGGGCTTCACGAGGTACGCGGTTTCTTGGGCATGGGCATCACCGCCCAGCGCGACGTGCTGTTTTTTCTGGCGGAGGCGAGTCTGAGCCGCGGGATACTCGATGCCATTGCCCGGGTGGGCGAGTTTGATGAAACCCCCGGCACCGGCATCGCCTTTCAGCTGGATGTGGAAGAGGCGCTGGGCGTACAAAGCCAGATCAAATCACTCGAGCAGGCCGAAGATAAACGCTAAGTGATTGGTTATGAAACAAGAAATATTTTACAGCGAAGATTGGGCAGCGCTTTTGTCAAGCTCGCCGTACTACCCCGTAATGCCCTTGGAATGCGACGCTGAAAAAGCCTCGGGCAAACAATTTAGCCTTGGCTAACAATGGCGAGTAGGATACGCTACCGGATAACGATGTTCCCACTACTGCCAGTAAGCTTTGCCAATGAGTGATGATCAAACGCCGCAACGCCCGTTACGGGGCGGCCCCAGCAACGACGCGCTACCGCCTGTCGAGCAGCATGCCCGCCAGTACGAAACGGTGCGTAACGCTCATGAAACCGAACTCATCGAAGATTACGTGGAGCTGATTGGCGACTTGCTGGATCATCGCGGTGAAGCGCGCGCGGCGGATATCGCCAATCGCATGGCGGTCAGTCAGGCGACCGTATCGAAAATGATTCGCCGTTTGAACGAACTGGGCCTGGTTACCAGCCAGCCCTACCGTTCGCTCTTTTTGACCGAAGAGGGCAAGCAGATGGCCCAGACCTCGCGGGGGCGTCACGATATCGTGCTTCACTTTCTTCGTGCGCTGGGCGTGACTGACAGCACTGCGCGTATCGATGCCGAAGGCATGGAGCATCACGTCAGTGATGAAACCCTCTCGATCATGCAGCGATTTACCGAGCAGCACGGCAAGTAGCTAGCGCCCTTTTCCCACCAACGACGACAGTCGGTTGACCTGGGTGATTCCGCCATTCCAGACCATTTCGATATGGGTGGTCTGCACCATATCCTCCACGAAACGCGGCGTCATCAGCGCCCAGCAGATCGCACCTTCGCGGCGCACCGAACGGTAACGAAGCCCCGGCTCTTTTGCATGACGAAGGGCTCCTCCCAGCACTCGGGATTGCTGGTAACTATCGGGGTCATAAATCGGATGGTCCACTTCGAGCCCTAGCGCGTCCCGACAAGCCTTCTCATCGAAACCGCAGCGTAGCCCACGAAACACGAAGCGTTCGAAACGAAGTTCGGGCACCTTTTCCCAGTAAGCCTGTTGATGGTGGCTTACTTCGGCAATGGCCGTCGCCAGCGTATCGGCAATATAGAGCACTCCGAAACTTCCATCGCTAAAGCGCGAGCCATCCGGATTGACGTGGGTGAACGCCCCGGCGGCGTAAGAGCAGCCGCGAATACCGAAAGGAATTTCCGCCACCGGCACCAGGGCCAAATCGCCTAGTTCGTTGCGAAGGCGCGGATTGGTCAATGCCTGTAGCTGATAAAGCGCGTCGAACTCATCGGCATCGGCTACGTCGTCGAAAAGCGTGATTGGGGGGAATTTACTATTGATCAGCCGATACCCCTCGACCCGGTTCGGCGGACAACGACCCAGGGCGTCCGGCGTTACCACTGGGCGCCTCGCAGGCTGTCAATTCGCTTGAAGGTTTCATAAAGCGCCGCGAAATCGCCCCCGCCCATCACTTCCAACGGCGACCGTCCGTTGAAATAGGGGTTGTGGTTTGCCATGGAAACGAACCCGTAAACGTTGTCCGGGTTTTCAAACAGCGTACGTAGCGCGCCATGGATATTGAGCAGGTAGCTGATTCGGGTGAGCTGGTCACTGTCGAGCTTTATTTCACTCAAGTCTCCTCGGCGCGCGCGCGCATAGGTCGAATGCGAAACGCGCAGTATGGCCTCGCCCTGCTCACCACTGGCCTGCCACTTGTCCAAGATTCGCACGGCGGCTTTCAAACCGATAGCGGCGGCCGCTTTGTGTTGGTCAACGTTACGGGCAGCTTGCATGATCGCTCCTGTTTATATCCACAAATACTATATCATTGATAAAGTATTCACAAATAAAGAGCTGTTATACTCCATTTTCATGGCGCCCCCTCAAGCATCACCCGATCAGGAAATCCCTGCAGAGTTACGACCGAAACGAGGATTTTGCAATGTTGGGCGAAGTTCTCCTGGGCCGGCTCGGCGCGTGTGTTTTAAAGCCGTTCCAGGTAAACATGCACCCAGTAAAGCTATCTATTTGTTAATAAACGCTTCATGGCATTAGACTCTTGAGCATTGTCAGCTATATTCTTGGGTTCAAACCGTTTCAGCATTACCCAAGCTCTCTTTGAAGGGTTCGGAAAAAGAGTGCATACAGCCTGCCGTCAAAAGCTATGGAAGCCGACATGATAATAGCTCCCCGTTGCCCCAGCGACATGATCATTCGTAAACTGGAAAGTATCTTTGCACTGACTGACGAGGAAAAGCAGGCCCTGCGTGATTTGCCCCTTCAACTAAAGGAAGTCGGCACGAATCAGCATATCGTCAGAGTGGGCGACCAGCCCAGCAAGTGCTTTCTGATCGTCGAGGGATTCACGTGTGTACACAAGGTGTCCACCGAAGGTAAACGCCAGATCATGGCGATTCATGTGCCCGGCGATGTTCCCGATCTTCAAAGCCTGCATCTACAGGTGCTGGACATCAATATTTCATCGATAACGCCCTGCAAGCTTGGCTTCATGAAACACACGGATCTGTACCAGCTATGCGAACGCCACCCGCGCTTGGCTGCTGCCCTTTGGCGGGAAACGCTGGTGCATGCCTCCCTCTTTCGCGAATGGTTATTGAATAACGGCCAGCGAGGGGCCTATTCACGCATAGCGCATCTCATCTGCGAAATCATGCTGCGTCTGAAAGCCGTGGGATTGACCGACGAACAGACCTTCAACATGCCCGTCACACAAGCCGAATTAGCCGATGCCACCGGCCTCACCCCGGTGCACGTCAATCGGGTCATGCAGGCGCTGAGAAGCGATGGCCTGATCAGCACTCGCAAACAGCAGGTTACCCTACCCGACTGGGAAAAAATCTGTCAGGCAGCCGAATTCGACCCGCTTTACCTGCATATCAAGCAAGAGTCACCCGCCTGATATCTTCTTGCTGCTGACCACCTGGTGAAAAAAGCGCCGCACCTACGGCGCTTTCCGGCAAGTACTTCTCCAAAGCAGAACCGTTTAAAGAGATAAAGAAAATTTCATATCTTTTCGTGTCTCCCCGCTGGCCGAGGCAGCCCGACTCGACCAATGCCCGGAATCTTGAGCGCTGGCCGTAGTACGTCGATTCCCATACTCATGCCCAGCATATTCAGCTCGACTCCCTCATCGAGAGCCAGCATAACGCCGAACACCCCGCCCAGCGAAAACTGATAACCGGTACCGCTAGGCGTTGGCGCAAACAAGGCATTGAACAGGTAGTCCTTACCTACCGCCGTTACCGGCAAAACCAGGTCGAGCCCGTCGATATTGCGTATCATCCAGGCAATGAAACTATTGCTGTTGGGCCCGGGCCATATACGGTAAATATCCGCCTGCGGGTAGCGGGCGCTCGCTTCGTCAATCTGTGGAATCAACCGCGCGGCAGCGACACCTCGATAGTCGGCCAAAAGCTCTGGCGTATGGCCAAACCAGGCGCGGTCCGGCGTATCGCTTGACACTGCCACCGTAGGCTTTCGCCAGCTAAGCACCTGGTGCAAACGATAGCCGTCGGCGCCCTCTTCCTTTGTCGCGATCCAGATATGCACGCCAAACGCTCCGCGCCAGCTATAGGCCCGAGCGGCATATACCTGCACCACCGCCGGCGCGTACTCCTCGGGCAGAGGCGCAAGTCCGGCAGAGTCACGATTCATGCTGGACCAGTGACCGTCGGTATTCACTTGATTGGTGAGTAATACCCAGACCGGCCCCGCCAACAGCAGCCCCAGCAGAATGAATAGGGTCAATAGAGATA
This sequence comes from Vreelandella xerophytica, assembly GCF_968048975.1. The sequence goes on along the minus strand of NZ_OZ309106.1, from coordinate 1,741,636 downwards.
AAAGCAGCGTCTTCATTAGTGTCCTTTATTAAAAGTGTAAGCAGAGCATCACTTTTCTGTCAGCGCGCTGTCACGTGCCGTCCTTAGCCTTTAGTTCAAGAAACATCTTGTCAAAAAGGGCTCCAGCCATGACAGACAGCGTCACGCTTACGGGTATCACCAAGCAGTATGCCGATAATGTCGTGCTGAATGACATCTCGCTCGATATCCGTCCGGGGGAATTCATATCCCTCGTGGGTGCGTCAGGCTGCGGGAAGTCGACCTTGCTGCGTATCATCTCCGGCCTGGAAGAGCCGGACAGCGGCAGCGTCGCTATCGGGGCGCAAAACGTTACCCACGTCGAGCCACAGCAGCGCAACGTGGCCATGGTCTTTCAAAGTTATGCTCTCTACCCGCACATGACCGTGGCGGACAATATCGCCACGCCTCTCAAGATGCATCACCTGAACGGTCTTTCACGACTCCCGTTGATCGGCATGGCCGTCCCCGGGCGCCGCAAGGCGATGGCAGCCATCGATACGGAAGTCCGCAGCGTAGCCGCCCAGCTGCAGATTGAAATGCTCCTTGGGCGCAAGCCCGCCCAGCTTTCCGGCGGCCAAAGACAGCGCGTGGCCCTGGCCCGTGCCATGGTTCGACGTCCCGCCGTCTTTCTGATGGACGAGCCTTTATCCAACCTGGACGCCAAACTGCGTATTCATATGCGTACCGAACTTACTGAACTACACCGGCGCCTGAAAACCACGTTCATCTACGTGACTCACGACCAGGTGGAAGCGATGACCATGTCTGATCGCATCGCACTGATGGTTGAAGGCCGTATTCTCCAGCTTGGAACGCCTAACGAACTTTACCACCGCCCGGCTACTTTACAGGTGGCACAATTCATTGGTTCGCCGGCGATCAACTGCTTCGAAGCCCCTGTGTGCAATGGCTCGGTAACGATTCAAGGTCGCCCCGTGACCGGCCTGAGCGTGGGTGATCACCGCCATGTGGTCGTGGCGGTACGTCCCGAAGCACTGCGCTTGAACGGCGAGCCCGGTGATGTGTTAGTGCACACCACCGTGCGTCGCCTGGAGCATCAAGGCGCCGACTGTTTCCTGCTCGCTTCACAAACGGGCCAGGAGAGTACGTTGCACGCTCGCCTTTCTCCCGAAGAAGCGGCGAATATTGATACCGGCCAGACGATTACGCTCTATTTTCGTCCAGAGCTGGCGCACTTTTTTACCAGTGATGGCCTACGCATCGAACCACAGCGTAAAGGCCCTGAGCCAGAAGCCGAGGCATGGCGTGTCGAGGCTCTGACATGAATGGCGCCGTCAATACCCAGGCCCTGTCCTTACCGGCAACAGACGCTCCCGGACTGACCCAGGCTCGCCGACGCCAGCTCAAGGGGTACGCCTTTGCAACACCCGCCGCGCTGCTGTTGCTATGCATCTACATCGTTCCACTGATCACCTTGTTGGGAATGAGCGTGACCGATTACCGCCTGGGCGCCGTCGTGACCCAGTTCGTCGGTCTGGAAAATTTTTCGAAAGCTTTCACGGATCCCGTCTTTCGTCGCGCTTTCACCAATACATTACTCTACGTGGCGATCGTCATTCCCTTCGGGGTCGGGCTTGCACTTTTCATCGCCACGCTGATACATGCGCGTGTACGTAGCCGCTCTTTCTACGAGGTCGTCTACTTTCTGCCAGTGACCTCGACGCTCGTGGCGATGGCAACGGTATGGCAGTTCATTCTCCATCCACGCCTGGGCCCGGTGAACGCGGTGCTGTCGTCGTTCGGCATCGGCGAGATCGCTTTTCTTTCTCACCCGATGCTGATCATCCCTACCCTTGGAGTCATCGGCGTATGGCAGGTCCTCGGCTTCAATATCATTCTCTTTCTGGCGGGCCTGTCCGCCATTCCGCGTGATTTATACGATGCCGCCCGAATCGATGGCGTCAGGCGCCCTATTGATCGCTTTATGACGGTCACCTGGCCAATGCTCGGCCCCACGGTGATGTTCGTCGCGGTGACGACCTCGATCACCGCCTTCAAGGTGTTCGAGACCGTAGCGGTGTTGACTCGAGGCCGCGACGGCTCCGAAGTGCTTCTCTACGCGCTCTATCTGGAAGGGTTCGAGTACTTCCAGATGGGTTACGCCGCGGCCCTGACCCTGATTTTTCTCGCCTTCGTGCTGTTTCTGTCCATCGGGCAGGTGCTGCACCTCGACCGCAAGGTGCACTACTGATGAGCAACATTCGCCGTTCTTTGACGGGGCCTGCCTGGCGCCGGCTGTTACCTCATGCGGTGCTGATGACAGGGGCCTTGTTCATACTGCTGCCTTTCTACTGGATGCTTTTGACCTTGCTGCGCGCGCCGGCTGAAATATTCAGTGCCAGCCTTTGGCCGGTCCCGCACTCCTTCCACGCCCTGGAAAACTTTGCGTCAGCGACACAGGCTGTCCCCCTTTTTCGGTTCATGCTCAATGGCGTCATCGTCTGCCTGGGCATCCTGGTGGTGCAATTACTGGTCGCGATCCCCGCCGCCTACGCATTGGCCAAGTTACCTTTCCCCGGTGCCCGGCTTTTCTTCACTCTGGTGATCGGTGCCCTGTGCATCCCCATGCAGGTGTTGGCACTGCCCATGTTCATAGGGCTGGCCTGGGCCGATCTGCTCAATACCTATTTCGCCATGATGGCGCCATTCCTTCTCTCGGTATTCGCCATTTTTCTGTTCCGCCAGGCCTTCAAATCCTATCCGGATGAGATCATCCAGGCGGCCAGGCTCGACGGCATGGGCGAAATGGCCATCTGCTGGCGTCTGGTGGTGCCCTCGGCACTGCCAGCGATCGCCGCCTTTACCGTATTTTCCGTGGTTGCACACTGGAATGATCTCTACTGGCCCATGATCGTCATTTCCGACATGCAATTAGCCACTCCCCCGCTTGGCATGCTGTTCTTCGCCGACGCTGAAGCCGGCACCAACTACGGCGCTCTCATGGCAGGGGCCACTCTGCTGACCCTGCCCCTGGTGATCTGTTTCTTGCTTGCGCGGCGCCAGTTCATCGAAGGAATCACGATGACCGGTGTGAAGTAGGCGTTTACCCAACCCCAACTGGAGATTGATTGATGAAGCTTCGCTATTTCGCCGCGATGACCGCCCTGAGTGCCGGTCTGGCCCAGACGGCTTCTGCCGAGACCGTTACTCTCGACGTACTGCATTGCAACGCCAGCTTTTCGCGTTTTCACCAGCCCATTGCCGACGCCTTCATGGCCGAGAATCCCGATATTCACATCAACTTTCTGGCGCCCTGCGCCGACTACGATGCCGGCCACCAGCAAATGCTGCGCTTTGCGGTGACCAACAACCTGCCCGACCTCTACTTTTCCGGTTTCCATCTGCTCGAAGAGCTGACCGAGGCCCTGAAGGCGCGCGGCCAGATCCAGGATCTGCAACCCTATCTCGACGAGTTGGACGAGGCATTCATCACCGAGAACTACGACCCCAATATTCTGGCACTTGGCCATGTCCAGGGCTCGCAGTACGGTCTTCCGGTCAACGCATCTTCACCGATCATGTACTACAACGTCGAGAAAGTTCGCGAAGCCGGCGGCGACCCCGACAACATGCCCGACAACTTCGAGGACCTGATCGAGCTGGCAACACGCATCAACGAGCTGGATGACACTATCAATGGTCTCTCCTACGACGTTCATGGCTGGAGTGATGACTGGCTCTGGCAAGCGCTTCTCTATCAGCAAGGGGGAACGTTACTTAACGACCAGCGCGACGGTGTGGGTTTCGACAATGAGTTTGGCCTTGATGCCTTGACGCTGGCCCGGCGTTTCGTGACCGAGGCCGGCATGGAGCTCATCGACCCGGATCAATCCCGCCAGCAGTTCGGCGCGGGTCTGACCGGCATCATTTTCGACACGCCTGCCCGTCTGCAGACCCTCAACGGGTTAGTGGGCGAACGTTTCGAGCTGGGAACGGCGGTATTCCCTATCGATGACAAGCAGCAAGGCGGCGTGCCCACCGGCGGCAATGCGGTCGTGATCACCTCTCAGGACGAGGCGCATCGCAAGGCGGCGCAAAAGTACGCCCTGTTCACCACGGGCCCAAAAGCACAGACCATCGCTGTAGAGATCACGGGTTACCTGCCAACCAATCAGCTCGCCCTGGGCGATGACTATCTGGCGCCCTACTACGTAGCCAATCCAAACGCGGCCACCGCCGCCATGCAAGCCGACCGCTCCCTGCCCTGGATCGGGTACCCGGGGGGCGAATCGGTGCGTATCTGGCGCGCCCAGCGCGACATCATCAGCCAGGTGATGCGCGGCGAGATGACGCCCGACGCGGGTCTGGAGCGCATGGTGAGTGAAACCAATGCCTTGATCCGTTAAGCAAAGCGTCAAACCTGGGCGCTCGCCTTGCCATTGACGCTGTGGCGAGCGCCTGACATACCCCTCGACCTCTCTTCGCGCCACGATATATCAACCATGACCGGCGAGCACGATCGCTTCCCGTTCTGACAAGAGAAACACGCCCGATGAAGATTATTCAGATTACCGATACGCATTTCGTCCCCCCCGGCCACACCCTTTACGAGCTGGACCCCGCTGCCAGTCTGCAGCGCGCTGTTGCCGACATCAACGAGCGCCACACCGATGTCGACCTGGTCGTTGTTACCGGTGACCTGGCCAACGATGGTGATGAGGATGCTTACCGCCTGCTGCAAGAAACCCTGGCGCCGCTGCCCTGCGAGGTACGGCTGCTTCTGGGTAACCATGACAATCGAGACACCTTTCGCCGGGTATTCCCCAGCGCGCCGGTCGACTCCAAGGGGTTCATTCAATCTGCTCTTCCCACATCCGATGGCGCACTGCAGCTGCTTTTTCTCGATAGCCACGAGCCGGGAACGATTGGCGGAAAATATTGCCCTCGACGACTGGATTGGCTGGCTACCGAATTGGCCAGAGCCCCGGATGTACCGGCGGTGGTCTTCATTCATCACCCGCCCTTCGATGCTGGTTTTGCGCATTTCGAGCACATTGGTTTTCATGGTCCGGAACCGCTTATGGACGTACTGCACAACCATCCCGCTGGCGTACAGCACATGTTTTTTGGGCATATCCACATTTCGCTTTCCGGTATTACCGAAGGAGGTATCTCCTACACCTCGGGCCGAGGGGTCAGCCATCAATTCATCGTTGAGCCCGAAGACCCGGCGCCTCACTGGACGGCAGGTACAGGCCCGAACTACACCGTCATAACCCAGCAAGGCAAAGGGCTACGCGCCATGCACATCGATACCCTGGACGCCGCGCCCCTGGTCAAGTCCACCCAGTGCTTCGGCCCTTGATCCCATCGTGGCCGGTATCCAGGCTGAGGTTACAGCTGAAAAACCGGCGGCTTGGAAAGATTGGGGATTGAGGATTGAGGATTGAAGATTGAAGATTGGAGAGAGATTACAGCCCGACGCGTGTTCGCAAGATCATGGTCTTCAGCAAGGTTGGCCATAGCTTGGCACAGGTGAAGGCGACCTTTCGTCCCAATCGATAGGACAACAAGTCGGCCAGGCGCTCGGCTTCACGCACAGGAGGCGCTAGATCCTTGAAGGCAAGACGCTGATAGGTCTTCGAGTCGCCTCCCGTGGCATGAATCCGGGCTGCCAGTGAGGCCGTGTGTAAAGCCATGGCAATGCCATCGCCTGCAAACGAGGGAATGACCGCTGCCTGATCCCCCAACGAAAACAGGTTTGGTACCGCATCCTCGGGGGAATGGAGATATCCATAAGGAACGCCCGAAACCGCCAGGGGCTCACGCCACAAGGGGGTCAAGCTGGCAAGTCGCTGCTGCATATGCGATGAAGTACGGCTGAGCCACCGAAGCACACCCGCCCAACGACCGCCACAGGCCTTGTAGATGTCTCGCCTGATCAAAAAGCAGAGATTGACCTGGCCGTTTTCTATCGGCTCAAGGCCTGCGTACCCGCCATTGAATAAATGTATCTCGACCGCTCCCTGCCATTGGGCTTGCTGAAATGCCTGGGAGCTGAAGTGCATTTTCAGACCAATGAAATCATGATGACGGGATACGCGGACCGGGCGTTTCCAGTTACGCAGTTCATGTTTGCCGGTGGCAAGAAATACCGTCCTGGCCGAGCGTTCCATGCTGGTTCGCTCTGATCTTGATCGATCTCGGTAGACCAGGTTCCAGCCGTCTTCACCTTGTGACAAGTGCCTGACCGTGGCGCCAAACTCCACGATTGCACCGGCTGCCGCAGCTTGCGCCAGCAGCGCGCCATCCAGTGTATACCGGGATAGACTCCAGGCAGTGAAGGGTAAATCAAACGTAAGCGCGCTTTCACCATTATAAAACCGGACATGGCGAATAGGTTCAGCGCCTAACGCCGCCAGGCTCACCCCCGCCTCTTCCAGGTGCTGCGCGGCTTCATAGCTGATGAATTCACCGCACACCTTATGATGCGGCTCGGCCTTGCGTTCCAGAAGACGCACCGGGACGCCTTGCCTGGACAATTGAATAGCCGCGGCCGCCCCCGCTGGCCCGCCGCCGATGATAAGCGTTTCTTCACTCGTCATGGTGGCGACTCTTTACAGCAGGCCACGCAAAGGCGGAACGGGAAAAACCACTGGATGTGCACATGGCCCTTTAGCCCCGCTTCATCGATCAAACGTCGCCAGTCGGACACGGTAAACCCGCGCGCCACCGATAGCGCCGCGTCATTACGAACCAACCGGTTACCACTAAAGAGTGCGGTAGCGTTCTTGATGAAATAATAGGGAACGGGGTGACGATGCAGATCATTGATAAACCATCCTTTACTCGCGCGGCGATCCATCCAGCGCAAGAACTCGACAACCTGCTTATTTGTCAGGTGATGAGTAAATAACGACGATATGACAATATCGATGGGCCGGTCCGGCTCAAACTCAAATATATCCGCGGTTTCATAACGTATCGCGGGGGAATTCGACCAAGTGTCAGCCGATCTTTTTGACCAGGGGTTCAGGTCAACCCCCACCAGGCGAAGCCCGTTACCTTCCCCGTCTCGATGAGGCCATTGTCTGGCAATCTTGCGAAGCATGTCCCCCCCGCCACTGGCCACATCCAGCAGGCACAGATCTGCATGCTTTTCGATCAAGGGGCGAAGCCATTTCAGGGTGGGACGATAAGCCAGGGTCAGATGATTGATACGTTCAAGCTCAACCAGACAATCGTGGAACTCATCAAAGGAAATATCTTCCTCGTCCATGAGCTCCTTCTCACCGCTGCGTCGACTGAAATCCGGCATGCCTGTTTTATTCCTGACGTTCAAAACGCATGCTTTCGACCGTAAGACCCGGCCCAAAGGCCATGGCGAGCCCCGGCCCGCGCTTTTCGGGGTTATCCATCATGGCCTGAAGCACAAACATGATAGTGGCCGATGACATGTTGCCATACTTTCTGAGTACCTCTCGCGACTCGGCCAGTTGCTGGTGCTCGAGCCCTGCGCCGGTTCTTACTGCATCCAGCACACTGCGCCCGCCTGGGTGAATGGCCCAGTACGCGATATCGCCATGCGTATAGCCGCCCAGCAGCGTGCCCAGAACATCAGGCAAATTACTGGCAATAGCACCCGGCACCTTGCCTGACAGATGCATATCAAAGCCTTGATTGCCCACCCGCCAGGTAATCAATTCTTCGGTATCGGACAACACCAACGAGTGAAAGTCCTCTATCTTGAGGCCCTCTGGCGCTGCCGATACGATACTTGCCGCACAACCATCGGCGAAGATCGCGAAGGATAAAATCTCGTCAACCGTTCCCGAGGATTTGAGATGAAGCGTGCAAAGCTCGAGGTTCAATACCAGCACCTTGGCTTCTGGTTCCGAGCGTACGATATGACGAGCAAGCTTGAGTGCGTTGAGTGCCGCATAGCACCCCATAAAGCCTACGTTGGTACGTTCGATGTTCCCCTGTAACCCATAATGGCGAATCACTTGGTGATCCAGACCCGGAGCATAGAATCCCGTACAGGTCGTCGTCACCAGGTGCGTTATACCAGAGAGATCGAGCTGATCCAGCGCTTTTCTTGCCAGGTCGAAAGCAAAGCGTTCGTAGAACTTCATGCGCTCATGGGTACTGGGAAACGCATCATTTTTATAAAAGCCCTGGGCGTCCAGCTTATCCTCATCCGTGTGGGGCTGAAGAAACGAGTAGCGATGCTCTATCTGTGTTCGGCTTGCCATGCGTTCAAACACCTTCAGCGAACGCTGATCCGGCATGAGTCGTGGGCAGTATTGAATAAACTTGTCATGGATATCAAAGTCCGGGACAGCCGAGGCAATGCTATTAATATAAACCGGCGTCATGTCACTGCTCCTTGTTGCCTCAGATTTTGCGTTGCCTGGGTTATTCGATGCGATCGGCTGAAAAGAAAATATAGACGTAATTGCCTTGCTCATGATCGATGTGGGAACGGTCAGCGGATTTTTAACAATTAGCAACAATAGTAGCTATCAGGCTATCAGCTATACCGAAGCGGTATGCAAGCGTACGAATCGTTCACGTGTTCAGCCTGCGGCAAGTAAAAGAAACCGTCTTGAACGCCCTTATTCTGCCTAGACTGCCAAAGGCAAGGCCGCTTCAGTCGCACCGGCCTGCCTGGATCGCTGGCCATACTCGATGGCCAAGCAACACGAGAAAGGATTCATATATGCTCAGCTGGGAACAGTGGCAATCCTGGGAAACATGGATATCTCAGGCTACTCTGGTCAACGTCGCCCTGGTGACAGGGATTGCAGTCATCAGCTATATCGCGCTGCGGCTGGCGATGCGCTTCGTTCTGGCTAGGATCGTTACCTGGCTATCCAGCAGCAAGAGCCGCTGGAGCCGCTACGCTGCCGAAGTTTTCAGGCACACAAGCCATCTGCTGATCGCGGCGATGGCCTTGCAAATCGGCCTTGCCGTTGCTGATCTGGGGCCTGTCTGGGACGCCCGCGTCACGCACCTGTGGTTTCTGGTGCTCGCCCTGCAATTCGGTCTTTGGGTCGATGCCGCCATCGCTTTCTGGAAAGAAACAATCGTTCAGGACAAGGCGGGCCAGGATAACCAATTGACCGTCACCATGGTCGCCCTCTTGTTCCGTATTGTACTGTGGGCGGTCGTGCTGCTGTCGGCATTAGCCAACCTGGGCGTGGATATCACTGCTTTTGTCGCCAGCCTGGGAATCGGCGGCATTGCCATAGCTCTTGCAGTACAGGCACTGCTGGGTGATTTGTTTGCCTCGGCCTCTATTGGCGTGGACAAGCCTTTTCAGACAGGCCAATTTATCGTTTTCAATGATATCGCGGGCACCATTGAATACATCGGCTTGAAAACCACACGCATACGTAGCCTGAGTGGCGAGCAGGTCATTTGCTCGAATACCCAGTTACTTCAGCAAACCATTCATAATTACAGCCGGATGAACGAGCGGCGCATCGTTTTCAACCTGGCTATTTCCTTTCGCACTTCAGCAGAAAAAGCGCGCGAGGTTCCACCCCTCATCAAGCAAGCCATCGAAGAAGTCCCCAGGACAAGATTTGACAGAGCCCATCTGCTCATGTTTGACGACTATGCCCTTAAATATGAAGTCGTTTATTTCGTATTAAGCGGAGACTACAACCTTTATATGGATATACAGCAAGCCATCAACTTTACGCTACTGGAGGAGCTGAACAAACGTAAGATCAAATTTGCCATGCCGGTACGCGCGCTGGAGTTTCTTGAAGATATACCACTTCCCGAAGGACGGGCATATAGCAATAAGGCTTCGACGCCGGCGGCTGAATCCATTTCAACGCCCGACGAAGGAGATACAAAAGACTAGATCCGGAGAATTCATGGCCAATGAAGTACAGACGACAGGAGTAAATATCGCTTCTACCTCAAGTCGACAAACCTTGTAAATTAAATAAGTTAATTACATCAAAAATTCATCATAGAGAATGGGTCGATCACGACGAGATAATCGTGGATGGGTTAACGGCATACCACGAATTTTCTGCAATGAGCCATGATGGTGCAACTTACCATAACATTTTTTCAACGCTTCACTGAGGTGCTGAACCAGGCCCGTCGTACCCAGCATAACACTACCGAATAGCCCGTTAATATATCTAGTTTAATCAACCTTATGATATCAAATTAACTTTTTTTAAACAATAGGCTATTTAATTTCAGACAATAGCCTACCGCCTGCGATTCTAATTAGATTCATTATCAGCCTTGAAAATATTTAGAATTAATACCACCATAGTAGGGGTCTTAAATCTATATTCTAAATTCTAAATTCTAAACATATTGATGAGCTGGCTTATTTGAATTAAAAAATTCAATATCCAGGTTATAAGCCTTTTACGCTTGCGCTATGAGAATCTTCTCGCGTAATAAAAACGCAACGACACTTAAATTAAGAAACATGGGGTAGCAGGGAACATGAGAATTAGCATCTTCGGCTGTGGTTATGTGGGTCTCGTAACGGGAGCTTGCCTGGCCGATGTCGGTCATGACGTCATGTGCGTCGATGTCGACGAGAACACTGTGTCTAGCCTTGAGGCTGGCAAGATACCAATTTATGAGCCGGGTCTGGAGCGCCTCATTCAAGACAATCAGGCCGCTGGTCGGTTGAATTTCACCACGAATGCGGCAAAGGCGGTCAAATTCGGCTTGCTCCAGTTCATCGCTGTGGGCACCCCTTCCGACGAAGATGGCAGTGCCGATCTGAAGTACGTGCTCAAGGTTGCCGAGACGATCGGCCAGCACATGGATGACTATACGGTCATCGTCGACAAGTCGACTGTGCCCGTGGGTACCGCCGCAAAGGTGGAGCGTGCGGTGGCTGTCGAGCTCGAGAAACGGGGTCTTGAACTGGATTTCGACGTTTGTTCGAACCCGGAATTTCTCAAGGAGGGTGCGGCGATCGAGGACTTTTCACGCGGCTCTCGAATTATCGTCGGCACCGAGTCCGAGCGCGTCAAGGACGCCATGCGGGAATGTTATGGCCCTTACAATCGCCAGCGCGACAAGCTGATGTTCATGGGCGTGCGCAGTGCCGAATTGACCAAATATGCGGCCAATGCCTTGCTTGCGACCAAGATAAGCTTCATCAATGAAGTCGCCAATCTCGCCGAGCATCTCGGCGCCGAGATCGAAGAGGTTCGCAATGGTATCGGGTCCGACCCACGCATCGGTTACAGCTTCATCTACCCCGGCTGTGGCTATGGTGGTTCCTGCTTCCCCAAGGACGTCAGAGCACTTGCCAATACCGCCGACGACATTGGCCAGCCCGCTCACCTGATCAAGGCGGTTGAGCAGGTCAATACCCGCCAAAAAAGCAAGTTGTTCGAAAAACTTTCTCAGGCCTTCGATGGTCGACTGGCAGGCAAGACCATCGCCTTGTGGGGGCTTGCCTTCAAGCCTAACACCGATGATATGCGTGAAGCTCCCAGCAGAACCCTGATAGAAGCCCTGTGGGACGCTGGCGCACGCGTTCAGGCGTTCGATCCGGAAGCTAGCGGCGAGTGCCGCCGCCTTTACGGTGAACGTGATGATCTACGCCTTTTCGAGCAACGCGACGATGCACTGGAAGGTGCCCATGCACTGGTCATCTGTACTGAGTGGAAAGCCTTTCGCACCGTCGATTTCTCGCTACTGAGCGAGACGTTACTTGAACCCGTCATTATCGATGGCCGTAATCTCTTCAATCCCGATACCGTAAAGGCGGCAGGGCTTGCCTACTACGCCATCGGTCGGGGTGACTCCGTACGCTCCGTCCAGGCTTGAGGCATTGTAATGAGCGCTACTCGCCGTAAGCACTCCTCTGCCAGCCGTATTACGGAGCTGACCACTTTCCTGTTCGGTCTGGCACTGCTGATTTTCGCCATCAGCGAACTGCCAGCGGATGTTCTCTCGCCCGAGTCGCAGAGCTTCTTTTTCATCATCGGAGCAATCGCCATCTGGCGGTACTCCTGGTGGGCGGTGCAGGCCGTTCGCTCGCTTTTGTACAACCGGCTCGTCTTTCCGAGCTTGCGTGTCGAAGCCGATGAAGCCGGAAGCCAAGAGAAGCCTCCTGAGCTTTTCGTGCTTTGCACCTCTTATCGTATCGACGAGCGCGTCAACTTCCAGGTCTACGATGCCTTGATAAGGGAAGCCCATCAGTACGGTGTACCGACCACGATCTTCGCATCCGTGTCGGACCGTACCGACGTGGATATCATCACTCACGTTCTGGAAGACAACGACTGGCCAGAGAATGTCAACGTGCGCTACATGTTTCAGAAGGGAGATGGCAAGCGTTCGGCCATGGCCGAGGTACTGCGGGCGATCTCCCGGTGCCTGCCGGCGCCGGGGTCGCTTTTGATCTCGATGGACGGCGATATCCTCATCGAGCCCGACACCCTGTCACGCACGCTCTCCTTCTTTATTGCCCAGGGCGACCTGGGGGCGCTGACGACCAACAATCGTGCTCAGGTGACGGGCGATGACGTCACCCGCGAGTGGTATGACCTGCGTTATGCCCAGCGTCATCTGATGATGAGCTCAATGTCGCTGTCGCGGCGCCTACTGGTTCTCACAGGCCGTTACAGCGTTTTTCGCGCCGATCTTGCCACTCAGCCGGACTTCATCGAATTGATCGAGAACGACCATGTCGATCACTGGCGCTTTGGTAGTTTCAAGTTCCTGTCAGGTGACGATAAGTCATCGTGGTACTGGCTGCTGAAGAACGGCTGGTCGATGCTCTACGTGCCCGATGTTTTCGTCACGGGATTCGAGGAGCTGCCCGACCGGCATCGCTTCTTTGCATCAAGCACCGATTTGATGCGGCGCTGGTTTGGCAACATGCTGCGCGTAAGCCACCGTGCCATCGCGCTCGGCCCTCGTCCCATGGGAATGTTCACCTGGTGGAGCCTGGTCGACCAGCGTATCTCCATGTGGACGACCCTGGTGGGGCCCACAGTGGTCACCCTGGTCACGCTTTTCATAAGACCCTCGTTTTTCTTCACCTACGTGCTGTGGATCATGTTCACCCGTGGTATTGCGGTGTCAATTCTGGCGTGGCAACGCGGGCGGTTCAGCCTGCTGTGGATTCCGTTGATTTATTACAACCAGGTGTGGGGCGCGATCCTCAAGACCTATGTCAGCTTTCGCTTCAATCGTCAGCAGTGGTCGCGCCAGGGTATCTCGGCCGGCGAACCAGATGATCCGGTAGCGGTGCGCAGACAGCGACGCATCGGCCATGCGCTGCACGGGCTCTTCTATGGCGTTCTTCTCTTCATTCTGGTGATCTCGACCGGCAACACACTGCTTCCGGACCGGACCACCCTGCATATCGCGATCGATCAAGTATGGGGGGCGAGTCATGACTCCCAGCGCCTGGATCATTCGCTCGACACAAACCCTACCGACACGGCCTGTGAACCGATCCAGGCGTCTCCCGACTATTTTCTCGTGGAAGACGACCTGATCAAGGGCCTGACACGCGGTGCCGAAGCGCAGCCACCTCAACAGGCCAAGCTCACGGTGCTATCGAACACCCAATGCAATGAAAGACTCTGGATCGAGCCTACGACACAGCCCACGGTGTCAACGACTCATCCCTGACGCAAGGAACAACCTACGGATGAAAGACGATCATTCAAACGCTGCCCACGGTCGGCATGAACCCACTCTCGACAAAAAGCAGGAACGGATGAACAACGATACATCCTCGTCCTCGGACAGTGTCAATCAAGAAGATGAACGCATGCCCCAGGATAACCTGCGCCATGAGAAGCGCGATGAAAGGGGCTATATCCGGGTGCCGACACTATTTCGCGTGACCCTCGCGGACAGCGATATCGAGCTCGACGGCAATGATGTCTCCCTCGGCGGCTTTTCTGCCCAGAGCAAACGTGCTTTTGAACCTGGCGAGCGCGTTGACGCATCCCTGATCATGGCGGCGGGAACCTTTGATGTCATTGTGCCGGCCAGGGCCGAATGCGTTGATGCCACTCCCCGAGGGAGCGGCAAGGGATATGACGTCAGGTTCAAGTTCAACGAGATGGAGGCGCAGCACCGCGAATCGCTGCGTCAGATCATTCGCAGTTGGTTGAGTGGCCGTGCGCCCAACATCGAAGGCCAGATGGTCAGCGAAGATCCGCAAACACCTCGCAAGCGCCAGACCACCAGGGCAACGCCTTCCAAGCGCCCCCCCAAGCCTGTCGGACGCTACGTTCTTCTATTCCTTGCGATCGGCTTGTTGCTGCTGGTAGGTGCGGCGACCGCCTATCGCAACTTCATTCTGATCGAGCCCAACTTCGCCGCTGTAACGGCGCCGCGTATCGATATCCGCGCCCCCAGCCCCGGCGTACTAGGCGAACACGACTTCACCGTGGGTGACCGGGTCGAGCGCGACCAGCTATTGACCAACGTGATCGATCGCGACCTCGAATCGGACCTGATCCTGGCAGAAGCGGCACTCAGCTATAACGACCAGTTGATCGAGAACCTGCGTGGCTACCTCGAGGCCGATACCCAGGAGATCAGCCTGGCCAACTCCGCACGGCCGGCCAGCGGTGACACCACCACCTTCGAGACGGTCTCCCCGGCGATCGCCGAAGCCCGTATCGAACAGTTCGAGCAGGTGCGCGATTACGAGAACTCGCGCATCGCCGCCCTCAAGGGCGTTCAGGCCAGCAACGACATATACAGCCCGTGTGACTGCCGCGTGGCCTGGGCGCTGAGTAGTGCCGGCGGGGTCTACATCGACGAAAGCGAGCGGATCATGACGCTGGTGCGTACCGATGAAGGTGACGTGATGGTCGAAGCGCTGGTGCATATGGATGACATCAGCCGCATTCAGCCCAATCAACAGGCCTACGTCACCCTGCCCAACGCCAATCAACCGATTCGTGCCCAGGTGCGCAACGTCGCCCTCGATATCGAATCTCAGCCTCGAGCCGGTTTCCCCAGCTGGGTACGTCAGCAGCAGAACGTGGCCAGTGTACTCCTGGTTCCAGAGGAGCCCTTGCCGCCAGAAAGCGTGGGCCAGCCGATAGACGTTCGCTTTAGCGAAACACAGCTTCTGAGTGCCGCTTCGGAAAAAATATGGCAAGGCGTGAACTCGATCATACAGTCCAGTCATGACCTCTATGACACGGCCCAGGATGAATTCAACCACTACTGGAACGATACCGATGACATCAGCGATGAAGGGTAAAATCCCGCGCCCACTTATCCGGTTACGGCACACGCACCTGCTAGTGAGTGCGCTCATTTTGCTGCCGTTTTCGCAAAGCCATGCCGACGAAGCCGAAGATGCCATCGTCAGCACTCCACAAGAGACGCCTTGTTCTCAGCGCTATGCCTTGGCGGAAGCCCCGAGCCTGGCACCCACCGAAGACGCTTACCACGCCATTCGCCAGGCGTTTGACACCACCCGGCACTGGGGTACCGAAGAGAACGTGGAGCGCTTGGCGTCCCAGGATACCGGCCTCGATGAAGCTGGACTGCGTGTTCACTATCCTGCTGGCAGCTCTTCACCCGGTGACGAGCCTCTTGGCGGGGCCGGCTTCTACAGCGATCCGTATTCGCTCGAGGGGGCCGAGCGCGCCTGTCTGAGCTACAAGGTGCGCTTTCCTTCCGGCTTCGATTTCGTGAAGGGCGGCAAATTGCCGGGGCTGTATGGCGGTGACGCCCCCTCCGGCGGCGATAGCGTCGATGGCGAGCACGGTTTCTCCATGCGCCTGATGTGGCGCGAAGAGGGGCAAGGCGAGCTCTACCCTTACGTGGTCGGCTTCGAGGGAGACTCGGTCGGACGTGGCATGTGGCATTACCCGGCAGGCTCCTGGGTTACCATCGAACAGGAACTCCTGCTCAACGACCCCCATCGGGAGAACGGTATCGCCCGGATCTGGATAGACGGTCAGCCTGTGCTGGAACAGAGGAACATTGTCTTTCGTACCACACCGGATATCACCATTGACGGTTTGATGTTTTCCACTTTCTTTGGTGGCACGGGAGAAGGCTGGCGCACGCCCCGCGACCAGTATGTGGATTTTGCCGACTTCCGTTTCTATACCTCAAGATCTTGAGCGCAAGTACCAACGCTTTCGGAGCAATAACGATCATGCCTCTTGCCTCAGCGAAAGGACTTTCCGCCCGGTTTGTGCTTGCCTTGCCCATTGCCTTGATGGCCCTGGCCAGCACTGACCTATCGGCTAATGTGGACCTGGACGAGACGCTCTCAAATGAGGGGCGGCAAAATCTTGACCTTTCCGACTATCGTGTCACTGATACGAATGCCAGCTATTTTGACGTAGAAGCGCGCATCGCCCTGCTCGAGCGAACCGATAGCAGTATCTTGCTTCAGCTCAGAGACAAGTTCTCGATGGGCCCCAGCTGCCGTCAAAAGACCAATTCGGAGCCCATCACGACCCGGGGCGCGATACCCGGTTTCTATCCCGACCGCATAGCCTGGGAGCTCGCAACCGGGCCACTATTCGCTTTCGAGGATAGCGTATCGGACCTGGCCGGCTCTTTCGTGGCCAGTGGCGATATTTACTATGGCGAATGCCTGGTGCATTACTTGTCTCGCTGGGCCGAGGCCGAGGCCATGACGGACTTTGTCTACGAACCGGCGCAACCGCAAGCCTGGTTCGCCTCCGAGTCGATGCTGTTCGCAGCGGCCATGGCTTACTCTATCGTGCGCCCTTTCATCGACGGCCTCGAGGAAGAACGGGCCGACATCGAGCAGTGGTTGCAACGCCTGGCTCTGGAGCACTCGGCAGTGCCGGGGGTTGCGCAGCAGAGCTGTTGTAATAACCATTTATATCGTCGCGCGCTCTACGCCACCATGATTGGCGTGCTGGTCGAAGACAATGACCTGTTTCGTTTTGGTGTCGGTGCAATTTACTCGGCCCTGCACGACATGACCGAGGAAGGCGCCCTACCCCTCGAGGTGAATCGCGGACGACGCGCTATCCATTACCAGAACTACGCCCTCAGTTACCTCATCCCCAATATGCAGATCATTCATCGCCAAGGCTATGACATCTTCGACCTGGAGTATGAGAACAGCAACATCCACGAAGGCGTCGACTACCTGTTCGAGATTCTCGACGACCCTGAGGCCTTGGGCGATTACGCGCCACGCGAACAGTACACCGGTTTTCTGCGTGACCCACAATACTTTACATGGATGGAAATCTACCTGTCTCACTTCGATCATCAAGGCATGGCCGACCTCATCACTCGGGCACGACCCACCTACAGTCGCAGCGCGGGGGGCCCTGTCACTCTTTACTTCATGGACCCCGATGCCCAAGCGAACATCCGCATGGACGACCAGCGCCAGGAAACCGAAGCCTTTCAGGGCCTGGACAGCTGAATCGTCACCGCGCCACACCAGAACAGCAGGGAGCATATGAAAGGGACAACGATCAAGATGCCATTCAGATCCACGCTGCAGCTGAGCGCAGCGCTGACGTTGTCGGCGTGGCTCGCTGGCTGCGCCGTCACTTCTGAACAACCGCCTGCCGGCGAACACACGGGCCCCGTGCCCGCACACTATGCGAGCTGGTTCTCCGGTGGTCCCGAGGCCGATACGGATGGAGCGGACTGGGAGAGAATCAACCTCGCCCAGAAGCGCATCGCCGAGGGCCGTTTTGATGAAGCCATCGCGTACCTCGAGCCCTTGATGGACCGCTATGTGCCACCTGCCTTTTACGAGATGGCCAAGCTCCATGAACAAGGGCTCGGCGTCGAACAAGACTTCACCGAAGCAGCACGCCTGTATGGCGAGGCGATCAACACGCCCTCTTCGACCCGCGGCCATGCTTCGCTCAACCTTGCAAGGCTTTATCTAGAGGGCCGTGGCGTAGAGCGTAGCGACGTGCTTGCTTATTACCTGCTCTGGCAGGCCATGGAAGCCAACCTGGGCCGGACAGCAGAAATCGATCTTGCCAACCTGCTGTCCGAAGGTGGCGAAGGTGTCGAGGCAGACCCTGTCCTTGCCCAAAGGCTTTACGAACAAGCGGCTTCTCAGGACCAGGAACAGGCGCTGCTGGCCCTGGCCCAGGCGTACGCGCCCGGCGGTTGGCTGGAAGAGGATAACTCACAATCGATGGCTTACGCTCAGCATTACGCCATGCGGCTCGAGGCCAGGGCGAGCCAGGGCGATGTCGACGCCATGTTTCAGTTGGCATCGCTCTACTCCCCTGACGGCCTGCTCAGTGACCAGTCCGATCAGCGCATTCAGTGGCTGCAGCAAGCCGCGCAGCTGGGCGACCTGAACGACCGGGCTCGCGCCGGGCAAGCGCTCATCAACGACGGCGAGTACCGGCTGGGTATCTCGCTTCTGGAGGAGCCCGCACGTCAGGGCAATGTCGAGGCGATGACCTACCTCGGCCAGGCACTGTTGACGCCCGGAGGCGACGGTCAACCCCTGGCGCCGGACCGCGCTGAACGGCTGCTGAGCGAGGCCATCCAGGCGGGCTCCAACGATGCTCGGCTGATTCTTGGTCGCGCCCTTGTCGAAGACCAGACAGGCCTTGACGACCTGCCCCGCGGCATCGACCTGCTCGAACAAGCGGCTCGAAATGACGATCCTCTGGCCTTGGCCCAGCTGGGGGCGTTGTTCATGGATGACGAGCGTGTCGAAAGCCGACCGGCCACCGCCGCCGACTATCTGGCGCGCGGCCATGAACTCGGCCACCCCTGGGCGACCGAGCAACTCGGCGGCGCCTATCTGGAAGGCCGGGGCGTGACCAGGGACCCCGAACGAGGCCAGCAACTACTCCTCGAGGCTGCCGAACAGGGCCAGACCGGCGCGATGCGTATGCTCGGCGAGGCCTATCTGTCCGGCGGCGCCCTGCCCTTGCAGCCTGATCGCGGCGAGGAACTGCTGACACGAGCTGCCCAGGCCGGAGACACCACCGCCATGACCAGCCTTGGCGATGCCTATCTGCAAGGCTCGCTGGGGGGCGATCCGTCTCGGGGCGTTGAGCTGCTGACTCAGGCCGCCGAGCAGGGTGATGGCTATGCCATGGTGTTGCTGGGTCGTGCCTATCGAGAAGGAAACGGTGTCAGGCGCGACCTTTACGAGGCCAGGCGGTGGCTGGCCCGGGCGCAAGAGGCAGGACATGCCTCCGCAGCCGATGCGCTCGTCTATGTGCAGCGTGACCTGGGGGCTGAAGGCGATATCGATGCGCTCATTGCCGCCGCCCAAGGCGGGCATCCCAGTGCCATGGCGAATCTGGGTCGCGCCTATCTCGATGGTAATGGGATAGGTCAGGACCAGGCGCAGGCCGAGCGCTGGCTGGAGCAGGCCTATCAGGCAGGCCATGCCGGTGCCGGGGCGCGCCTTGGCCGCATGTATCTTGATCGAGGCGAAAGCGAGCGCGGCATTGCCTACCTGGAAACCGCCGTGTCCAGAGGGCATGCGGGTGCCCGCCAGGACCTGGGGGAAGCCTACTTGACCGGCAGACACGCCGAACAGGATGTGGCGCGCGGCCTTGAACTGCTCAACGCGGCGGCCGCATCCGGCAACCCGCACGCCGCCTACGTGCTGGGCGATGCCTATCAGCACGGCGAAGGGGTCGAACAGGATGCAGAGCTGGCCGAGCGCTGGTATCGACAGGCCAGTGATGCGGGAGCCATCTATGCGCGTGCCGAACTGGGCGTTGCCCTCATGCGCGGCCAAGGCGCTATCAGCCAGGACGTACAGCAAGGCCATGATCTACTCCTGGATGCCGCCAATCGGGGCCATGCTGGTGCCCAGGCTTCGCTTGGCCGTGAATACCTCAACGGAATCAACATCGAGCAGGATACCGAGCGGGGGGCCAGCTACCTCTATGAGGCAGCAAGCCAGGGACACCGCACTGCCCGCCTCGCCTTGGCCAGGGCCTATCTTTTGGCGCGAGGCTTCGAGAATCCCAATCAACAGCAGGCGTTACTGTGGCTCAATAACCTGATCGATAACGAGGGTCAGCTTGCTGTCGAGACGCTGCGCCAACTGCTGACGGATGAGGCCGCGTTTGCCTCCATTGATACTGAACTGGAAACCATCTTTGACGAATGACCCGATGACGTGCTCGCCGAGTCGCCAGAAGTGGCACGGCTCGCGGTTATCTGGCCTCAATCGACCTTTCCCCTGGATCAGTATCATTGCCCAATGAGATTTTCCACACTAGCCGCCCTTTGAGCATGCTCAAAGGGCGGCCGCCTATTCTCCCTCGGCGATTCTAACTGCTAACTGGCCAAACCGTAGCGCCTGCCGGCACAACGAGCGAAGCGCTATCGGGTCTTCGGGTGCCGCCCGGTCAGGGCAACGAAACCGATCAATGCTCCGGCCAATACGGTCGTGGTCAGTACCGGGTGCATCGAGGCATTGCTGTACAGGCTGGTCTTGAAAATATGGCTGGGGTACCGGGCGCGTTCGCGCATATCGGTGGATGGCTCCTGCAGCGCGAAGTGGCGACGATGTTCCGGCTTGTTGGTCTGCTGCTGTCCGACGATCTTCGCCGACATGATCCTGTCCATCAACCGTGGTGCGCAGTGTCCCAGCGCGGCCATGAGCCGCCCGCCCCCACCGACGTACATATCGCGTCGGGGATGTTCGGCGCAGTAAAGGATGCTGCGCGCGACGATGTGAGGTTCGTAGAGCGGTGGTGGCAGCGTCGGCTCCGTGTCCATGACATTGCCGGCGTGTTCGGCGAAGGGCGTGGCGATGCTGGCGGGCTTGATCAACGTGACCGAAACGGGCGCACCGACATGTTCGAGTTCCATGCGCAGGGCGTCGGTGAAGCCTTTTACGGCATGCTTGGCAGCCGAATACATGCCCTGATAGGGAATGGCTTGATCCGAGGCAACCGAGCCGAGGTTGATGATCGCACCGGCATAGCCGTCGCGGTACCTGCCGAAGTAGCGTGCCGCTTCCAGGGAACCATACACGACGCCCCAGTATGTGGTATCGAACAGGCGGTGGTAATCCTTTTCGTCGATATCGAGCAGGTTGCCGAAAAGGGATGCACCGGCATTGTTGATCCAGGTATCGAAACCGCCGAACGTATCGATGGCGGTTTGCGTTATTCTTTGAACTTGAGCTTTATCACCGACATCGACTGCGACATGAACGGCCTCGCCACCGGCAAGGTTGATGTCGTTACAGAGTTCCCGCAACGTATTCTCGTCACGAGCCGCCAGAACCAGGCGTGCGCCATGCTCGGCAGCCATGCGCGCAGTTGCCAGGCCAATGCCCGTGGTGGCGCCTGTGATGATCACGGTCTGGTCGGACAGATCTTTCAAGTGCAGTGCCATTTCGCGCTCCTTGCTTATCGATGCGGTTTTCGTGAAGGGGTTGTTGAGCCTTGATTGCAAGCTCGAACCGTTCTCTCAAGATAATGCTCTACAAGAATTGCAAATTAACCGTGGCGCACCGGGCATGGGCCTGGCTTCAGTGCGAAAAGAGACTCACTTGGCTTACTTTTGACTATGCAGTCGACGCCACGGTTTCAAGCAATGACCGAAGCGAGACAATAGCGTCTGCAGGAAAGTAAATATGACGCATGAGTCGCCGGAACTCATACCATAAACCATTGCTTCGCGGGACCAAATACCTGGGCGTAACTTCAATAAAGGTTACTTTTTGAATATCGCGCAAGATATTGAAGGCAGGGGTACAAGGGTTAGTTTTACCATGAAATGAATAATTGAAACCTGAAGGTGGGCCAACAAACGCGTTAACTCAAGGTCGATATTCAAAGTGGCAGCAGGCGTCAAACTATGCGGGGGCTCTACAACATGAGTACAGCCAGTTCTAGAGCTGGCAAATTCGTAGAGAGGCATGACACGGGAGTAATGGAGCTTGCGCCGATAAAGGACAGTTGTCATTTCGCAGGGTTACTACAAAAGCAGGTCATGTCACGACAAGCCGCAGATCATGTCGTTATGGAGGGAATTCATGCCATGACAGAATGGAAATGACAGAAATGGAGGCGGCCCCAAAAGCCACATCCCGGCACACGCATCCACCACTACCGTTGCTCCCTTCCGGGCCTGGCGGGGTTTGCAGTTTCGCGTTGCGGGAGGACCTAAGGGGCCACCATTGCGACATTCCAGAAACAAGTGCTCTGCGAATGTTGTTTGCTGCGTGATGTGGTGGCTACGCCCTGATTTGAACAGGGGACCCCATCATTATGAGTGATGTGCTCTAACCAGCTGAGCTACGTAGCCTTTCCGACATCAGCGGGTGCAGATTATGCCCGGATCGAGGCCAAAAGGCAAGCCAAAACGGCCTGCCTTTTGTGCTGAACGTCTAAAACCCGGACAATTTCCCCAAGGGCGTTCTCACAGCGCTTGGCGTACAGCGGGCAGCGCTTCGTCGCCCTCCCGGGTCGTTACACCTTCAAGCCAGGCCTCGAGGAGATCATCGCGGTCCTTCAGGTAGGCATTGGCAGCCTCGCGTGGGGCAACGCCGTCATTCATGATGGCGGCCATCAGCTCGTTTTCCATATCGAGGGTAAATGTCATGTTGGTTAAAAGCCTGCCTACGTTGGGGCACTGCTCGATGAAACCGGATCGTGTATTGGTATGCACCGTGGCGCCCCCGAGATCGGGGCCGAAATAATCATCGGCATCGGAGAGATAGGCCATGTCGAAGTTGGTGTTCATGGGATGCGGCTCCCAGCCCAGAAAGACCATCCACTCCTCGTTCGGCACGCGGGTACGCAGCTCGGAGAGCATGCCGGCCTCGCTTGAATCCACCACTTGCCAGTCACCCAAGTCGTAGGCATCGTCCTCGATCATCTGCTCGATCAGCTCATTGCCATCGTTGCCGGCTTCGATACCGTGGATACGGTAGTTGAACGCCTCGGCATTGCCCGCCAAGTCGTTCACCGAGGTCACGCCCGCCTCATAAACATACTGCGGCACGGCCAGGGTGTACTTGGCACCCTCAAGATTGGCCACCAGGCGCACCACATCGCCATCTTCAATGTAAGGATCGCTGATGGACGCCATGGACGGCATCCAGTTGCCCAGGAACACGTCGAAATCATTATTGCGCATGCCGGCGTAGGCAATGGGCACCGATACCGTATCCACCTGCGGCTCATAACCCAGCGCTTCCAGCACTTCGCTGGCCAGTGCGGTAGTCGCGGTAATATCGGTCCAGCCCACCTCGGCAAACCGCACGGTGCTGCATTCATCGGCCAGCGCGGCGGCAGGCAAGACGGTCAGCGCCGCAAAAGCCCCCCATTTAGTGATGTTCGAGTAATGCATCGATCGGCTCCAGGCAAAAAGTGTACGTTCAGCTTAGTCGCTTGTCCGCGCTTCGCTTGTTCGCGTTTTTGTTAATTGAACGTTTAATAAAAAAATGTCACCCTATACAGCTAATCATGCTTAATCGGGAATTTCAAGGCGATACTTTGCCTGAGCATTCGGGTACGCCGATCGATACAGGCCCCTATCAATAAGGCCCTTATCAAAAAGGCCACTATCAACCCCAGCCAACCAACACCAGCAGGAGGTCGTTGTGCCCAAAGTGGGAATGGAGCCCATACGTCGTCAACAGCTCATCGAGGCCACCATGGTCGCGATAGACGAAGTGGGCCTTGCCGAGACGACGGTCGTGCGTATTGCCCGTCATGCGGGCGTGTCATCGGGGATCATCAGCCATTATTTCGGCGGCAAGGACGGTTTGCTCGAAGCCACCATGCGCCAGATCCTGACAGATTTGAACCAGGCGGTCGCCAAGCGGCGTCACGCGCTGAACGAGAACTCAGCAAGAGCGCATATCGGTGCGATCATCGAGGGCAACTTCGATCGCACCCAGGTGGCCGGCCCGGCAGCCAAGACCTGGCTGGCATTCTGGGCCAGCAGCATGCATCGCCCAGCGCTTGCGCGTTTGCAAAACGTCAACGACCGCCGGCTTTATTCCAACCTGTGCCACCAGTTTCGTCGAGTGATGCCTCGCCAGCAGGCGCAAGGCGCCGCCCTTGCCCTTGCCGCCTTGATTGACGGGCTGTGGTTACGAGGCGCACTAGCCCCAAGCGGCCTGGACGTTGATCGCGCCCGGCGCCTGGCACTTGCTCATCTGGACCGGTTACTGGACGTTTCTCCCGCTGGCCTGGCGAACTGACATGCAAAAGGAGTCATTGATGAACGTAAATGACATTCAGCCGCTTTATATCGACGGTCGTTGGGTGAAGGCCACCTCGGGCGATACCTTTAGCGTGGTCAACCCCTTTGACGGACGTACACTGGCCACCGTCGGCCAGGCGAGCCGGCAAGATGTGGATAGCGCCGTCGAGGCCGCCTTGCGAGGCCAGCGCCGGTGGTCGGCGATGACCGGCATGGCGCGTTCGCGGGTGCTGCTTCGCGCCGTGGCGATTCTGCGCGAGCGCAACGAGGAACTCGCCAGGCTCGAAACCCTGAACACCGGCAAGCCGATCAGCGAGACGGCGAACGTGGATATCGTGACCGGCGCCGATGTTCTGGAATACTACGCGGGCCTTGCCCCAGCCATTGAAGGCAGCCAGATACCTCTTCGCGAAAGTGCCTTTATCTATACCCGCCGCGAGCCTCTGGGTGTGATCGGCGCAATTGGCGCATGGAACTATCCGATTCAGATTGCCTGCTGGAAAGCGGCGCCGGCCCTGGCTGCCGGTAACGCAGTGGTGTTCAAACCCAGCGAAGTTACCCCGCTCAGCGCCCTCAAGCTGGCCGAAATATTTACCGAAGCGGGCCTGCCCGATGGCGTATTCAACGTGGTACAGGGGGATGGCCGCGTGGGCGCGATGCTCACCGAGCACCCAGGGATCGCCAAAATCTCGTTCACCGGCGAAGTGGACACCGGTAAAAAGGTCATGGCCACGGCCGGCGGCTCCACCCTTAAAGAGGTCACCATGGAGCTTGGCGGCAAGTCGCCCTTGATCGTCTTCGCCGATGCTGACCTGAACCGCGCCGCCGACGCCGCGATGATGGCGAATTTCTATTCCAGCGGTCAGGTATGTACCAACGGCACCCGGGTGTTTGTCGAACGCAGTATCAAGGAGACGTTTGAAGCCAAGCTTGTCGAGCGCGTCAAACGCATCCGTGCCGGCGACCCGCTGGACCCTGAAGTAAACTTTGGCCCCCTGGTGAGCTTTGAACATCAGGCGAAGGTGCTCGACTACATCACGCTTGGCAAGGAGCAAGGCGCACGGGTGTTGATCGGCGGCGATGCATGGAAGGCCGACATCTTTGCCCAGGGAGCCTGGGCGGCGCCGACGATCTTCACCGACTGTCACGATGATATGCGTATCGTCAAAGAGGAGATTTTCGGCCCGGTGATGTCGGTGCTGACTTTCGACGATGAAGCGGAGGTCATCGAGCGCGCCAACAATACTCCCTATGGGCTTGCTGCGGGCGTTTTCAGTGAACAGCTCAACCGCGCCCACCGGGTGATTCATCAATTGCAAGCAGGTATCTGCTGGGTCAACACCTGGGGCGAATCGTCCTGTGAGATGCCGGTAGGCGGTTACAAGTCGTCAGGAATAGGCCGAGAAAACGGTATCGAGACGCTCAGCCACTATACCCAGACCAAATCCATACAGATCGAGATGGGCCCGTTCGAGTCGGTATTCTAAAAGCCCGGGGCCTGTTACGCGATATGCAAGGGGGAGCCATGTCTGGATTGCGCGAATTCGACTACATCATCATCGGTGCGGGCTCGGCGGGTAACGTGCTGGCTACACGCCTGACCGAAGACAGCGAGGTCAGCGTATTGCTGCTGGAAGCGGGCGGGCCCGATTACCGGCTCGACTTTCGCACTCAGATGCCCGCAGCACTGGCCTTTCCGCTTCAGGGCAAGCGCTATAACTGGGCGTTCGAAACCGACCCCGAGCCCTACATGAACGACCGGCGGATGGAGTGTGGCCGAGGCAAGGGGCTGGGCGGGTCCTCTCTGATCAACGGGATGTGCTATATCCGTGGCAATGCTCTGGACTACGACAACTGGGCCAGGGAGCCAGGGCTTGAAGAGTGGGACTACCTGAGCTGTCTGCCCTACTTCAAGAAGTGTGAAACCCGGGATACTGGCGCGAACGCCTATCACGGTGGCGACGGCCCGGTCAGCGTGACCACTCCCCGACCGGACAACAACCCGCTGTATCGGGTATTCATCGAAGCAGCCAAACAGGCGGGGTATCCTGAAACCAGGGACGTGAACGGCTACCGTCAGGAAGGCTTTGGCCCGATGGACCGTTTCGTGACGCCCAAGGGGCGACGCGCTTCCACCGCTCGCGGGTACCTGGACCTCGCCAGAAAGCGCCATAACCTGACCATCGAAACCCGCGCCCTTACCGATGTCATCGAGTTTGATGACAAGCGCGCCGTGGGCGTTCGCTACCTGCGTAAAGGAGAGCGCCAACGCGTTCTTGCGCGGCGCGAAGTCCTTTTATGCGGTGGTGCGATCGCCTCACCGCACATTCTCCAGCGCTCCGGCGTGGGCGACCCGGCGCTCTTGAAGTCGCTCGGGATCGATTTGGTGCACGCGCTGCCCGGCGTCGGCGAAAATCTGCAGGATCACCTGGAGATGTACATTCAGTACGAATGCAAAGAGCCCATTTCGCTCTACCCGGCTCTGAAGTGGTACAACAAGCCCCGGATCGGTACCCAGTGGCTCTTCAAGGGCACCGGCGTGGGCGCCAGCAACCAGTTTGAAGCCTGCGGCTTTATTCGCTCGCGGGATGAAGAGCCGTGGCCGAATCTTCAGTACCATTTTCTGCCTATTGCCATCAGCTACAACGGCAAGAGCGCGGTCCAGGCCCACGGCTTTCAGGCTCACGTGGGTTCCATGCGCTCGCAAAGCCGTGGACGTATCAGAACCACCTCCACAGACCCCGCCAGGGCGCCGAGTATCCTGTTCAACTACATGTCCCGGGAAAAGGACTGGCTGGAGTTTCGCGATGCGATACGCCTGACCCGCGAAATCATCGATCAGCCGGCATTCGATCGCTACCGCGGGCGTGAAGTGGCGCCGGGGCCTGATATACAAAGTGACGAAGCGCTCGATGCGTTCGTCAAGGAGCACGCCGAAACCGCCTACCACCCTTGCGGAAGCTGTCGCATGGGTGAAGGGGACGACGCCGTGACCGATGCTCAGGGCCGCGTACACGGCGTAGAAGGGCTTCGCGTGGTCGACGCATCGCTTTTCCCGCTGATTCCTACCGGCAACCTCAATGCGCCGACCATCATGCTGGCGGAGAAAATTGCCGATCACATTCGCGGGCGCAAACCGCTACCCCGAGAGCATGTCGACTACTATGTTGCCAACGTTACCAACACTGCCGAGCTCACGAGTGACCCTTACTCGCGTTGTTGAAACACCCACTCATTTGGACGTTCACGCTCGAAACGCCGCTAAGCCTGCGGCGTTTTTTTATCTGCAAGGCCAGGTCTTGGCCTGCTCATAAACTACATTAAGGTGTAACGGGGAAGTACTTGCGCAGGGTGGCGCGAGTCTGCCACTATTCAAACATTCGTTTAAATGCGTGGTAGTTGCCACGCAATGACCACTGATAGTAACAACATGGAGAGGTTCTATGCTCACACTACTACTGATAGTGCTGGCCATTACAGGCTTGCTGGTGGTGATGCGCCGCGAAGCGGGCGCCGCCCCGGCCATTGCCGTACTGGCGGTTCTGGGCCTGGTCGGGCTGGTGTTTGAAGCCCCCGTCACGGGTTTCATTCTGCTGATTGGCGCGTTACTGGTTGCGGTCGCCGGCCTTCAGGGCATCCGCCGGCTCTGGCTGACCCCGCGCATTTTCGCCACGTTCAAGAAAGTCGCTCCCAAGGTGTCCGCCACCGAGCGCACCGCACTGGAAGCCGGCAGCGTTTCCTGGGATGGCCAGCTGTTTTCCGGCAAGCCGGACTGGAATTCGCTCTTGGACTACAAAGACGAAGGTCTTCGTGAAGACGAGCAGGCGTTTCTGGACAACCAGTGCGCCACCGCCGCCGGCATGTGCAACGCCTGGGACATCACCATCGAGCGTGCCGACCTTCCCCAGCAGCTTTGGGACTATCTCAAGAAGGAAGGTTTCTTCGGGATGATCATTCCCAAGGAGTACGGCGGTCTGGGGTTCTCTGCCAAGGCGCAGTCCATGGCACTGCAGAAACTCTCCGCCAATGAAACACTGATGGTGACCGTGGGCGTGCCCAACTCTCTCGGCCCGGGCGAACTTCTGCTCAAGTACGGCACCCAGGAACAGAAGGATCACTACCTGCCCCGCCTGGCGGATGGCCGCGAGATTCCCTGCTTTGGCCTGACCGGCCCGCGGGCCGGGTCGGATGCCACGTCGCTGCCAGATACCGGCGTTGTGTGCAAGCAAACCGTGGATGGCAAGGAAGTTCTCGGCGTTCGCCTGAACTTCGAAAAGCGCTGGATTACCCTGGCCCCCATTGCCACTGTGGTAGGCCTGGCGTTTCGCCTGTTCGACCCCGAAAAGCTGTTGAGCGATGAGGAAGACCGCGGTATCACCCTGGCACTGATTCCTCGCGATACCGACGGCATGGAGATCGGTCGCCGTCACCACCCGATTGGCAGCCCTTTCATGAATGGCCCGGTCAAGGGCATCGATGTCTTCATACCGCTGGATACCATCATCGGCGGCCAGGGCATGATCGGCCAGGGCTGGCGAATGCTGGTGGAGTGTCTTTCGATCGGGCGCTGCATCACCTTGCCCTCCGGTGCCACCGGTACCGCCCGCTACGCGCTTGGCTGGAGCGGCGGGTTCACCCGCGTTCGTCGTCAGTTCAACGTGCCCGTGGCTGAAATGGAAGGCGTGCAGGAGCCACTGGCTCGCATGGCAGCGCTTGGCTATATCGCCCAGGCCGCCGTCTATCAGACGGCCAACCTGATCGACCACGGCGAGAAACCCGCCGTCCCCTCGGCCATTCTGAAAAGCCAGCTCACCGAGTTCCAGCGTGTCATCCTGAGCGATGCCATGGACGTTCACGGGGGCAAGGCGGTAACGCTTGGCCCGCGCAACTATCTGGGCATCGGCTACAGCGCCAACCCGGTGGCGATCACCGTGGAAGGCGCGAATATCATGACGCGTAACCTGATGATCTTCGGCCAGGGGGCGATTCGCTGCCATCCTTATGTGCTCGAAGAGCTTGCCGCCAAGGATGCCAACGACATGAAGGCCTTCGATAAGGCGTTCTTCAAGCACACAGGGCTTATTTTCGGTAACGCAGCGCGTGCCTTCACCCTCGGCCTGGGCCTGGGTAAAGCCAGCGTCCCCTTTGATGCCCCGGCGGCAATCTACGCCCAGGATATCGCCAGGCTCTCGGCAGGCTTTGGCTTGTGCGCCGATGCGGCCATGGCAAGCCTTGGCTCGGCGCTCAAAAAGCGCGAAATGCTTTCGGCGCGTCTGGGCGATGTGCTTTCCAACCTGTATCTGGCCTCCATGGTGCTCAAGCAGTGGCAGGCCAGTGACAAGGTCGAAGGTGAAGAAGCGCTTCTTCACTATAGCTGTCGCTTCTTGCTGCACCGGGCCGAGCAGGCGTTTGTCGAGATCTTCGACAACCTGCCCAATCGGGCGCTTGGCAAGGTGCTCAATGCCGTCGTCATGCCTGCCGGCCGGCGCTGGGATAAACCCCACGACGATTTCGCCCGCGATATTGCCCATCGGGTTTCCACCCACAGCGCATTGCGTACCAAGCTTCTCCACAACACCTGGGACAAGGACGACGGCGAACAGCGCAACCCGCTCGCCCGTTACAACGCCCTGCTGGTGGAGTACGAGCGTGCCGAGAAGATCTATCGCACGGTGAACAAGGCCTACGCCAAAGGTGAACTCCCCCAGACAGCGCTTCATCCGGAAGCCCGCGTGGAAGCTGGCCTGGAAAAAGGCATCGTCAGCCAGGAAGATGCCGAGTTCATGCGCACCTTCGAAGAAGAGGTGCTGGAAATGCTGACCGTGGACGACTTCTCGTTTGCAGAGTTCGCAACCAACAAGTCCACGCTGATCGATCATAACCCCGCCCCCAGGGCGCCGGCGATCAGCGAAGAAGCAAGCATCAAGTAACCCTTTCTGCCTCGTCTTCAAGCCGGCCCACGGGCCGGCTTTTTCGTGTCCGTGGTAAAAGTGGCTTGTCATGAAAGTGGCTTGTCATAAAAGTACGACAAGGCGCTTTTATACTGACTTTCGAATACATGACTTTCGAGTACAGGGGCTTTCAAGCTATCGCCCAGCAGCAGCCAGAGCCGCTAAACGCGTTGAATGTTCGAAAACGATCATCTATAGTTTCGTTATTGAAAATTCACTCCACCCTGCCCCTAGCCTTACGCTCTGGCCCTGACTGGAATCGTTATGACGCTTCGAACTCGCAAT
Organism: Vreelandella xerophytica; assembly: GCF_968048975.1. The sequence continues at coordinate 1,711,250 of NZ_OZ309106.1, read as the reverse complement.
CTCGAGAAGTTACCCCATGAGGAGTATGACGCGCTGATTATCGGCGGTGGCATCAACGGCGCCGCCGCCGCAGCGGCCTTGTCGGGGAAAGGCGCGAAGGTAGCGCTGATCGATCGAGGCGATTTCGCCGGCAGCACCAGCATGCACTCCTCCAACCTGGTGTGGGGGGGAATCAAGTACATGGAGAGCAACGACTTTGCGCTGGTGCGCAAGCTTTGCAAAAGTCGCAATCATCTGATCAAGAGCTACCCCTCCACGGTCAAGGAGATCCGCTTTCTCACCACGATCACCCAGGGCTTTCGTCACTCGCCACGCTATCTATGGGCAGGAACCTGGCTTTACTGGCTGATGGGCAATGGCTTCACCCGGCGCCCCCGCCTTCTTTCGCCGAAAGACATCAAGCAGGAGGAGCCGATCATTCAGACCCAGGGTGCGGTGGGTGGCTTCGAGTACTCCGACGCCTATCTTTACGATAACGATGCCCGCTTCGTCTTCAACTTCGTGCGCCAGGCGATGACGTTTGGTGCGGTGGCGGCCAACTATGTGGAGTCGCTGGGAGCCGAACGGGAAAACGGCCTATGGATCACGAAGGTTCGCAACGTGATGGACAACAGCACGTTCACCATTCGCTCGAAGGTGCTGATCAATGCCGCCGGGCCTTGGGTGGATGAGCACAACACACTTACCCAACAGACCACCTCGCATCAGCACATGTACTCCAAGGGTATTCACCTGATCGTGCCCCAGCTGACTGAAACCAGGCGGGTACTGGCGTTTTTCGCTGATGATGGGCGGCTGTTCTTCGTGATTCCCATGGGTAACCGTACCTGTATCGGCACGACCGACACACACATGGAACACCCCAACGCCGAAGTCAGTCAGGAGGATATTCAGTTCGTTCTTGATAACATCAACTCGCGTCTGACTCTTGAGACACCGTTGACCCAGGACGACATCATTTCCACCCGGTGCGGGGTGCGCCCGCTGGCGGTCAAGACGGATAAGGGCCAGAAACGCGATTTTCTGCAGCTGTCCCGCAAGCACGTCATCGATACCCATCGTGAAACGGCCCACATCAGTATCTTTGGCGGCAAGCTGACCGATTGTCTCAACGTGGGTGAAGAGATTGCCGAAGAAATCTCGAATCTGGGGGTACATCTAAATACACCCAGGGTTCGCTGGTATGGCGAGCCTGCAAGCGACGTGAAGGCCTCCTTCATGCAGAAAGCCCAGGCCATGAAGCTTGACCGTCTGACGGCGGACACGTCGACCGAGAAGCTTTCATCGCGCCTCTGGCGCCGCTACGGGGCCGAGGCGTTCCCCATGCTCGACAGGATCCGCGAGGATGCGACCCAGGCGCAGCTACTCATCGAGGGAACCGAGTACATCCACTGTGAGCTTGAATACGCCCGAGATCATGAAATGATCACTCAGCTCGAGGACTTCCTGCGCCGTCGCGCGAAAGTGTCGCTGGTGGTGCATCGCGACGAACTCGAGCGCTCCGAAGGATTAAGGAAAGCCTGCAGGATACTTTTTGGCGATGAAGCCCAGGCGCGCCTTGATGCCTACTTCCTTGACAACCCCGACACCACGCGCCCGGCGGTGGCTCACGCCGCAAGCCCGGCATGAAAAAAGCCCCCGTCAGGGGGCCGCGTACTACTCTTCGTGATCGATCACTAGCGGGGAATCCCCGGCAAGCACTTCTTCCCATGCCTGCTCGATGGAGTAGCCTGCACAGCTATCGATGGTGTCGATCACCTCCACTGCGTGCTGCAGCGACTCGCGCTGCCCTTTAAGGGCGAGCACTAGCTTGGCCAGTTCCTGCTTGCTAAACGTGTTAGCGATCCTATCCGCCTGCTGGTTCAACTCGATGCAGTTCATAACCCACCTCAACATTGTTATCGCTTACTGATTTGAAAGAGACCATGAGCGCCTTGGGTAAGGCGCAGACGCGCGAGGCGATAAACCCTGCGGTGTCCTCTTGTACGCTCTAGCTTATAAAGCGCCAGCATCGGGCTTTGAAGGGTTCAAGCAACCAAAGCCATGATGAGACTATGGTGGACGCACCCCCGGCTCACAATGCGTCATTGGCCGTGGGCAGGGTTGTAACTCGACTACAATCACCGCTATCTGGAGGTATTCATGTCGGTTAATTTCAAACAGGTGTTTTAGGGTGATCAAGTGATCAGAACGTCTGGAAACAACAATGAGCAGATAGAAAAAAAGCCGGTGAGGCGTAGCGGCTTTTTTTAACGAAACGGCGTCATTCAAGCGACTTCGCTCAACGCACCTGATTAGACATCCTGAGCCACATGCAGCGCGACATTGTGCTCCTTGAGCAGTCGGACAATGGCTTCGGGCGGTTGGCGGTCGGTAAACAGTCCGTCCAGCTGAGCGATATTGCCCTGACGAACCACCGGATTACGATGAAACTTGGAATAGTCCGCCGCCAGATAGACCCGTCGAGAATTGGCGATAATGGCCTGCGCCACACGCACTTCCTGGTAGTCGAACTCCAGCAGCGAGCCGTCTTCGTCGATACCGCTGATACCAATGATGCCGACATCCACCTTGAACTGATTGATGAAGTCGATGGTGGCCTCGCCAATGATACCGCCATCCCGACTGCGTACCTGGCCACCGGCAATGATCAAGGTGAAGTCTTCTTTACGCTGCAAGATCGCGGCAACGTTCAAGTTGTTGGTAATGATCTCCAGGCCCTGGTGCTCCATGAGCGCCTGGGCGATCATCTCGTTGCTGGTGCCGATATTGATGAAAAGCGAGGAATGATCGGGAATCTGGCTGGCCATACAACGAGCGATACGCTCTTTTTCGTCAAGATGAAGCGTCTTGCGGGTGCTGTAGGCGGTGTTCACCGTGCTGGATTCCACCCCCGCCCCGCCGTGAACCCGGCGAATACGGCCATTGTCGGAAAGCGTATTCAGATCGCGGCGAATGGTTTGCGGTGTGACCGAGAAGTGTTCGGTGAGCTGCTCTATGCTCACGTAGCCATGCTGGCGCACCAGTTCGACAATGGCGTCCTGGCGATACTGTTGATTCATGGGCCGAGCCTTTTATTCTGGATGGCAAACGCAAGCGGTCCTGCGCTTGCCATCAGATCCACAAGATTGATGACCCGCCTGCTAGCCGGACAAGGGCCACACCAGCAGGATGATCGGAATGGCAGTGACCATGACGACGCCCGAAAGCGGCAGGCCAAGCTTCCAGTAATCGCTGAAGCGGTACCCGCCCGGGCCCAGCACCAGGGTATTGGATTGGTGCCCGATGGGGGTCAGGAATGCACAGGAGGCACTCACCGCCACGGCCATTAAAAAGGGCTCCAGCGCAACGTCAAACCCGTTGGCCAGACTCACCGCAATCGGAGCCATCAAGAGCGCAGCCGCTGCGTTGTTCACGATATTGGAAAGCAGCATGCACAGCAGAAAAACTCCGGCAAGCGACACCACCACCGGCCAATCGGCGCCAAAATATAAAAGCGAGTTGGCGATGATATCAGCGCCACCGCTGGTTTCAAGCGCCTCGCCTACGGGAAGCATGGCGGCCAGCAGTACAATTACCGGGCCATCGATGGCGTGATACCCCTCGCGAAGCGGCAGTACACCAATCAACAGTGATACTACCGCCGCCACGCTCATTGCTACCGCCGCCGGCAGAATATCAAAGAACATCGAAAGGATGGCCAGCGCAAAGATCCCCAGTGACAACATCAGCTTGCGCGGCTGGCCCAGGTGCAGCTCGCGGCTGGCCAGCGGCAGGCAACCCAAGGATGAGAGGCTGTCGCGGATCTCCTTTTCGCTGCCCTGCAACAGCAGGACATCACCTGTCTGAAAACGAATATCACGAAGGCGCTGCTTCAAACGCCCGCCGTCTCGCGCCACGGCAACCAGATGAAGGCCGAACTGATGGTTGAGGCGAAGCTGGCGTACACTACGGTTCACCATCATCGAATCGTTGCGCACCACGGCCTCGATCAGTTGCAAGCCCTCGGTATCCACGGGCTCGTCATCCTCCTCGGTGCTGCCTGAAGCGTTCTGCTCCTGCACGGCATCCCGGTCATCTTCCTCGAGCTCGGCCACAGCGCTCAAGCCTACCTTGTCTTCGAGCAGCTGCAACTCGTCGGGGCCGGCCTCGAGCAGCAGGATATCGCCCTGCTTGAGCACACCATGAAACGAGTAGCCTGCCCGCCGGTTGTCATCGCGTACCACGGCAAGCACCGGAATCGTCTCATCGAGCTCGTCACGCAGCTGCTGGAGCGTCAGCCCATTGGCCTTGGATTCTTCGGAGACTTTAAGCTCCACCAGGTAGTTGGCGGTATCGAACATGTCCGCGGTGCCCGCCTGGCTGTTGCGCTTGGGGGTCAAGCGCCACCCCAGCAAGACGATGAAGGCAAGCCCCGCCAGGGCCACCGCAATGCCCACCGGCGAGAAACTGAACATGCTGAAATTTTCACCGGTAATGTCGCCCCGGTAGGTGGCCACGATAATATTGGGTGGCGTGCCGATCAGCGTGGTCAGCCCGCCCAGCAGCGAGCCAAAGGCCAGGGGCATCAGCAGCAGCGAAGGCGAGGTGTTGTTTTCCCGGGCCAGACGCATGGCCACCGGCAACAGCAGCGCCAGCGCCCCCACGTTGTTCATGATGCCCGACAGCACCACCACCGTTCCTACAAGCACCAGCAGTTGCAGCATCAGCCGGTCACCGGCCTTGAGCACCTGCCTGGCAATCACATCCACCACCCCCGAGCGTTCAAAACCACGGCTCAGGACCAACACCGCCGCCACGGTAATCACTGCCGGATGACCGAAGCCGTTGAAGGCCTCCTGCGCCGGTACCAGTCCGAAGACCACCGATATCAGAAGTGCTGACATCGCCACCAGATCATAGCGAAACCGCCCCCAGATAAACGCCACCAAGGTCAGTCCCAGTATGATGAAAATCAGCGTACTGGGGGCAAGCCCGATCGACTCTATCGCCATGTAGCAGGATCTCCCTTTTTCGCCTCGGCACACACCGGGCGTCCTGTAATCTATCGATTTATCAAGTCTGACCGCAACATAGATTAAAAAAACCAGGTCGAAGAAACGCGGGTAGAAACCAGGTTGACGACCCCGCTGCGCGACTAAATTATACGCTATTTGTACGCCAGTACAGCTCTTGGTTACGGATAGCGATTTTCCCAAGCCAGCCCTTATTGGTTAAACTGCTGGCGGTCTTGCCAAATACAAAAGGAAAATTCATGGATTTATGTCACCGCCTGCGTGAAGCGGCCCAACCCCACTGGAACGCCTGTGTTCAGCACCGCTTTGTCGATCAGTTGCTGCAGGGTGATATCGACAACGACGTATTTTCACGCTACCTGGTTCAGGATTTTCGCTTCTGCGATACGTTTGTCCGCTTGCTGGGTGCCGCGGTATGCGCCGCCGATGACCCTGAAGCGCGCCTGACACACGCGCGTCAGCTATCGGTGCTGGCCGGCAGCGAGTATCGCTACTTCATCGACTCCTTCCAGACATTGGGCGTGCCTGAAGCGCACTGGCAAGCCCCGCCGCTTGCCGAACCGACCCGGGCCTTTATCGCGCTGATGGAAAAAGCCTGCCACTCCCAGGACTACGCCTTGATTCTTGTCGTGCTGGTGGTTGCCGAATGGCTTTATCTCGAGTGGGCAAGCCGCGCCGGGGCGCCTTTGCCCGAGCGACCCGAACACCGTGACTGGATCGTGCTCCATAACGAACCGGCCTTTGAACGCTGGGTGGACTTTCTGCGCGATGAGCTCAATCGCGTTGGCCAGGAGCGCGACTTCGAAACGCTTCGCGAGCCGTTCGTCGAAGCCAGCCAAATCGAAGAGCGCTTTTTCGATATGGCCTTCGATGAACGTGCCTAAGCGTCCATGAGAAGTGACAGCTAAAGCCGCGTGTGCGGCTTTAGTAGGGAGGTGTCGTGAGGCAGCGCTCAGGGAAGCAGGATGGTGGAACCGGTGGTCTTACGGCTTTGCAAGGCATCCTGCGCCTTGCCGGCATCGCTTAACGGGTAGCGGTTGGCCACATCGACCTTGATCTTGCCGCTCTCGATCATGGCGAAGAAATCCTCGCACATGGCTTCAAGGCGCTCGCGGGTATCGGCGTAGCCATTCAGGCTGGGGCGGGTGACAAACAGCGACCCTTTCTGATTCAGAATACCGATATTCACACCGTCCACGGCCCCCGAGGCATTGCCGAAGCTGACCATCAGCGAGCGCGGTTTCAAGCAGTTCAACGACACCTCCCAGGTATCCTTGCCTACCGAGTCGTAAACCACATCGCACATCTGGCCATCGGTCAGCTCACGCACGCGCTCGACCACGTCTTCTTCACTGTAGTTGATCGTCGCCCAGGCACCGTTGGCACGGGCCAGCTCCGCCTTCTCACTGGAACTCACCGTTCCGATGAGCTTCACGCCCAGCGCTTTTGCCCACTGGCAGGCAATGGATCCCACCCCACCGGCTGCGGCGTGAAACAGAATGGTCTCGCCGCCCTTGAGTTCGCGGGTCTGGCGAAGCAGGTACTGCACCGTGAGACCCTTGAGCATGCTGGCCGCGGCGGTTTCAAAGTCGATGGCGTCGGGCAGCTTCACCACTTTGTCCGCCGGCAGTGCATGAAGCTCGGCGTAAGCGCCCAGCGGCCCCTGGGCGTAGGCTACCCGGTCGCCCTGCTTGAGATGACTGACCCCCTCGCCGACCGCATCCACCACGCCCGCGCCTTCGGTTCCCAGGCCCGAGGGCATGGAAGGTGCCGGGTAAAGGCCGGTGCGAAAGTAGATGTCGATGAAGTTGAGCCCGACGGCCTTGTTGGCGATACGAACCTCGCCCTTGCCCGGGGCCCTGGATTCAACGTCTTTGATCTCGAGAACCTCCGAGCCGCCGGTCCTGGCAAACTCAATCCGCTTGGCCATCATGCACACTCCTTTTTATCGATCAGGAAACTTAACGGGTCTTTATCCAACCGCGTTGCGCGCGATAAATCAAGCCACACGCCCATGGCGCCATTGGCTTGTCACCGGCCCATGCTAGACTGGCAACTTCAAGTTTTGGATCAATGGACCCTTCATGTCGCACCCAGGCATTCTGCTACCGGCGCTTGTCGCCCATCGCGGCTACTCCGCCGCCGCCCCCGAAAACACGCTCGCCGCCGTGCGCGCCGCCTATGATGCTGGCGCTACCTGGGTGGAGCTGGACGTACAGCTTCTGGGGGATGCCACCCCCGTTATCTGGCACGACGGCAATGTCAGCCGCTGCTCCGATGGGCGCGGTGAGCTTCAAGACCTGAGCCTGCAATCCGCCAAACGCCTGGACGCAGGAAGCTGGTTCAGTGATCGTTTCGTGGGAGAAAGGATGGCCACCCTCGATGAAATGCTGACGCTTCTGAGCGATCTCAAGATGGGGGTCAATCTGGAGATCAAGGTGAACAAGGACCGCGACCCAATCGCACTGGTGAATGCAGTCATGCCCACCCTTCTGGAAAGGATCGCCCCCCAGCGGCGGATCGTTTCATCCTTCGACATGGCCGCCCTGGCCCGCTGTCGCCACTTTGCCGCCAAGGAAGACCTGGCGCTGGGCGTATTGTTCGGCAGCATCCCCAAGGAGTGGCAAGCGCATTGCGAAACAGTCGAAGCGTTCAGCATTCATCCCGACTGGGCGAGGCTGAAACGCCCCCAGGCCGAGGCAATGGTACAGGCGGGCTATCATCTTCTGTGTTACACCCCCAATGACCCGAGCGCCTTCGATAGCCGGTGGGCCTGGGGTGTCGCCTGTGCCATTACCGACGAGCCGGTGACATTCAAGCGTTTTCTCGATCATCGCGATTCCGCCTGATTCAGAAACGACCGTATAGAAAAGACCGTACCAAAAGATCGTAAAGAAATGACGTGCAGAAATGCCGTGCAGGAAATCCCATGCAGTAAGGAAGTTGCCATGAAGTATATCGGTGCGCACGTAAGTGCGGCTGGCGGGCCCGATCAGGCCGTTCATCGTGCGGTCGAGATCGGCGCCAACGCCTTTGCGCTATTCACCAAGAACCAGCGTCAGTGGAAAGGCAAACCGCTCACACCGGAGGCCATCAGCGCCTTCAAGAAAGCCTGCGACGAACATGGCTTCGGCCCTGGGCAGATCCTCCCCCACGACAGTTACCTGATCAACCTGGGCCATCCCGAGCCGGAAGGCCTGGCCAAATCCCGCGCCGCGTTCGTCGATGAGATGCAGCGCTGCGAGCAGCTGGGTCTAAAGCTCTTGAACTTTCATCCAGGCAGTTTTCTCAACAAGATCAGCGAGCACGACTGCCTTTTGCGTATTGCCGAATCCGTCAACCTGGCGCTTGACGAGACAAGCGGCGTGACCGCGGTGATTGAAAATACCGCCGGACAAGGCACCAATCTGGGGTGGCGCTTTGAGCACCTGGCGACCATCATCGAGCATGTGGACGATAAAAGCCGTGTAGGCGTTTGCATTGACACCTGTCATGCCTTCGCTGCCGGCTATGATCTGCGCGGCGACAAGGCCACCGAACAGACTCTGGATGAGCTTGGAAGCGTAGTGGGTTTCGAGTACCTGCGCGGCATGCACTTGAACGACGCCAAAAGCGACTACGCCAGCCGGGTGGACCGTCACCATAGCCTGGGCAAAGGCACTATCGGGCTGGAGGCGTTTACCACCATCGTGCAGGACTCACGCACGGATGACATTCCCTTGATCCTGGAAACCGTCGAGCCCGACAGCTGGCCGGAAGAGATTCGCTGGCTGCGTACTCAATTGCCCGAGACCGCACCGGGCAGGTAGTGAATCACATCGTGAAAGCGCAGCCGGGTGCTGGCGCTATTGCGCATGGCGTGGGGCCGGTCGGCGAAAAACCGAAGCCCCTCGCCCACCCTCAGGCGCTGCCAGCGCTCGTCGATACGAAGCTCCATCTCGCCTTCAATGATCACGATATGTTCGAGCACGCCGCTGGCGTGGGGCGTTGACTCGCTCATCGCACCCGGAGCAAGCTCGATCATGAACATCTCAAAGCCCAACAGCGGGTCAAAAGGAAACAACAAGCTTGCCTGCATACCCGCACTGTCCTCTCCCCACACCGATTCCCGGCCGTTGCGTTTGAGCTCACCCTGCAAGGGCTGGCCACTATCGAAAAGCTGTGAAAACGAAACCCGGAATCCACTGGCAATCTTCCAGAGGGTGGATACCGTGGGACTTGATTCACCGCGTTCGATCTGCCCCAGCATCGCCTTGCTTACCCCTGTCTCTAAAGCTGCCACGTCCAGACTCCAGCCCCGCCCCTTGCGCAACCCCTTGACGGTATTGGCGATGTGCTCGGCAATGGCGGGCGGTTCGCTTGTCATCTCATTCCCCTGTCGAATAATCCGTCTGTCAGTGAAATAAAGGTATCACTTGATTACCGCCTGAGCCTCCATGGCGAACCAATCCTGGCTCTCCATCTGCTTTTTAAAAAGCGGCATACGGTAAGCTTTTACTCCCCTGCGCTTATTCCCCTATGCTCGAGCGTAGTAGCACAAGCATCCTTCTCGCCCAAAAGCATGACATGCCATATGCCCCGAAAACCACCGTCTTATCATTACCCGCTCAACAAGGTGCGACCAGATAGCATATGTTCGAGAGCTATAAATTCATTTTAAACATACTACTTTCTTTATTGACAAACTGAACGCCGTTAACTTGAAAAGGCCTTCTATATTATGTGGCCTACCCCACATAGGGTTATGTTACTTATACCACATAGCGTTATGTTGCCTACACCACATAAAACAAAGACATGATAGCTAAATATAAATAGCTTCCAACGTGACCCTTTACTGTATTGATTATAAGGCGCTGTTAATTTATTGTTTTTGAATAACTAATAATTATTATCAATAAATAATAATATTTTTTATTAAACATCTATAATTTTAAATCCCAGTCATTAAAATAAGAAGAAATCCAGAGGGCTTTCAACTTGCTTAAAAACTTCATCAAGAAACTAGAAAATTTCCAGACCTTCACACCTGAAGAGATTAGCGCCCTTGAAAGCTACGTTACGCCGGTTCGAACGCTCAAAAAGTCAGAAAACCTCATACAAGAAGAAGACAAGCCTTACGAAATCAATATATTGCTGGAAGGCTGGGCTACTCGTTACAAGATCAGTCAAGAAGGCAAGTTCCAGGCACTCGCCTTTCTCATTCCGGGTGATGCCTGCGATGTGCACATTACCCTGGTGGAGAGAATGGATCATTCCATATGTGCTGTCGTGCCTTCAAAATTCACCTCCATTCCCAAGCACGGCATCGAAGAGATATATGAACATCATCCCCGGGTGGCGCGCGCTCTTTTCTGGTCAATGCTGGTGGATGAGTCCACGTTACGCGAGTGGATCTTCAATATTGCGGGCAGGCGTGCTGACCAACGAATGGCCCATCTATTCTGCGAACTGCTGACCCGCTCCCGCGCGGCAGGCCTGACGGAGGATCATGGATTCGAGCTTCCTCTTACCCAGCAGCAAATAGGCGAAGCCATGGGAATCACGCCGGTTCATACTAGCCGTATCGTCAGCAAATTACGCGCTGATGGACTGATTTCCTGGGAAAAAAAGTTTCTCAAAATAAACGACTGGGAAACCATAAAGGAATTTTGCGGTTTCGATGCGACTTATCTGCATCTGGATAACGCCCCGCCCGAGCTGGCTCGGGAGTTATAACGAAAGCAGAAGCTGCACTATGAACCAAAATGAAGAGCCCGACCGTAAGGCCGGGCTTTACTTATGCATCCTTGTAAACTTTGCAGGCTTCCTGCCTGACCTCCTTGTGAGCTTTGCAAGCGTCCTGCCTGCCCATCCTTAGGGAGTCTTCCCGACTCGACATTCCTTACTGTGTGTCCTTACTCAGTAAGCTCATAGTGCCTTCTTGAACCCTTTTAGTAAGTAATCTAGGATAATTTATTCAAACAACTTAAATATAAATTTTTATTTAGAGGATCAAGCAAAAATCATTGCCTGCCGAATCTTTAATATTATTCAAATGTGCTTTATTTTCAACCACTCACGCTCTATTTAGTGATTCTAATCAAACTTTTCAGACACGTTAAACATTAAAAAAATAGTCTATTTTCATTAAAAAAACCAGACTCCACCTTAATTTTCCAATCAAAGTTGGCACTTTATTCTGTGTCTCATGCAGCCACTTTTTGGGGCCAAGGCTACTTACTCTGAAGTCGTGGTTTCAGCCCTCCCGACAACCGGCGCAGGACGAGCCAAGGTGATCGTTTTGCACCCAAACCGCTACTTGCCTAGGCTTACATCATTTTTGACATCTTCTATATGCATGAAACCGGTAATGGATCAAACGAGGAGGGATTGTGAGCAATACCGATCTAGGCTTGATGGATGCCCAGTCATTGCGAGCGCTTTATGAATCGAAAAAGGCCTCGCCGCTGGAGGCTACCCGCGCCGCCCTCGCGCGCATCGAGCGCTTCAACGACGAGGTCAACGCCTACGTTCATATCGATGTCGAGGGGGCTGAAAGCGCTGCGAAAGCCTCGGCCCGCCGCTGGGGCCAGGGCAAGCCGCAAAGCCCCATTGACGGTATTCCCGTTTCGCTCAAGGATTTGACTCAGGTGGCCGGCATGCCTTGCCATGAAGGCTCGCTGACCACCGAACAGACACGCTGCGAGACCGACGCCCCGCCGGCCCGAATGCTTCGCGAAGCTGGCGCCATTCTTCTGGGCAAGACCAACACGCCGGAATTTGGCTGGAAAGCCGTCACCGATAACCGCGTGTTCGGCGCCACCGCCAACCCCTGGGATACGCGGCTGACCGCAGGCGGCTCATCCGGCGGGGCCGCAGCGGCCGCGGTGCTGAACATGGGTGTGCTTCACCAGGGCGGTGACTCTGGCGGGTCGATTCGCATTCCCGCCTCGTTTACCGGGGTGTTTGGTTTCAAGCCTACCTATGGCTGGGTGCCGCAGTGGCCGCCGGCCAAGGAGCCGAGTCTTTCCCACCTGGGAACACTGACCCGCACGGTAGAGGATTCGGCGAGCATGCTCAACGTCATGGGTCGCTATGACTACCGTGACCCCTATGCCACCCGTGGCCAGCCAGCTTGCTGGGGAGAGGACCTGCACAAGAGTCTGGAGGGCCTGCGTATCGGTTTTTCCCCGGATCTGGGCTTTGCCGAGGTTGACCCACAGGTGGCCCAGCGTGTGCGTGAGGCGGCCAACCAGTTGAGCAGACTGGGCGCCGAGGTCGTCGAGGTCAACCCGGGGCTGACGTCGCCGATCGACACGTTTCGCAAGCTCTGGTTTACCGCCTCTCTTCATCAATGGGAGCAGCTGAGCGACGAAAAGCGCGAACTTCTGGACCCGGGGCTGGTGGCCAATGCCCATGAAGCCGAGGGGTTTACAGCGCTCGAGCTTTTTCGGGCGCTCAACGAGCGCGCCTACATCACTCAGCGCCTGGAACATTTCAATCAGGAGTATCACCTGCTGATGACCCCGGCAGTCACCATTGCCCCTTTTGAACTTCATCATGAAGTGCCCCCAGGCAGCGGCATGCGCGACTGGGAGGAGTGGGCATCATTTAGCTACCCTTTCAACCTGAGCCAGCAGCCAGCGGCTTCGGTACCTTGCGGCTTCACTGAGCAGGGCCTGCCTGTCGGTTTTCAGCTGGCCGGTGGCAAGTACGACGACATTCGCGTCTTGAGGGCGTGCCACGCTTATATGACGAACCATCCACCCCGCTTTCCAAGCATTCCCGACCCTGCCCATACCGCCGGCTGACACTCCCTGCTTCAAGGCACCCGGTTCAAGCATTCGGATCGGGCTGTTATCCATTGTGCGCTATAGCGCACAATGGTAACGTCTCGAAGTGCGCCATAACGCACACTGACGACTACCTTGAAGGCTTCGCGACCATGCTCCAGCAACCCCATACCCGCGGTCTTTCGCTTTGGCGAGATACCACTCTCTCCACCGTGACGGCGGGACTGGTAGCCGTCACCATCGGCTATACGAGCTCGGCGGCGATCATCTTTCAGGCTGCCGCGGCGGCAGGGGCAACGGCGGCGCAGATCAGTTCCTGGCTCTGGGCATTGGGTATCGGCATGGGGCTCACTTCTCTGGGGCTTTCGCTTCGCTACCGCATGCCGCTGCTCACCGCCTGGTCCACCCCCGGAGCGGCCTTTCTGGCCACCAGCCTGCCCGGCGTGCCCCTGGATGAAGCCATCGGGGCGTTTCTGTTCTCGGCGTTTCTGATCACTCTTTGCGGTGTCACCGGGCTTTTCGAGCGACTGATGCGCCATATCCCGAATGCCATTGCCCAGGCTCTGCTGGCAGGGATTCTGCTGCGTTTCGGACTCGATCTTTTCAACGTGATGCAAACCCAATGGCTCTTACCGCTTGTCATGCTGCTCACCTGGGTAGCCGGTCGACGGCTGTGGCCAACGCTTGCCGTGCCGGTGGTACTGTTGGCAGGGCTTTTGGCCGCCTTGCTGCTTGGCCAGGTAAACGTGACGGGCATTCCGCTGACGCCGGCGCTGCCGGTTTTCATGACACCGGCCTTTGCCCCCACCACGCTGATCAGCATCGGCATTCCGCTTTTCATCATCACCATGGCGACACAGAATCTGCCAGGGGTTGCCGTACTGCGAGCGGCGGGGTACCAGCCCGATAGTTCTGCGCTGATCGGCTGGACCGGGGCGGCGACGTTTCTGCTGGCACCTTTTGGTGGCTACGCGCTGAACATGGCGGCAATCAGCGCGGCGGTGTGCATCGGCCCGGACGCCCACGCGGACATGCGAAGACGCTATACGGCAGGTGTCGCCGCAGGCGTATTCTATATCCTGATGGGGATTTTTGGGGCGACGGTGACCGGGCTGTTCAACGCCCTGCCGGGGGCACTGATCACGGCCCTGGCCGGCATTGCGCTGCTGGCCACATTGAGTGGTGGGCTGGCCGGCGCCTTTGCCCAAGGCGAACAGCGTGATGCGGCCATCGTGACCTTTCTGCTGACCGGGGCCAACGTCACGCTTCTGGGGATCGGCAGCGCCTTCTGGGGGCTGGTCGCGGGTTTGATCACGCTGAAGCTCACCCAGCGCCACGCCTGAACGTCAGTCAGCGCTAAAAGAAGCGCCCGGCAGCGGCGTCAGAGAACGCCCAGGCGCTCGTCGTCCATGATGCCGGACATGCGAACCATGGCAAGCGCCTCATCCAGACTCGCCACCTCTTCCATGATCATCAGCTCGTCGTGCAGGTTCACCGGCTGGCCGGCCTTGTCGGAAAGAAGCCTTTCAAGCGATGCCAGGTCCCGGGAATCGTCAAGCATCAGGGTATCGATGGACGCGCTGGTGGCGCTTGGCAGATAAATCGTGCCGTTGGAGAAATCCACCGCGTAGGCAATCACGCCGGGCAGAATGAAAAACAGAAGCCCCACCCCATTGGCGATCGCCACCACCGGGTCCACATCGCCGCTCAGCTGGCCTTTGCGTTCAGGGTGAAACAGCGTACCGCAACCGCTTAAACTGACAACCAGGCTTCCCACTAAGGCGCCTTTCAACCCACGGCGTACGAGCTGTTTCATTGATGTATTCCCTTGATTTCCAAAATACCGGCCTGAAAAAAGGCCGCCAGGTTAAGCGGTTATACCACTAAAAGCGGCGTAGTCTAGCATAATCGTGTTAACGCTTTATGGCTCAAGACACTGAATTTTGCCGCCTTTACCGCTGGGCCGTACAATGCAATCATTCAACGCTTGAAAGCGCCCTACCGCGCTTTGCCATACCGATTCTCAGCATTATCGACCCTAAAGGAAGCTTCTCGCTCATGCGCGCCAGCCAACTACTGATTGCCACACTAAAAGAGACCCCGGCCGATGCGGAGGTCGTGAGTCACCAATTGATGCTGCGCGCCGGCATGATCCGTCGTCTGACCTCGGGACTTTATACCTGGCTGCCCCTGGGGCTTCGCACGCTGCGCAAGGTGGAGGCCATCGTGCGCGAAGAAATGGACCGCGCCGGCGCCCAGGAAGTGCTGATGCCTGCGGTACAGCCTGCGGATCTGTGGCAGGAGTCCGGCCGCTGGGAGCAGTACGGCCCGGAGCTCTTGCGCCTGAAAGACCGGCACGACCGCGACTACTGCGTCGGCCCGACCCACGAAGAGGTGATCACGGACCTGGTGCGCAAGGAAATCGCCAGCTACAAGCAGCTGCCCGCGACGTTCTACCAGATCCAGACCAAGTTCCGAGACGAGATTCGCCCACGCTTTGGTGTAATGCGCTCGCGGGAATTCATCATGAAGGATGCCTACTCCTTTCACGTGGACGAAGACTCGCTCAAGGCGACCTATCAGACCATGTACGAGGCGTATACGCGTATCTTTACCCGCCTGGGGCTCGATTTCCGCCCGGTGATCGCCGACAACGGCTCGATCGGCGGCACGGGTTCGCACGAGTTTCATGTGCTGGCAAGCTCCGGTGAGGACGACATCGTCTTCTCCAATGAATCCGACTACGCCGCCAACATGGAAAAGGCCGAAGCGTTGCCGGCCCCGCTGGGCAGCGATGTCTCCCATGAAGCGCCGACACAGCAGATGCAACTGGTCGATACCCCCGATGCCAAGACCATCGCCGCGCTGGTCGAGCAGCACGGCCTGCCGATCGAAAAGACCGTAAAGACCTTGATCGTACGGGGTGCCGAGGGCGGCCTGGTGGCACTGCTGGTTCGTGGTGATCACGAGCTCAACGAAGTCAAGGCGGAGAACCTGCCTGAAGTAGCTGCCCCGCTGACCATGGGCGATGAAGAGGAGATCCGCGCCGCGGCTGGCGCAGGCTTTGGTTCGCTGGGCCCGGTGGGGCTGGATATGCCGGTCATCGCCGATCACAGCGTGGCGCTGATGTCGGATTTCGGCGCGGGCGCCAATATCGAAGGCAAGCACTACTTCAACATCAACTGGGAGCGCGATGTCGCCCTGCCTGCGGTGGCGGATCTGCGCAACGTGGTCGAGGGCGATCCTTCGCCGGACGGCAAGGGCACGCTTTCCATCAAGCGCGGCATCGAAGTGGGTCACGTCTTCCAGCTGGGACAGAAATACTCCGAGGCGATGGACGCCAAGGTACTGGGCGACAGCGGCAAGACCAGCCACCCCTGGATGGGTTGCTACGGTATCGGTATCACCCGCGTGGTGGCGGCGGCCATCGAGCAGAACCACGACGCGTCAGGCATCATCTGGCCTGATGCCATCGCGCCGTTCAACGTGGCGCTGGTACCCATGAACGCCCACAAGTCTCAGCGCGTTCGCGAGGCCTCCGAGGCTCTCTACCAGACGCTGACCCAGGCAGGCTTCGACGTGCTGCTGGACGATCGGGATACGCGCCCGGGCGTGAAGTTTGCCGACCTGGAGCTGATGGGCGTACCGCATCGTATCGTCATCGGTGACCGAGGGCTGGATAACGGCGAGCTCGAGTACAAGGGGCGCCGCGATACGGAAGCTACCATGGTGGCTGACGATCGGATCATTGCCTTTCTCGACGAAAAAGCCGGCAACAACGCCTGATCCGGGGCTCCCGGTGGCATCGCATGGAAAAGTCAGGTTAAAGCGCTGGATATGGGCAGGCACGCTTTTGTGCCTTGCCCTTGCCCCGCTTCATGGCGCTGGAAGTGAGCCCCTGCGCGCCACCTTCGAGGCGTCGGGCAACCTTCAACACCATGCCATGCGAGAGTGGCAGGCGCGCATGCACGTGCCGCTATCCCGGTTCATTGCCAGTGCAGAGCAGCGCGAAGCGCTGCTTGCTCGTCTCTACCAGGAAGCGCGACTGGCGGGGCTTCCACCCAACCTGGTGCTTGCGCTGATCGAGGTGGAAAGCGCTTTTCGACAGGATGCAGTCTCTTCTGCCGGCGCTACCGGTCTCATGCAGATCATGCCCTTCTGGGTTGCCGAGCTTGGCCTGCCCATGGATGATCTTACCGACCCTCATCGTAACCTGCGCTACGGCTGTACGATCCTGGCCCATTACCTGGCGGTGGAAAACGGCGACTTCACCCGCGCCCTTGCCCGTTATAATGGCAGTCTGGGCAAGACCTGGTACCCCGAGCGGGTCATGCATACCTGGCAAAGCGCCTGGCGTTAACCAGTACGCCGACATCTTCTCGTTCTTCTTCTCGTTCTTCTTTTCGCTCTCTTCCACTCCCCTTGTTTTGCGTCTTGCTTGCGTGAAGCAGAAACCTGATCATTCATTTTTAGTGTTTTCTTACCAAAGTTGGCTTATCGTTAATCAAAAAGCATGACTTTTTGCAGCAATCCATACAGTATTAAATCCAACATTTCTCAAGTGCAAATGGGGATCTTGTGAAGCTACCCTCACATCGTCTTTTCAAGAATTCGGCACGCACTGCGGTGCTGGCTCTTGTATCGGTCGTCTCTTCTGTTCACGGCGCGGTCATCACGGTTCACGATACGAACGGTCAGCCGCTCGAAGACGCCGTTGTCGAGATTCACTACCCCCGCGAAGCGCCCATCACCACGCAAGAGGGCGATATCTATCAGCGAAACGCTGCGTTTCATCCCAAGGTGCTGGCCGTACCGGTGGGTAGCCTGGTCTCGTTTCCCAACCAGGATACGACCCGCCATCACGTTTACTCGTTTTCACCGGCGAAAACCTTCGAGCTGAACCTCTACCTGAAGGAAACCCCTACGCCGATCCAGTTCGACCAACCCGGAATCGTGGTACTGGGCTGCAATATTCATGACAACATGCAGGCCTTCATCGTGGTAAGCGAGGCGCCTTACGTGAAAAAGACCGGCGCCGACGGCGTGCTGGAAATCTCCACGTTACCGCCTGGCGAGCATCGTGTACGGGTGTGGCATCCGCAGCTTGATGACCGGCAGGAAATCTGGTGGGAGGGCGATATAACCCAGAATGATGCGCTGGACGTTCGCCTCGAGCTCAACGCCTTACCGCCGGTGGCGCCCACGCTTTCACCTCTTCAACAACGTTTTCGAAAGGCGACCGAGACGTGATGCGATGTTGATACGTTACGGGATCGCTACCGGGAAAGTTGCTTTGATGAAGGTCACTTCCAGAAAAGTCGTTTTTAAAGGCGCCGTTATCTCGAGGATGCCATGCGCTTTCGAACGCGTCTGATGCTGGTACTGCTCACCGTGGTGATCGTGTCGCAACTTGCCACCGGCGCGGCGTTCTTGCGAGCAACCCAAAACGACATCCTCGCTAAAGGCAGCCAGCGCCTGGAGGTCGGTGCCAACGTCTTTCACCAGCTTCTCGAAGCCCGTGGTGAGCAGCTCAGCCAGAATATTGCCATTCTCGCCGACGACTTCGGTTTTAAAAGCGCGGTATCCACCCAGGATACCGAAACACTTTATTCTGTACTGGCAAACCACGGCGCCCGCGCCAACGCCGATATAGTGCTTCTCAGCGATCTGGAAGGGCGTGTTTTAGCGAGCAGTCATCACGCAAGCGACAGCGAGATGCCTTTCCCGCAGCTTTTCGAGCGCGCCAACCTGAACGGCTCGGCAGTGAGTGTCGTCGTGGTCGACGATCAGCCTTTTGAGTTCGCCCTGCTGCCGGTTCGTGCGCCCCACCTGATCGGCTGGGTAGGCATGGGGTTTTTGATCAATGAAGCGGTGACCGACGAGATCATGGCATTGACCGGCCTCGATACGAACGTCGTCACCTATCAAGGCGACATGATCAGCTATCTTGCAAGCTCGCACCCGGCGCAGACAGCGCGGGAGCTAGTACGCAACAGCAGCGAACAGCTCACCGGTGGCGAGTATTCCACCACGAGCCAGATGACGCCCGATGAGGAGTATCTTTCCTACGCCAGTACCCTCTACGCGGACGATACCCAACGGACCCACGTACTTCTGCAGCTATCGCGCAACGAGTTGCTGGGCGGTTATCGCTCGCTGCAATGGCAGCTTCTTGGGATCATGGCGCTGATATTGCTGTTCACTATTCTGGTGGCCATATGGAGCGCCCGCAGCATGAGCAAACCCCTGATGGCGCTCGCTTCGGCGGCAAGGCGCATTGGTCAGGGCGAGCGCGTGACCGATCTTGCCCAAGGCGCCCAGCGCAGTGAAACGAGCCAGCTCGGCTCGACCCTTCTGGCCATGCAAGACGAGATCGCAAAGCGTGAGGCCGTTCTTCTCTACCAGTCACGTCACGATCTTTTGACAGACCTACCCAATCGCATGAGTGCCGAGGAAGATATCCAGCGGGCAATCGATTCCGGCACGGCCTTTACCCTGATACGTCTGGCGATCAACAACTTTCGCGATATCAAGGATACCTTCGGCTACGCGCTCGGAGACAACGTGCTGGTAGCCCTGGCTCAGCGCCTGCAAGACCTGGACGGCTTCGAGAGCACCGCCTATCGACTGGATGGTGATGAGCTGCTTCTGATGCGCCGTCAGGCGGAAAACGACGACGAGTGGCAAGACCACCTGTTCACGACGCTTTGTTATCCGATCCACCTCGATAAATCGCCCATCACGCCCTCATTGAGCATCGGTGAAGTCAACTACCCCGACCATGGCGATACGCCCCAGCTTCTATTGCGTCGCACCGATATCGCCCTCGATATGGCCAAGCGCCAGCGCAGCGCCCATCAATGCTATCAGGAGGGCCAGGACGAACAGCACCAGCGCCAGCTCACCCTGATTCGCGACCTTCAGCGGGCCGTCGATAACGGTGAACTCTGGATGGCTTATCAGCCAAAGGTCGATACGCAAACCGGTCGGGTCGATCAGTGTGAAGCGCTGATGCGCTGGCATCATCCGCAGTTGGGGTTCATTCCCCCGGATGAATTCATCGGACTGGCGGAGCGCTCCGGCCATATCGGCATGCTGACCCAGTGGATGCTGTCGCACATCGGCGCGCAGCTACACGCCTGGCAACAGGACGGCTACCCGTTGTCGGTGGCGGTCAATCTCTCCGCCAGCGATGTCATGAACCCTCAGCTTTCCGAGCAGATCGCCGGGCTCTTGCAGCATTATGGACTCTCCTCCCGGCAGTTGAGTGTCGAAGTGACCGAAAGCGCGGTCATGCAGGATGTGGACATCGCCTCCAAAACCCTGCTCGAACTCAGCCGCCTGGGGCTATCGATCGCCATCGACGACTATGGCACCGGCTACTCCTCGCTTGCGCAGATCAAGCGCCTGCCCGTGAATGAGCTGAAAATCGACAAATCCTTCGTGCTCGCTCTGGATACGCAGGCGGACGATGTCACCATCGTCCGCTCGACGATCGAAATGGGCCATAGCCTGGGGCTACGGCTGGTCGCCGAAGGTGTGGAAAATCGTGCCAGTGCCGAGCTTTTGAGCAAGCTTGGCTGCGACTATCTGCAGGGCTACTGGATCGCCAAGCCGATGCCCAGCGATGCGTTGACCGGATGGCTGGATAACTTCGAGACACTATCGCTTCCCTTGCCCGATCTATCGGTCTAGAACCCTCAAGAGAGCTTCAGGATGTTCAGGATGTTCACTTCACATGCATCGATATTCCCCTCTTGCCCGACCGCACGACGGTTACTGACCCGTATTGCGGCCGTGGCTCTGGCACTGGTGGCCACGGATTCACTGGCCGGTAGCCGCATCATGAGCACGGGCGGCGTCAGCGCCATCGAAGGCGCCGCCGGGGGCGGATTATCGCCCTGGGCGGTACTGTCCAGTACCGCCAGCGCTCAGGAAATCGGGGCGACCGCGATGTCATCGCGTGCCTGGCTTGATGATTATCGTCTCACGGTCGTCGGCGCCAGCCTGAATGTCCATGATCGCGTCGAGATCTCCTACGCGCGCCAGACGCTTGACCTGGAAACCCTGGGCGGCCAGCTGGAGCAGGATATCTATGGTGCCAAGCTGCGCTTATGGGGCGATGTGCTCTATCACCCCTGGGGCATCTGGAGCGCGGGGGTTCAGCACAAGCGGCTCGTGGATGGTAGTACCCCAAGTGCTCTGGGGGCCCATCGAACGAGGGGAAGTGATGGCTACCTGAGTGCCAGCAAGCTGCTGTTCGCCGCTGTGGCCGGACGCAACGTCTTGCTCAACGCGACGCTGCGCAACACTGAAGCCAACCAGGGAGGACTCCTGGGTTTTGGCGGCGACCAGGGGGGCCACCAGTGGGTGGCGGAGGGAAGCGTTGGCCTTTTCATCACACCGCAATGGATCGTGGGTACGGAGTATCGTCAAAAACCCGACAACCTGAGCGTGGCCCGGGAAGATGACTGGCAAAGTCTCTACAGCGCCTACTTCTTCACCAAACACGTCTCCCTGACCGGCGCATGGCTGGATCTGGGCGACATCGCAGGCCTGCCCTCTCAGCGTGGCGGCTATCTTTCACTCCAGGCTGCTTTTTAAGTGGAGGGCTTGATGACACGTTCAAAGAACCAATGCCGCGCTCGGCGCACATACCTGGCAACAGCACTGCTTGCAAGCGTTCTGGCCCTGGCCGGCTGCGCGCATACCGCCCCCGAGACAACGCTTTACGAGCGAATGGGGGGTGAAAGCACCATCGATGCCGTGGTCGAGAGCTTTCTGTATCGCGTTGCCGACGACCCGGAACTGGTCGGTTTCTTTGCCAATACCAACATCGATTACCTGGCAAGCTCACTGGCCAGCCAATTCTGCGATGTAAGCGGCGGGCCCTGTCGCTACGAGGGCCCGCCCATGGAGCGTGCTCATCAGAACATGGGCATCACCGACGCCCACTTCAATCGTCTGGTCGAGCATCTCGACGCCGCCATGCAGGCGCAGCAGGTGCCGCTGAGCGCGCGCAACGCAATACTCGGCCGCCTGGCCCCTCTGCATGGCGATATCATGCGCTATCAATAGCTGACCAGGAGCCGGCAGGCCATTCAGGTAAGCCATCCGGGTCAGACAGGCAGGTAAAACGCAGATAAAAAAAGCCGGCCTCGTGGGCCGGCTAGTGAAGGCGCAAGCCTTCCCCCTGACAAGGCAAATGCACGCTGACAAGAAAACCGAACCTGCTGCGTGCCAATCGCCTGTGAACACCTTACGGGGTTCGGGTTTGAAAAACCCTGATCTCTGTCATGTTTTGATCCGTTAGAGCACTTTGCGGTCTTCCACCTTTTTATGTTCGGTGCCGGGGGGCAGCGGGTGGCCCTTGGCCAGTTCGGCACGGGTCGCCTCGCGTACGCTGAGCACCTTGACGCGGTAGTTCAGCGTACGCCCCGCCAGCGGGTGGTTCATGTCCACGCGCACCCTATCGTTCTCGACACCCAGCACCGTGACAATCTGCGGGCCCGCCTCGCCTTCGGTCTGAAAGCGGCTGCCCGGGGTCAGCGGGGCGCTGCCGAAGGCATCCTTGCCCAGGGTCTGCACCAGGGCTTCGTCGCGAAGCCCGTAGGCATCCTCGGGGGCAAGCGTTGCGCTAAACGCATCGTCTGGCGCCTTGTCGCTCAACGCGCGCTCAAGGCCAGGCAGAATATTGTCGTGGCCATGTAGATACTCAAGCGGCTTGTTGCGCGCATAAGAATCATCCAGCGGCGCAAGCGTCCCATCGCTTAGCACGTCGCTCAATACGTAATGTAGACTGACGACCTGGTGTGGCGTAATCGACACGGAAAACTCCTCTCCGGTAAGCTATCGGCTCTTTCACGTGGCTAGTTTACCATCGTCACGTTTTCTCAAGGCTATCGTTGCCGGCTTTTCTTGGAGTTTTAAAACCATGGAACCTTATGTTCGGCGTAGCTGGCGCAGTGCGCTGGCCGTCTACTTCTGCGCGCCGGTCATCACCATGCTGTTTCTGGGGTTTTCAGCGGGTTTGCCCTTCTTGCTGGTATTCTCCACGCTATCCGCCTGGCTTCGAAGCGACGGCGTCGAGGTGGCGGCTATCGGCTTTTTCTCCTGGATCGGAATTCTGTATTCGATCAAGTTCTTCTGGGCACCGGTGGTCGACCGGCTGGCACTGCCGTTTCTGACCCGGGGACTGGGCCAGCGCCGGGGCTGGATGCTGGTCGCCCAGGCCACCATCGTGGCGGGGTTAGTCGGCATGGCGGGCATCGACCCGGTCGGCAATCTTTTCTGGGTGGCAGCGTTTGCCCTGCTGGTGGCGTTTGGCTCGGCGACCCAGGACATCGCCGTGGACGCTTACCGCATCGAATCCGCCGGCGACGATCTTCAGGCGGCGATGTCGTCGACCTATATCATCGGCTACCGCTGCGGGTTGATTGCCGCCGGTGCCGGGGCGCTCTATATCGCATCGGCATTTTCCTGGTACGTGGCGTATCTCGCCATGGCAGCGTTGATGGGCGTGGGCGTACTGACCGTGCTGATTCGCCCAGAGCCTCAGCGCGCTTCACTGTCGATTCAACTGGTTCACGAACCCAGCGTGCGCGCCTTCATTCGCCAAAGCCGGGGTAAACCCAAACTTTATCGGCGCACCATCGCCTGGACCATCGGCGCGATCATCTGCCCGTTTCTCGATTTCTTTCGCCGTTTCGGCGTCAAGGCGCTGGGGCTTCTGGTATTTATCGCCGTCTTTCGAATCAGCGATCTGGCCATGGGCTCCATGGCGAACCCGCTGTATATCGACCTGGGGTTCACCCTCGAGACCATTGCAGCGGTGACCAATATCTTCGGCATCGCGATGAGCATTGCCGGTGGCATTCTGGGCGGGCTTTTAGTGGCGCGCTACGGGATAGGCCCCCTGCTGATCGTGGCAGCGGGGTTTGTGATGGTCACCAATTTACTGTTTGCCGCCCTGGCGCTGATGGGGGATCGCTTGCCCATGCTGGTGGTCACCATCATCGGCGATAACCTGGCCAACGGTCTGGCCAGCGCCATCTTCATCGCGTTCTTGTCGAGTCTGACCTCGAAAGCCTACACCGCGACCCAATACGCGCTGTTCTCGTCGCTCATGACGCTGCCGGGGAAGTTCCTGAGTGGTTTCGGTGGCTTGGTAGTGGCGGCCCAGGGGTACGCCACCTTCTTCGTGGTGGCGACCGTGCTGGGCCTGCCCGCCGTGTTACTGGCGGTCTGGGTCAATAAGGACAAGGATCTTCCAGGGGGGTCGAAGCGCTAGCGGTGCTGAATCAGCCACTCAAGCGCACCGGGAGTGGTGCGCCACTGATCGCGCATCAGCGTTCGATACTGCCACGCCTCGGCGCGTGAGCCCGGGTCCACCTGGCCATCCGCGTAGGGAAGCGAGGGTTTGGGGCTTTCCGCACAGATAAGTTCCAGCGCGTGACGGTTGTGGTCCATCGCCTTATGCAGCGCGTGCTCGGCGGCGTCGTACTCGGCCAGACGATAAAGCGCCAGCGTGCGTCCCATCAAAAGGCCCAGCACCAGTGAGCCATCATCCTTGTGGCTCTCCTCGGTCAGCCGCAGCGCCTGCTGGTTGCGGTCATCGCGCAGAAGCTGATCCAGTACCAGCTCCTTGAGCCCCAGGCTATCTTCCTGGTCGATCTCCAGAAGCTCTTCGGCAAGCTCGCGAGAGTGCTGACGAGCGCCACGCTCCATGCCGACCACCAGCGCCAGGCCGGTGCGCAGCAACATGACGTTATGGGCGTCGTCCCAGCAAAGATTGCCGTCACCTGCCGCGCGGGCCTGCTCCAGCCAGCGCGACAGACGAACCGCCAGCGGCTCCAGCAGGCTCGGCGCCATCCAGGGCAGACTACCGAAGCGGCTGGTCAGCGCCAGGGTCACATCCTGAACGACCTGGGGCGCATCCAGCCACTCGGGGTTGGCACAAAGCGCCGACATCCACTCCACCGCATTGCCCCACGGGTCGTCGCGAAAGCCAAGCGCCACGTCGTCATCCACCCACACCTGGAACTGCTCGTGCCAGGCGGCAAACAGCGTCTCTTCCCGGGCGGTGGTGGTATAGAAAAGACGTTCGCCGTCGTCAGAGGGCTGGATGTCGAGCTTCGGCGCAGTGGGAAGTGCGGCCAGCAGCGACTGCAGCGAGATCAACGGCGTGGCCAGATCGTCCTCGGCGCTCAACAATTGATCGGCCAGGGTCGCGCCGGGGTTATCCGCCAGAGCGGCCAGGAAATCGAGCTGCTCTTCGTCGAGGCCCCCCTGGCGCACCAGGCGGCGGTACCAGAAGTCCGCGCGCTCCTTGGCTTCTTCCTCGTGGCCCTCGTGCAACAGCAACATCGCCTCGATATAAGCAAGCGTGGGCGAATCCGGCAGCGCCTGCATCGCCTTGATGAACGCTCCCCGGGCGCTGTCCAGATCATCATTGTCTAGATGCATCAGACAGAGTCGTTCAAGAGCCACTCCGCGCAGAAACAGCGGACCGCGCTCCATCACGTCATCGAGCAGGTCGGCGCGCTTGCGAGTGAAGCCGCGCTCCTGGTAGATATCCAGCAGAATCTCGAACGCCGGCTCGGCCTGATCGGGCAGACGCGACCAATCACTGCCATCGAAAAGCGACTCGAGTATCTGCATGGCGCGACCGGTCTGGCCGCTTTCCGCGGCAATCAGCCCGCCTTCCAGAAGCGCCTGGGCGGGAGCCTGATGGCTATCGAGGGCGCCCTTGAGTGTGGCGCCCTTCCACTCCTTGAGCGAGAGCATCCACATCATCTGCGCCGGTATTTCAGTGGGGAAATTCACACGCTGACAGCACTGCTTGTACTTGCGTCCGGAGTCGCACCAGCAGGGTTCGTTGCGCCCGGGAGTGGCCAGCGGTTCGCTGGCGAAATCGAGGCGTTCAAGGGGTGTCTGTGACCAGAGTATCGGCGCCAGCGCCTGGGCCGTTGCCACATCGCCATTGAAAAACTCGGCACCCTGCGCCCGCACCCAGGTCATGAAATCGGGATAGTGTTCTTTTTGCCTGATTGCCGAGAGCGCCCCTGAGGCAAATCCCAGCAGCTGATCGACCCATACCGCCAGCATTGCCATCTCCACTGTCTTTGAAAAGCGCCATAGTCTATCACGCAGCACGGCGCTCCCGCAGCGGCAATCTGTTACGTTCGCGCCCAGGCTAAAAGGGGCTGGGCACGCTCATGCATATCCAGCCGCGCCTTCAGGCGGACCAGGTTCCAGTAGTGGCCGTTCAACGCGCGCGAGAGCAGCAACGTATCCGCCGGAGGCTGCAGTCTGTCCATGGCGCCCCATACCTTGGGCGAGAGTTCACGCAGGCGCCGGTGAACACGCACATCGCCAAAATCCTGCTCGCCGGGTTCAAACAGTGGCGCCACACACTCCGCCGCTTCCCGGTAAAGCGTCAGCGGCGCGCCCTGTCCTTGACGCCCTCCCATTTGCAACATGGCTTCGTCCATTGCCATGGGATCCTGGTCGAGCGTAGCCCCCAGTAGCGCCATCATCGCTTTTAGACGTACCTCGGGCACCGGGATCACCGCCCCGAAATCATAGATGATCAGCCGCCCCTGAGCGTCGGCGGCGAAATTGCCCGCGTGCGGGTCGGCGTGAAACTCCCCATGGGTAAAAAGCTCCTCAGTGATCCAGTCCGCCAGCGTTTGTGCCACCTGCTGGCGGGTGTCGTCATCCGCGCTTTCCAGTTCACGCAGTGGCGTGCCATCTACAAAACGCATGGCCAGCACGTGAGTGCCGGACAGTTCAAGAAGCGGCTCGGGAATCACCAGCCGCGGCTCATCCGCGTAGCGCTCGCGATAGCGCGCCAGCGCCTGGGCTTCGGCCTGGTAATCCAGCTCGTCGCGAAGGCCGGCGGCCAGTTCCTCGAACATGGCGTCCAGCCGTGCCTGAGGCACCTTGAACCAGCGCCCCAACCGCATGATACGGCGCAGTTGCACCAGATCGCTCTCCAGCACATCGGCGAGCCCCGGGTACTGGACCTTGAGCACCACGGTTTCACCTTCCAGGGTGATCGCCTTGTGTACCTGGCCCATGGAAGCGCTGGCGAACGGGCGCTCCTCGATCTCGCTGAAGTGCCGCTCGAGATCGCCATACTGAAGCACCAGCGCCTCGCGAATGCGCGGCCAGGGCATGGGTTCGGCCTGGCGCTGCAGGCGGGAAAGCTCCTCGGCCAGATCCGCCGGCAAGAGGTCATCCCACTGGGACATCATCTGGGCCATCTTCATCGCCGGGCCCTTGAGTTCTGAAAGGCCTTCGAACAGCGCCTCGCCCAGTGCCTGCCAATCCGCCTGGCCGCCCAGGCGAGTCTTGAGCATCGCCCCGCCGGTGCGTGCCCCCAGGCCCATTAGCCTGCGTGTTCTGCCGCGTTCGCGCATCAGTTCGCCTCGATCATTTTATGGATGGCGCGCCAAGTTTTTATCCGCAAGCCTCAGCTTTACGCCTTGTCAGCTCTGTTACCATAGGCTTAATTTCCTAACTCGTTAAGGTAAAGCGTGGCATGCGCTTGATTATTGCTGAAAAACCCAGCCTTGCCCGGGCCATTGCCGAAGCGCTGCCGGGCAGCCCCAAGCGCCAGGACGGTGCTATCGTGTGCGGTGATACCACCGTGACCTGGTGTCTGGGCCACTTGCTCGAGCAGTCCCCGCCGGAAGCCTACGACCCCGCCGACAAGCAGTGGCGCCTGGATCGTTTGCCCATCGTGCCCGGCACCTGGAAGCTGGCC
Source organism: Vreelandella xerophytica (assembly GCF_968048975.1). Next base: position 1,683,690 of record NZ_OZ309106.1, on the reverse strand, counting down.
CCGCGCACCAAGGCGCGCGGCCAGCTGGCGGTGATTCGCAAATTGATCAAGCAGGCAAGTGAGGTGGTACACGCCGGCGACCCGGACCGTGAGGGCCAACTGCTGGTGCAGGAAGTGATCGAGCATCTGAAGTATCGCGGCCCGGTTCAACGCCTGTTGATCAGTGATCTCAACCGCCCGGCGGTTACCCGGGCGCTCGCCCAGCTGCGTTCCAACGCCGAATTCCAGCCACTCTTTCAGGCAGCGCAAGCACGCTCAAGAGCCGACTGGCTGTACGGCATCAACCTGACTCGCGCCTGGACCCTGACCGGCCGCCAGGCGGGCTTTGACGGCGTGCTTTCCGTGGGTCGTGTGCAAACGCCGGTGCTTGGGCTGATCGTGCACCGCGACAACGCCATTCGCGATTTCAAGCCCCACCCGTTTTACCCGCTGTGGGTGGATCTCAGGGTCGCCAACGGCCAGCTGCGCGCCTGGTGGGCGCCGAAGGAAAATCAGCCGCTGGACGATCAGGGCCGCTTGATTGACCGCAGACCGGCCGATGCGCTGGCGGCAAAGCTTCCCGGCACATCCGGCCAGTTGACCACTCTCGATCAACAGGAAAAACGCCAGGCCCCACCACTGCCCTACTCGCTCTCGGCGCTTCAGGTAGACGCCGCCCGCCGCCATGGGCTTTCCGCCCAGATGGTGCTGGATATCTGCCAGCGCCTCTACGAGCAGCACAAGCTGATCACCTACCCGCGCTCGGACTGCCGCTATCTGCCCGAAGAGCATCTTTCGCTTGCCAGGAAGAGCCTGAGCGGGGCTTGTCAGAACGACGCCACACTAAGGCAGTGGCTGCAGGGCGCCGACTTCACCCTGCGCTCCAAGGCCTGGAACGACAAACAGGTGGGCGCCCACCACGCGCTGGCCCCCACCGGCAAACCGGCAGACTTCAGCCAGCTTTCGGCGACCGAAGGCCACGTTTTTCGGCTGGTGGTACGCAATGTGATGGCGCAGTTCTATCGCCCCTTACGCACTTTCGAGGTCAAGGCCGAATTCACCCTGCTTTCCGAGGCCTTTCGTGCCCGCGGCCAGAGCATTCTGGACCCCGGCTGGAAACCGCTTTTCACTACCAGAGAAGATGCCCCGCCGCTGCCCACGCTGACCCAAGAGGAAGCCTGCCAGGCGCTGGGCGCAGGTGTAGAGGAAAAGGAAACCCGCCCGCCGGAGCCGTTCACGGATGCAAGCCTCATCAAGGCGATGATGAACATCGGCCGCTACGTGGAAGACCCAGAAGTTCGCCGCACCCTGCGCGACACTGACGGCCTGGGCACCGAGGCAACGCGGGCCGGTATCATCGAAACCCTGGTGCAGCGCGGATATCTGGTGCGCCAGCAAAAGGCCCTGCGCGCCACCCAAGTTGGCAGCGCGCTGATTGCGGCGCTACCCAGTGCCGTCAGCACGCCGGAGCGTACCGCCCTATGGGAGCAGCGCCTGCGCGCAATTTCCGAACGCCAGGACGACCCCGGCGCCTTCCAGCAGGCCTTGCTCGACGATTTGCGCGCCCTGCTTGAGCAAAGCGATGCGGGCAAGCTCAGACAGAGCCTGCAAACGGCGAAAGGCGCTGCCGGCAGCACGGCCAAGCGCAAAGGCAAGCCAAGAAAGAGCTATACAAAAAGAAGAAGTACCGCTTCAAGCAAACAGTAGCGTAATGTTGCCCCTATGAACCTTTCTTAACCCATGTTCTTGTTCCAGGCGTCGCTACTGGCTATACAGAAGGCAGGATACGTCAGAGTTGTGACTACATGGAGCTCAACATGAAGCGATTGGCTGAACATGTTGCAGCCAACGCGGAGCGCTCAACCGCAGGGCCTTGGCCCGTTCGAGGAGTTCAAGCATGACACGACGAACGCTTTCCCTACTGGTTGCCTTGCTAGGCGCTGGCTTCATTACCACGCTCCAGGCCACCGAGTCGGCAGCTCCCCAGAACGCAACCGGAGCACTGGCGCCTCATGCAACGCCTGAAAAGCCGAACGTAGATACCGGCACGGCCGGTACCACGAGCGGTATTACCGGTGCGGATATGGATCAGGAAAACGAGACGACGGGCGGCGGCCAATCACGAGGAGACGCCATGTTCCAGACCCCTGCCTCCCAGTCCGATGACGGGTCCGCCTATGAAACCGAGACACCCGAGCGCGAAGAGACGCTATTGCCGGATGAACCACTGGGTGCCGACGACAGTGGGCGCCGGGAAGATGGTGAATCTCAGGCCAGCACGTCTGATTCGCCCGACTAAGCCGTTGACAGCACGCTCTGTTGGCAACCGTGTCATTGACTCAATGACCAGGCGACGCATCACCCAGCAAGAAACAGACTCACACTATTTAACAGCTTAGTCTGATTAACAAATTAGTCTGTTTTCAAGTATTCACGATATACAGAACAAATCGACAAGAGGCCGTCATGACTCTGAAGGTTACGCGAAGACAGTTCTTCAAACTCGGTGCCGTTGGTATGGCGACATCCAGCATGGCCATGATGGGTTTTGCCCCGGAGCCTGCGATCGCATCGATCCGCCATTTCAAGCTTACCGGCGCCAAGATAACCCGCAGTAACTGTACCTACTGCTCGGTGGGCTGCGGCGTGCTGCTCTATAGCCGCGGCGATGGGGCGATCAACAGTATCGATAGCATCTACCATGTCGAGGGCGACCCGGACCATCCGGTCAGTCGCGGCTCGCTGTGCCCCAAGGGTGCGGGGCTGCTCGACTATATCCAGAGCGAGTCGCGTCTGAAGTACCCTCAGGTACGCGAACCCGGCACCGACGAGTGGAAGCGCATCAGCTGGGACGAGGCGCTGACACGAATCGCCCGACACATGAAAGATGATCGCGACGCCAACTTCGTCGACCAGGATGACGAAGGCAATACGGTCAACCATTGGACCACGACCGGGATGCTGGCGGCCTCCGCCTCGACCAACGAGACGGCGTACCTGACACAGAAGATAGCCCGTAGCCTCGGCATGGTGGTACTCGACAACCAGGCACGCGTTTGACACGGACCGACGGTGGCAGGTCTTGCCCCAACATTCGGTCGCGGTGCCATGACGAACCACTGGGTCGACATCCGCAACGCTGATCTCATTCTCGTCATGGGTGGCAATGCCGCCGAGGCGCACCCCGTTGGTTTTCGCTGGGTGATGGAAGCCAGAGAGCATAATGACGCCCAGCTCGTGGTGGTCGACCCCCGTTTCAACCGCACGGCGGCGGTGGCGGACTACTACGCGGAAATTCGTACAGGTACCGATATCGCTTTTCTGGGCGGTCTGATCAGCTACTTGATCGAAACCGATCAGATCCATCATGAGTATGTGCGCGCCTATACCGACGCGAGCCTCATCGTGCGCGAGGAGTTCGGCTTCGAGGATGGCCTGTTCACCGGCTACGACGCCGAGAACGCCGAATACGACAAGGAAACCTGGCAGTACGAGTACGACGACGAAGGCCACGCTCTGCGTGACGACACGCTCCAGCATCCTCGCTGCGTGTTCCAGTTGATGCGTGCGCACTTCAGCCGTTACACCCTCGACGTGGTCTCCTCGGTGTGTGGCACGCCCCGCGACAAGGTTCAGCACGTCTGGGACATGGTCGCCGCCACCGTCGTGGACGACAAGACCATGACGATTCTTTACGCCCTGGGATGGACACAGCACTCGATCGGCTCGCAGATCATCCGCACCGCGGCAATGCTTCAGTTGCTGCTTGGCAACATGGGCATGCGCGGGGGCGGCGTCAATGCCTTGCGCGGGCATTCCAACATTCAGGGGCTGACCGATCTTGGGTTGCTCTCGGACTTGCTGCCGGGGTACATGTCGCTGCCCGAGGCCGATGAGCAGGATTACGAAGCCTATATCCTCGATCGCGCGCGCCCGGACCTGCTGCCTGGTGAAATATCCTATTGGCGCCATTACGAGCGTTTTCATGTCAGCCTGATGAAGGCGTGGTTTGGCGAGGCGGCCACCGAAGCGAACGACTGGTGCTACGACTGGCTGCCCAAGCTGAGCGAGACCTTGTATGACGTGCTGCATACCTTCGAGCGAATGAGCCATGGCGAAATGACCGGCTACATTTGCCAAGGGTTCAACCCGCTGGCCGCCTTCCCGCACAAGGCCAAGACCAGTGCGGCACTTTCCCGCTTGAAGTATCTGGTGGTCATCGACCCGCTGAGAACCGAGACCGCCGAGTTCTGGAAGAACCATGGCGAATTCAACGACGTGGACACGGCCGAGATCGGCACCGAGGTGTTCCGCTTGCCGACCACCGCGTTTGCCGAGGAAGACGGCTCCATCGTCAACAGCTCACGCTGGCTGCAATGGTTCTGGGCGGCGGCGCCGCCGCCAGGCGAAGCGATTCCCGATACGGCCATTCTGGCGGGCATCTTCATGCGGATGCAGCAGATGTATCGCGACGAAGGCGGCGCCTTTTCCGATGCGCTGCTCAACCTGAGCTGGCCCTATCGTTACCCGACGGAGCCGAGCCCCAACGAACTGGCCCGGGAGTACAACGGTTGGGCGCTCGAGGATGTCTATGACGAGCAGCGCAATCTGGTCTGTCGGGCGGGGGAACAGGTCGAGGATTTCGGCATGCTGCGTGCCGATGGCAGCACGGCGAGCGGTTGCTGGATCTTTGCTGGCTGCTGGACCAATGAAGGCAATCAGATGATCCGCCGCGACAATTCCGACCCCTACGGCGTCGGCCAGACGTTGGGCTGGGCCTGGTCGTGGCCGGCCAACCGGCGGATCCTCTACAACCGGGCAAGTGCGCGTCCCGATGGCACTCCCTGGGCCGAGCGCAAGGCGGTCGTCTGGTGGAACGGCAGTCGCTGGGTGGGTAATGACGTGCCCGACTTCCCGGTGGAATCCGCACCGGAAGCGGCGCAAGGCCCCTTCATCATGAACCAGACGGGTCGAGGGCAGTTCTTTGCCCGCGACCGCATGGTCGAAGGGCCTTTCCCGGAACATTACGAACCGTTTGAAACACCGATCGCCAACAACCCGATGCACCCCGATAACCCACTGGCCAAGAACAATCCAGGGGCGCGGGTGTTCGAGCAGGATCGGGCCAACCTGGGCACCTTCGAGGAGTTTCCGCATGCGGCGACCACCTATCGCCTCACCGAACATTTCCACTACTGGACGATGCACAACCGTTTGAACGCCATCGCCCAGCCCGAAAAGTTCATCGAGATTGGCGAAATCCTGGCCAACGAACTGGGCATTGCCAAGGGCGACCGGGTTCGGATCAGCTCCAAGCGCGGTCATATCGAAGCGGTGGCAGTAGTGACCAAGCGCATCCGTCCGCTGCAGGTAGCCGGGCGGACGGTGCACCAGATAGGCATCCCGATTCACTGGGGCTATCTGGGGCAAACCAAGCGGGCTCACCTGACCAATACGTTGACGCCCTCGGTGGGTGACGCCAATACCCAGACACCGGAGTTCAAGTCGTTTCTGGTTCGGGTCGACAAGCTTTAAGGAGGCGAGATGAGAGGCGATCAGATCAATCAGCAGAATATCATCAGACGCTCAGCGACCCAGGTAGCATCACCCCAGGAGCGTAGCGGCGGGGTCGAAACGGTCACCAAGCTGATCGACGTATCCCGCTGCATCGGCTGCAAGGCATGCCAGGTTGCCTGCTCCGAGTGGAACGACTTGCGTGACGAAGTGGGTGAATGCGTGGGCGAATACGACAACCCGACGGACTTGACACCCGACTCCTGGCAGGTGATGCGCTTCAACGAGTATGAGAACGAACAAGGCAACCTGGAGTGGTTGATCCGCAAGGACAACTGCATGCACTGCGCCGAACCGGGCTGCCTCGAGGCGTGCCCGGCACCCGGCGCGATCGTCCAGTACGCCAACGGCATCGTGGACTTCAACTCCGAGCACTGCATCGGTTGCGGCTACTGTGTTGCTGGCTGCCCTTTCGATGTTCCGCGCATTTCGAAAAAGGATTCCAAGGCCTATAAGTGCACCCTGTGTTCTGATCGTGTCTCGCATGGTCTGGAGCCGGCCTGTGTGAAATCCTGCCCCACCGGGTCGATCATGTTCGGCACCAAGGAGGACATGCTCGATCTTGCCGAGAAGCGCACCGATTTTCTCAAGGGACGCGGCCATGAAAACGCCGGTATCTATGACCCTCAAGGCGTAGGTGGCACCCATGTGATCTACGTGTTGCAACATGCCGACAAACCCGAGATCTACAGCGGTTTGCCCAGAGACCCGCGCATCAGCCCGCTGGTCGAGGGCTGGAAGGGTATCACCAAGCCGCTGGCCTCGGCGGCTATCGGGCTTGCGGCGTTTGCCGGGTTCTTCCACTACCTCACCGCAGGCCCCAAGGAAATACCGGAAGAAGAAGAGGAAGAAAAGGAGAGAGAGGTACGCGCGGACGAGGAGCGTGACCAAAAGCCTGGGGAGAAACGGCCATGAGCGAATCAAAACCACATGCCAAAACCGATCGGGGCCTGTTACGGTATGACGCGTTTTCGCGCATCAATCACTGGCTCATCGCGATCAGCTTCGTGATGCTGGTGCTCAGCGGGCTGCCCTTGTTTCACCCCTTCTTCTGGTCGTTGACCGGGCTGTTCGGCGGCCCGACCATGACGCGTATCCTGCACCCGTATATCGGGCTGTTCATGACACTGTTTTTCATGATCATGGCGGTCCGCTTTTTCAAGGTGAGCCTGATCAAGCGCCATGATATTCAGTGGCTCAAGCAGATCAAGGACGTGTTGAGCAATCGTGACGAGCGGCTACCGCCGGTGGGCAAGAACAATGCCGGGCAGAAGCTGGTCTACTGGATCATGGTGCTCTGTGTGCCGGTGCTGCTGATGTCGGGGCTGCTTATCTGGCAGCCCTATTTCGCCGACGCCATCCCCGTCACGCTGCGCCGGCTGGCCGCCTTTGGGCACGCTTATGTGGCCTTGCTGGCGATCATCACGCTGATCATTCATATCTATTCGGGTATCTGGGTGAAGGGTTCGTTCACCGCCATGATTCGTGGCCGGGTCAGCAAGACATGGGCGAAACATCACCACGATCTATGGTACGAGGAGGAAATGGACAAAGAGCGTATGGAGAAGGAGCGCAAGGAGCGTGAGATGTCCAGGCAACAGCACCCGATCATGACTAGAGAGGAGTCCAAGTGAACCACGCCTATGGCAATGCCCCGATGGGCATCATGGATCCCCCTTCCGTGGTGCTGCCCGAGCAGGAGCACTTTGCGCAGCGCGCCCAGCGCCTGCATGAGCTTTCCGAGCGTGTCGAACCCCTGCGGGATTTTCTGACCTTCATGGCCCAGCTCTCTCAGGCGCAGCAGCGCACGCTAGAACACTATGTGCCGGCGTGGCTGCCCGAACCGGACGCCTTCGTGCTCGCTCTGGAGCACGGCATGCCGCCGCTGGGTACTCAGGCGCTTCGCCGCGACATCGATTTTCATGGAGAACTCACCGCCCTTCTCGACGGCCTTGATTTGCATGTCGGTGAAGCGCAGCGGCCATTGCTCGACGCCCTGCGTGCGTTGCCCAAAGAGGAGATCGACCACCTCGCCCAGGAAGTGCTGGAGGCGCGCCCCGGCCCAGAAGCGAGTCGTGGGCTTATGCCCTTGGTAGCGGCAGCGTTGCAGGTGGCCTGGCTGCGTCTGGCGCGCACTCTGCCCCACCCGCCAAAACGCCCTACCGCCGAGGCCCGCTCGATCTGTCCCTGTTGCGGTTCGCTGCCGGTGGCAAGCCTCATCCAGATCGATTCCCAGCGCAGCGGGGTGCGTTATCTGCAGTGCGGATTATGCGCGACACAGTGGTATCTGGAACGCTCCAAGTGCAGTGTCTGCGATCAGAGCGGCAAGCTTGACTACCTGAGCCTTGAGGACGAGGCTGGCGAGTGCCTGCTCCCCACCCAGGCCGAGACCTGTAGCGACTGTCACTCCTACCTCAAGATCATGCCCCGCGAATTCGACGCACATGCAGAACCCCTCGCCGACGATCTCGCGAGCCTGGCACTGGATCTGCTGCTAGCCGAGGAACAACAGTATCGTCGCAGCGGCTTCAACCCTTTGCTGATCGTTGGTGAATGAGGCCCCTCGAGTGGCCATGGACGGCCCGCTTGCTCACGACCTATTTCAAGAATATGAAAACAACAATCGCCGTTTGATGTAGCCCAGTGGCCGTATGACCATTCAGCCGGCCCCTCTTTGTCTGCATCAAGCTCCGCTGAGTCACGGGTTTTGTATGAAAGCCAAAGTCAGCATATCCGACATTTTCGCAAATCTTATTAAGATAACGGTATAAAAAAATTATCAACACAAGCCCCCGATAGTTTGCCCGGTATTGCCATCACCCAGTCCCGAAGTGCCAGAATCGTGGGATCACTTCGGCGGCTTTCCGGGTAGGCGAGAAAGAAGCCGCGGTCTTCGAGCTCGGGGCCAAAGGGGTGTACCAGACGTCCTTCCGCCAATTCATCTTCGATCAGTTGGCGGCTCATTAGCATGACGCCCTGCCCACCCACTGCCGCCGCAATAACGTGGCTTTCATCAGAGAACGCTAATCCGGCATCAACATTCAAACCAGGAATCCGGGCGATTTTCTGGTAACCCGGCCAATCTATGGGCGATCTAAATACACCCTGCGGCCGAAAGTGAATCAGCGGATATTGGGATACCTCCTTCCCAGCCTGCTGCGCCAACCGTGGGCTGCAAGCGGGTATCAAGGTGGTATCAAACAGCTTCTCGGCGACCAGCCCCGGCCAGTGCCCATCGCCATGGCGAATGGCCAGATCGGCGGTTGTTCCATCTATCGCGACGGGCTCGTGGGAGGCATGAATGCGCAGATCGATATCGGGGTGAGATTCACTCAGCCTGTAGATCCAGGGCAATAACCAGCGTACGGCTACCACTGGCGTAGTGGTCAGAGTAACGCCCCGCCGTTCGGGCAAGGCACTCAAGCGCTCGATGGTATTGCTGATATTGTCGAAGGAAGATTCCAATACCTGCGCGAGCTCCCGCCCTGGGGCCGTAAGCACCAACTGCCTGGGCCTACGTATAAACAGCGCAATACCCAGCGCCTCTTCAAGCCCGCGAATCTGGTGGCTGATGGCCGTGGCGGTGACCGAAAGCTCCAGCGCCGCCTGTTTGGCACTTTCGTGCCGGGCCGTCGCTTCAAACGCGCGAAGGGCCGAAAGCGAGGGCAAGCGTCGTGAATTCATAAGTGAGATTTATTCATCCATATCGACAAGAAACGATCGTTTGTCGCGCCATCGGTCGCGCTCTAGTCTTTAGCGTTCATCAGCATAGATGAATTCAGCTCAAAAGGAGACTTTTCATGTCGCATATTCTGCATATCGATGCCAGCGCCCGGCCCGGGCTCGCAGGAACGGATCACCATGGCTCACACAGCCGATATCTGTCGCACCAATTCGTTCATCAATGGCGGCTGCGCTGCCCGCAGGACGGTGTTACCTACCGCGATATAGGCCAGCAACCGCCCACCTTTATCAGCCACGACTGGATTGCGGCGGCTTTCACGCCTGAAGAGAAACGCGAGCCGTGGATGCAGGCAACGTTGGCGGAAAGCGACACGCTTGTCGATGAGCTGATTGCCTCGGATATTCTGGTGATTGGCACTCCGCTCTACAACTTCGGGATGCCCGCCAGTCTCAAGGCGTGGGTCGATCAAATCATCCGGGCCGAGCGAACGGTCGGGGTCGACAAGAGCAACCTGCAAGATCCTTACACCCCCAAGCTTGCAGATCGAGAACGGCATGCGGTCATACTCGTTGCCAGAGGCGGCATGAATATGGCGCCGGGCGAAGCGATGGCACACATGAATCACCTGGAACCCAACCTGGCCTCAGCGCTAGGGTTCGTCGGGATCATCCGACTGCATATCATTGCTATCGAAGGTCAGGAAGTCGGTGGCGAGATGTTGGCAAAATCAATTGGCGAGGCCACGCGGAAGGTCGAGCGGCTGGTAGCAGAGCTACAAGGGACGTTGAGTGCAACTCTTGTGCACGAACCGGCGTAACAGTGCGTCAGCACTAATTAGCCGTAAAAAGCGTCCGGACGTCTCTGCTCAGGGCGTCCGCGCGTTTATATCGTTTTAACATAGTGTGCTCATTGCGCGCTTTTACATAAAAAGGATGTTACGCGGTCTTGCTTATTAAATACGCCTACGCAGCACACCACGTATAAAACTTCCCTTCGCTGCCGTATACGCTTCCCGGTCGGTTTTATACTCAGTCGCCCAATACTGTTTATTTTTCGCGTACATCAGCGCCAGCACAGTATCGGCGCGCAGTTCGTTGCGAAAAGCCAGGCGCTTTTGCCATGCTTGGCCGCCATACACCATTAGATGCAGATGATGAGTCCTGCGGCCATTGGCCCACCGCATCAACCAGCGCCTGTCCGTCAAAGTAGCGTTGTATTCCAGCGAGGTCGTGTAGTTTGAATCGCACAAGGGGCCCATGAGGGCATCCGCCTGGGTTATCGAATCGACCCCCGCCATGATATCAATGATCGGCTTGGCCGAAAGCCCCGCTACAGCGGTACTACCGATATGCTCGATGGCTACCAGCTTATCGGGAAAAAAGTGTAATAGCCGAGCACGCTCTTCTTCAAACTGCTTTGGCCACTCGGCATTGTATGAGCAAAGCTTTACTTCCTCGTTAATGGCTCGGTTCAAGGACTCTGCGTCATCCATACACCCGGTACCTCTTGTTTCTGGACCTGCAACGCTCAATCACCCTGCTACCAGCAGCGGCGGGACTGGAGCGCCCAGAATATCGGCAGTGGCGCGAAACAGTTCAGCTTCTGCCGGGCGTACCTCGCCGCTGTGTTCGATACAGCGCGCCATGGCCTGTAGAAGCGTTGATTTATGCTGTGGTGTCAGGCGGCGCAGCCGGCTCACGGCCTGGCTAAGCGCTTGTCTGTCGTCGACGTTTTCGCCGGTCATCAAGGCAAAAGGTAGCTCCTGCTCGGCGGTACTGAGCGCTTCGCTGATGGCCGAGGTGTTATCCTGGCCGGCGCTTGCCAGCACATTAAGCAGCGTTTGGCACTCGTGCTTCAAATCCGTGAGTTTGCGATTGGCCGGGCCGCTCGCCTCTTTAGTAAGGCCCAGGTGGTAAATCAGCCAGTGATAAAGCGTCCACTCGAACAGGCTGATTCGACCATCGGCTTCGGCCAGGGCTTTGATACAATCACTAAAGCGGTCTGCGTGGCTTTTGGAAAGACTCTTCAGCGCGGGCAGGCAAAGCTCTACCAACGGCAAACGAAGCTCGTCTTTTAACATCAAGACCTCACCTGCCAGGCTCATTACCGCGCGGTAAACGTCCGGCTGGGCCGACTGCTTTAAAAGTGCCAGCTGTGTTTGGCGTATCTCATCATCGTGGTCCAGCAAAAGCCCGTACATCAGTGCGCGCACCGCGTAAGGGTCCTGGGCGGCTTCCTTGATACGCCTGGGCAACGCATCGATGGTGGCACGAGCCTGAGCCAGATGCTGCGGGCCCGGTTTGCCCATGGAAGCAATGGCCGTCTGGGCCGAGGCGCCGGTCATTGCAGCACTGGCGCGAGTGGGCGTATTACCGGCAAAGCCCGCCGCTGATTCAGCCCCGTCACTGGTTACATCGCCGGCGGCAGATACACTCAGCGCTGCGTCAAACGTGCCGTTCCAGCCCGGCATGACGCGCTTGATGCGCTCGTTCAAGGGTGGGTGGGTCGCCATCAACCGAGTGAAGCCGATCTTCATGCCTTGGCCAAAAAACAGATGGCTATACTCACTGGCCTGGGAGGCCTCCAGCCTGGCCCCTTGCGTGTGGGAACCTATCTTGACCAGCGCGTTACCAATACCGCCTGGGTTGCGTGTGTACTGCACGGCGGAAGCGTCGGCCAGGTACTCGCGCTGGCGGCTCACCGCGGCCTTGATCCAGTTGCCAAAAAACGTACCCGCGTAGCCGATGACGGCCAGGGCGGCGCCCAATGCCAGCACTACGATGACACCTTTGCCATTATCGTTGTTGCTGCGCCGCACGGATCGGCCGCGAAAGGCCGTACTGCGCAGCAGGAGATAGCCCAAGAGGCCGATCAATAATACCCCGTGCAGCACGCTGATCAGGCGCATGTTCAAGCGCATGTCGCCATGCAGGATATGGCTGAACTCGTGGGCCACTACGCCTTGAAGTTCATCGCGGCTCAAATGATCGATTGCGCCTTGCGTGATGCCGATTACCGCATCGCGGGTATCGAACCCGGCGGCAAATGCGTTGATACCCGCTTCCTTGAGCAGATAAACCGGCGGCACCGGCGTGCCCGAGGCAATCGCCATCTCTTCAACCACGTTGAGAATGCGCCGCTCATTGGCGTTGTCGGTGCCCGGGTCGATTTCTCGTCCGCCCAGCGCCTCGGCCACGCCTTTACCGCCGCCGCGGCGCAGCTGGTAGCGTTTGAAAAGCCCGCCAATGCCCACCAGCGCCACCACGCCAAGGGCTACAACACCTACCAGCTCAGGAGAAAGCGCGGCCAGCAGGCTGTCCGCTGTCACCTCGCCCCGGTGGTCGCTCATGAAATAAACGACGATGGTGATCACCAGGGTGGTGACGGCGATCAATGCAACTACTGCCGCGATCATCAAGACAACCAGCCGCCCGGTCTTGCGCCGGGCATTATCCTGTGCGGTAAAAAAATCCATGCGCCACTTCCCTTGTTGAACGCCTTAAAACGACACTTCGGGCGCTGACTGAATCTGCGCGCTGTCCTCGAATTCCAGAAACGAGGCGTTTTCACCGTGACCTACCATCGGCGCTATTGCCACCGGCGGAAAGCTCTGGCGGTAGGTGTTGTACTGCATGACAGCATCGTTGAAGGATTGGCGAGCAAAGGCCACCTTGTTCTCGGTACTGGTGAGTTCTTCCGAGAGCTGCTGCATGTTCTGGGATGCCTTGAGATCCGGGTAGGCTTCCATGACCACATTGAGCCGTCCCATGGCCTGGGTGAGCGCACCTTCAGCGCCGCCAAGCTCGGCCATCGCCTTTTTGCTCCCTGGGCTGGCCGCTGCCGCCTGGAGCCCAGAAGCGGCCGAATTGCGCGCCTGGATGACCGCCTCCAGGGTTTCGCGTTCGTGTGAAAGATAGCCTTTCGCGGTTTCCACCAGGTTGGGAATCAGGTCGTGGCGGCGCTTGAGCTGCACCTCGATTTGCGCGAAGCCGTTCTGGAAGCGGTTTCGCAAAGAGACCAGCTTGTTATAAACCCCGATGACATAGAAGGCGACAATCGCGATGACCGCCACAATGATGATAGTTGTAACCATAACGAATCCTTATCCTGGTCAAAAAAAAGCGAGCGCTTTAAAGCACGAGGCTGGCAAGCCGCTTGTCGTGTTTGAAGCATACACTATCGCGTCAGCTGGCAAGTTTGGGCAGGAAACTAATATCCATGCAACATTTCCTGGGATTGTCTTCATCAATGTAGACCGCCACGGTATCCGTATTGACGTAGGCTGAAGGGTCGAACCAGAGATTCTGGCTCTTGAAGACATGCACTTCCATGGTAGAAGGATCAAGCTACTGCGTGGTGACCTGATAAGGGTGCTTGCCATTAACAGACAATCCCGTATTGCGCTGTACTCCCTGAACAGTGGTATCAAGGAAAAAAGCAACCACGAGAAGCCCGATACCAACCACTGACAATAAAAATCTTGCGAGAGCAAAAACACGCATATTTCATTTCTCGGATAAATCTTCAAACAGCACTTCAAACACTAAATAAAAAAATGTCGGGCCTGCATCGAAATGCATGGCCCGAAGTATCAAGTGCGCGTTGGCTCCGGCAAAAGGCGACTACATCAACTCTTCGCCGTTGAGGGTCAACCGGCCCTGATCCCAGGTAAGCGTCTGCTGCTCCAGGGAGGTGTCGAGCACCAGGCTCACCAGCAGCGGAAGCTGCATCAAAAGTGCCGGTGGTGGTGTGGTCATGTCGACCTCCATATACAGGCGGTCAAGCAGGTACGCGTTCGCCTGGGCCGGACTCATCGCAGCCTCTGCGTCTTGTGTTGTTCGTGGCGCCAGATCGTTATTCCAGAAGGCGCTGTAAAGGGCCTCCTTGGAAAGTCCTTCACCATCAAAGCGTATCTGAGCCGTCAAACGCGGTTTGAAATCCAGCTCCAACTCCGGCAGTACGATATGAGCGCTCAACGGCTGGATCGCGGCGGAAGGGCTTTCCACCAGAAAGGCATGGCCGTTCTCGATTGCCTGCGTCATCAGTTCCCGGTAGCGTGCTTCATCGACACTACCTTCATCTTCTTCGAAGCGGTTCTGCATCACGATGAGAGGCGCATAGGCTTCCTGATAGGTCTGAAACGCATCTATATGCCAATTATTGGCCGTTACATCCATGGAAAGACTGCCCATCGACGTATCGTCGACACCGAACTCCGCCACTCTTACATGGCCGGTCTGATCGATCACACGCCGGGCATCGGCCGGCTCGGTAATTGATTCCATTTCAGTGGCATCCATGTAAAGGCTCATGCCCTGGGCCAATATCTCGATGCGCGGTATTTCCATGCGCTGATGGACGTTTCCACCGTCCTCCCCACGAGTATCCATTTCAAACCGGGGCGAGAAAACTCGAACGGTCGCCTCGTTTTCCGGATCATTGAACGTCACCTCATCGACTCGCGTATCGATATGCCATAGGTGCTCGTCGGTGAACGCGACATCCATCACAAGGCCAGTCAGCTCGCCCTCGACCTCCGCCGAGCGCAGGGTATCAGCCGTCAATTGCCCTTCCACCCCGCTCATCGAGGCCACCATGTCGATACCGATGACGCCGACAAAAAATGCCTCGTTGGGCTGGATCGTGCCGGTCACGGGGCTTCTTATCACGCCGTGATCGATGAACAGATCGATATCCGCGGTGGCGTCTTCGTGACCGCTCATGCCAAGCGTGGCGGTGGCGGTCGTGTTGAACAGCGATCTATCGATACGAACGTCCAGTACGTGCCATGAAGGCGAGCGGTCGAGCCGGTCGAAAGCCTGAACAAGCGATTTCTCCGCTTCAGTGCCCACCGCCGCCTGGACACCGAGGTAGCCCCCCACACCCACCACGATGACCGCACCAGCGGTGATACCTAACGCTTTAGAACTGACGGCCATGCCGGTTTCCTTTCGCAAGCTTTAAAAAAAGATAAGCCTAATTTACAAATGATTATTATTTCAATAAAAACTATCGCTTGTAGCTTTTTCCGGACGCACCACCCACCAGCTGGCCGCTACCATGGCGCCAAAAATCGAATAGACCAGAACGAACATCCACTCTGGTGCGGTGTAATAAAGAAGGTACTGGAGCCAGTGCTGTATGAAAGAGCCGGCGTACGTTGCCCCGCCCGCATGGGCGCGCAAGGTCATTTCCCAAGTGGTCAGCGGGCACACAGCGCCCAGCCAGGCCTGAACGACGACATAGCCGATCGCACTCAGATGGCTCAGACGAAACCCGCGGTTGCGCACCCAGCGCCAATGAAACAGACGTCCCATATAAATGGCGAACAACCCACCTGCCACGAATGCCACAAAAAGCACGTGAACGATCAATACGGTATCGGCCAGTAATAGATAAACGGTAGACGACATATCGGACCCCCTGAATCTTCTGGTGAATGCTTCTGCGCCGAGAATCATTAAGACGCGCTAGATACATCGACGTTGCATGGCGGCTTTCTAATCGGCGATTCAAGGCCGCTACCCACGGTTTGTTTTCAGAGGATTGCTTGACGCCTTCACTTGCCTGAAATAGAAAGCAGGTTTGATAAATACACAATTGTCCGCTTTGGGCTTACTTGATAGCTTGATTTTCGTTGATGATTTCGCGGGCCTGCCCACCCCTGGCAGTCTCCGGGGCCAATGTCGGTTACTGCATCGTTGGCCTTGTTCACCCCATTAGCCTGACTCCCCCTTGGCTGAATGCACCGGCTGACACCTCTGTGACGATCCATCATCGCACTGCCTTGCAATGACTATTAAAACGCCTGAAGCACGCTTTCACATTAAAACCATAACGCTTTGAAGCGGAGAGATTGATGAAAGAGACGTTGAGTTCGACCGATGCAAGCACGCAGAAGATAAAGAAGAAACGCGCCATGCCGGATGTGTTCATCATCCTGTTTGGCTTCATGATCCTGGTGCTCATCGCCTCTTACGTTCTCCCTGCCGGCACCTATGAAAGAACCACCCAAAACGGGTTGACTCAGGTCGACACCGAAAGTTTTCGCTACATAACCGCCGATTCGCTGAGCGTGATGGACCTGTTCACCGCCATGCACAACGGTCTGGTGGGCGCCTCGACGCTGGTCTTTCTCATTTTGATCGTGGGCGGCGTGCTGAAGGTGATCGAGTCCACCGGCGCGATCAGCGCGGGCATTCACCGCTTGCTGAGCCTGGCGAAAGGTCGACAGAACGTCTTGATCTTTATCTTCTGCGCCACCTTTGCAACGCTTGCCTCTGTCGGCGTGGGCGCCAACCTGGCCATCGCGTTTATTCCCATCGGGCTTTATCTGGCCCGTTCGATGAAGCTCGATCCCGTAGTAGGCGTGGCGATCATCTTTTTGGGATCGTATGCAGGCTTTGGCGCCGGCGTTTTCGACCCCACCGTGACCGTGACCGGTCAGACCATTGCCGAGCTTCCACTGTTTTCCGGCTTCGTTTACCGTGGGGCGATTTTCGTGGTCTTTCTGGCCATCACCGCCGTTTATATCTGCCGTTACGCCCAGCGTATCAAACAGAACCCGGCGATGAGCGTCATGGGGCCCGAGGTTTTCGATGCGGCCAATGGTGGCCAGCAACCCGAAGAAGAAACCGTTTTCACCCTGACCCACAAGCTGGTACTGGGCCTTTTCGTCCTGGGCTTTGGCTTTTTCATTTTCGGGGCCTTCAACCATGGCTGGAGCATTCCCCAACTTTCCGCCACTTTCCTGATGATGGGTGTGGCCACCGCGATTATCGCCAGAATATCGCCCAACGCCTTTATCAAACGCCTGATGAGCGGCGCCGGCGAAGTGCTTTACGGCGCCCTGGTGGTGGGCGTTGCCGCGGCGGTCATCGTGTTGTTGAGGCAGGCACAACTGATCGACACCATCGTGCATAGCGTGGCTGCTTCGCTGGATGGCCATGGCAAGGTCGTCGCGATGGAGCTTCTGTATCTATTCAACCTGCTCTTCAACGGCTTGATCACTTCAGGCACCGGCCAGGCAGCGATCGTGATGCCGATCATGGTCCCCATTGGCGATATGCTGGACGTTACCCGTCAGGCCACGTTTATTACCTTCAAATTGGGCGATGCGGTAACCAATATCGTCACCCCGCTTTCCGGCACGCTCATGGCGTGTCTGGCCATCGCCCGCGTCTCCTACGTGGAGTGGTTCAGGTTCGTGCTGCCGCTGGTGCTGATCTGGGTCGTTACCGGCGCGGTTTTCGTGGGCGTGGCGGTAGCGATCAACTACGGGCCGTTCTAAAACGGCTGCTCGCTATGGACACCTTCGCCAGGCGGTCGGCCTGGCGGATACATACTAGCGGGCAGCCTCGGCCAGCTGGCTTTCCAGAAACTTCAAAAAGGTTTCGATATGCGCAGGTAGATGGCGCTCGGCCATCACCTGCACCTGAAGGCTGCGCTGGGCAAGCTGGGGCTCCTGAAACGGCTTGAGTACAAGCCCCGCCTCTCTGGCTTTACCGCTTACCGAAACGGCACTGCAAAGCCCCACCATGCCGGGGTGCTCGCATACCACGGTAAAGGTCACCCCCAGGGTATTGCAGGCCACACTTGGATGAATCTTCACCCCGGACAGGCTGCAGGCCACATCAAACAGGTGGCGCACCGTCGAGCCCGCCACCGACATGGTCAACGGGTAGTCGTCCAGATCCCTCACCTTGAGCGCAGCCTTGCGTGCCAACGGGTGCCTTTCCGACATCAGTGCGCTAATGGCGGCGCTATGGCTCGAGATTACCTGCACGCCGATATCCACCGACAGACTGAAGGTCAGCGCGATATCCACGCTGCCCTGCTTGACCAGTTCCGATGCCTGGGCGGAATCGACCACCTGAAGATCGAAACCGATCGTGGGATGCTCGATGATGAAGCGCGAGATGACGCTGGGTAGAAAATGCCACGCCATGCCGTCCGGGCAGGCCACGCTGATGGTTTGACGCTGCCGGGCGGTGGCCCCGTGCATCTCGTCGATGACGCTTTCAAGCTCCAGCTGGTTGCGCAGCGCGTAGGCCTGAAGCAGCTTGCCGGCCTCGGTCAACGCCATCCCACGGGGCTGGCGGGTAAACAGCTTGAGTGCCAGACGCTGCTCCAGGTTGGTGATCTGGCGGCTTACCGCGGAGACGGCCACATGCAGCTCCTCTGCCGCCGCCGAGAGCGAACCGGTTCTCGCAACACTTTGAAAGTAACGTAGGTTGAGTTCCTGCATGACGGCCTCTAGGCAACCTGCCAGGGCAAAGGATGGCCCGAAAGTGCCAAGCTAGGACGCCACTGGTTTCTCATAATTGGAAAGATTATTTGATATTTTATTGATTGTTGCAAACCTGGGCAAGCGTTAGGCTCGACCTGCTTATCATGATCGATCTTACTATCTTGATACCCAGAGCACTTGAGACCCAGAGCACTTGAGACATAGCACTTGACCCACAGCACTTGATTCACATAACAAAAGGCAGGCCATGACGATTTCGCACTCCTCTCGACAGCAAGCCATCGAACTGGCCCTTGAAGAGCTCTCAAGCGGCAACTTCTATAACACCCTGGCGCGGCGTGTGGCCATGCGCACGGTGAGTCAGGACCCCGGCTGCAAGGAAATGCTCGACCGTTATCTGAGTGACGAAATAGCGCCGCATTTGAGCCAGCTGGGTTTTACCTGCCGAATCATCGAAAACCCTGAACAGAACCTGCCGCCTCTACTCATTGGCGAGCGTATCGAAGACCCCGCGCTTGCCACTTTACTGCTGTACGGTCACGGCGATGTGACTGACGGCCAGGAAGCAACATGGGCCGAAGGCATCGACCCCTGGGCACTGACCTTCACCAACGGCCACGTATACGGGCGCGGTACCGCCGATAACAAGGGCCAGCATAGCGTCAACCTGGCCGCGCTTGAAGCGGTGCTCAAGGCTCGCGAAGGAGTGCTTGGCTACAACGTCAAGATTCTGTTCGAGATGAGCGAGGAGATCGGCTCGCCAGGGCTGGAGAAGACCTGCCAGCTGTATCAAGACGCGCTGAAGGCAGATCTTTTTCTTGCCTCCGACGGGCCACGCATTCAGGCCGACATGCCCACGCTCTTTCTCGGCTCCCGCGGCGTGGTGCAGTTCAAGCTTTCGCTCAATACCGGTAATGGTGGGCGCCACTCCGGCAACTGGGGCGGGGTCATCACCAACCCTGCCGTGGTATTGAGCAGCGCCCTGGCCACCCTTCTATCCAAAAGCGGCGAGATCCTCGTCGATTTTCTGAAGGCCCCGGCCATCAGCGAAGAGGTGGGCCGGCTGATCCGTGATCTACCGGTGGGCGGCGGCGCTTTGGACCCCACCATCGACCCCGCATGGGGTGAAAGGACACTGACCGACGGCGAACGGTTGTACGGCGCCAATACCCTTGAAATCCTTGGGCTGAGCGCGGGACGTACGGACAAGCCCGTGGGTGCAGTGCCCGAACACGCCGAGGCGGTATTGCAGCTTCGTTTCGTGAAAGGCACCGACTGGCAGGCGGTAGAACGCAACCTGCGCCAGCATCTGGACGCCCACGGCTTTGAAGCGTTAACGCTTGAAATGCTGGGCGGCTATGCCGCCACCCGGCTGGACCCGAGCCACCCCTGGGTAGACTTCGTGGCAAAATCCGCCGAGCAAAGCCTGAAGGCGCCCATCCACGTTCTGCCCAATCTGGGCGGCACCATCCCCAACCACTGTTTTTCGGATGTACTCCGACTGCCCACGGTATGGCTGCCTCACTCTTATCCGGCGTGTAACCAGCATGCTCCCAACGAGCACCTTCTGGAGAGCATTGTCGAGCAGGGGCTGAAACTTGCCACCGGCGTATTCTGGGATCTGGGCGAAGCTCAGGCGCAAACACTCACTCCCCAAAAGGCTCGATGACAATGACGACTCCCGATAATACCGTCGATAACGAAGCCATTCACTGGGACCAGGATCTGAGCTACGGCCAGTACCTGGACCTGGAGCCGCTGCTTGCCTGCCAGAATCCGGCATCCGAGGAGCACGATGAGCTTCTATTCATCGTCATCCACCAGGTCTCGGAGCTCTGGATCAAGCTTTGTCTGCACGAAGCCCATGGGGCCGCCGCTCATATTCAGCAGGACAACCTTTCCCCGGCATTCAAGATGCTCAGCCGGGTGGCCCGGATTCAGGAACAGTTGATCAAGGCCTGGGAAGTACTGGTGACCATGACGCCTGCCGATTACGCCAGCTTTCGCGACAGCCTGGGCCAAAGCTCGGGGTTTCAGTCTTACCAGTACCGTGAAATCGAATTCCTGCTGGGTAACAAGAACGCCAGAATGATCGAGGCGCACCGCGCCAGGCCCAAGCACTATCAGAAGCTTCAGGAAGCGCTTGACGCCCCCAGCCTCTACGATGTGGTGCTGCAGCTGCTGGCCCGCCGCGGCTTTGCCGTCCCCGCCGAGAAGATCGACCGCGACTGGAGCGTTCCCTATACCGCCAGTAAGGAAATAGAAGAGATCTGGACCGAGATCTACCGCAACAGCGACAAGCACTGGGACCTTTATGAGCTTGCCGAGAAACTGGTGGACGTGGAGTTCAATTTCCAGCGGTGGCGGTTCAACCACATGAAAACCGTGGAGCGCATCATCGGGTACCGGCGCGGCACCGGCGGTACCGCGGGTGTCAATTACCTGGTCAAGGCGCTGGACCTGCAGTTCTTCCCGGAGCTTTGGAGTGTCAGAACGACCATTTGACGGCGCTCGTAGTCGCCCGCTTGACAGAACGGTATTCGATTTTCTGGAGGTTCGAGATGAGTGACAGTTTAAACGGTGTAACCCTTCAAGGTGTGCAACAACGCGACCAGCAGGACCCCCTGGCCTGTTTCAAGACCCGCTTCACCCTGTCCGAAGGCATGCTTTATCTTGACGGCAACTCCCTGGGCGCCCAGCCGGTAGCCGCGAAACGGGCGGTGGACGACACGCTGGACCAATGGCGCGTCGAGCTGATCAAGGGCTGGAACCAGGGCTGGTTCGACGCCCCGGAGCGCCTGGGCCATTTACTGGCCCCGGTGATAGGCGCAAGCCAGGGCGAGGTGCTCGTGACCGATAACATCACCCTGAACATCTTCAAGCTGCTGGGCTACATTACAAGGCAAGCCCCGGCCGAGCGCCGGGCGGTGCTTTCCGAAGACGGCAACTTTCCCGCGGATGGCTACATCGCTCAGGGGTTTTGCCAGGTGAGCGGCCTTGAGCACCGTTTTCTACCCGAAGGCGCGAATCTCGCCGAGCACCTGGACGGCGTGGCGGTGGTGGTGCTCAGCCAGGCGAACTACCGCACCGGCAGGCTTTGCGATATGGCCGCCACGACTAAGCTCATTCATGCGCACGGCGCCGAGGTCATCTGGGATCTGGCCCATTCCGCGGGGGCGCTGCCGGTTCGTCTGAATGAAAGCGGTGCGCGCTTCGCCGTGGGCTGCACCTACAAGTACTTGAACGGCGGTCCCGGAGCGCCGGGATTTCTGTACGTTCACCAAAGCGTTCAGGACGGCGGCTGGCAACCGCTTTCCGGCTGGCACGGTCACGCCGCGCCCTTCGCCTTTGACATGGATTACGCCCCCGCCGGGGACATCTCGCGCTTTCGCACCGGCACCCACTCAGCGCTGGCCTACTCCGCGCTTGAAGCCTCGCTTGGCCTGTGGGCGGAAGTCGATATGCAGGCCCTGCGCGAGAAGAGCCTGGCCTTGACGGATCTTTTCCGGGCGTGCCTGGCGGATGTGTTCAAGGCCCGCGGCATCGAGGACATCACCCCCGAAGCCGCCGAGCGCGGCAGCCAGGTCTCGCTGATCGATAATGAAAACGGCTACGCCATCGTGCAGGCGCTGATCGCCCGCGGCGTGATTGGCGACTACCGAGAACCCGGGCTGATGCGCTTTGGCTTCACCCCGCTTTATCTCAGTTTCGAGGATGTATGGCAGGCCGCCCGACACTTTCGTGAGGTGGTGGAAAGCGGTGAATATCAAGAGCCGCAGTTTCACGTGCGCGGCGCGGTGACCTGAGCCCCCCATGAGTGAAACGCCCCAGGATATCGCTTACTCGCCCAGCCGCTTCGCGCGGGATCATGAAGCCACGCTCGCTCGCCAGAATGAAGCCGGGCGCACGCTGGCTGTACGCCATGCGCCGGTGTCGGTTAACGCAGGCGATCCGGCGGGTTTCAATCTGTTCATTCCCGACGGTGAAGGTCCCTGGCCGCTGATGGTATTCATCCACGGCGGCTACTGGCAAGCGCTGGATCACACCGCCACGGACTTTCTAGCCGAACGCTACATGGCCCGCGGCATGGCCTTCGCTTCGCTCGAGTACGGCCTGGCCCCGGACACCTCGATCGAGACCATGATCGAGCAGTGCCAGCAGGGTCTCGAGGCAGCCTGGTACGCCCTGGCACTGCGCGGCGGCGCATGGACGATCCATCTGGGCGGGCACAGTGCCGGTGCGCAACTGGCGTACTGGGTCGCCGCCCGCGGCGAGGTGCCCATCGACAAGCTGGTGCTGGTCAGCGGCGTATATGACCTGACCCCGCTGGTGGATACCTATGTCAACGCACCGTTGAACCTGAATCACGCCCGCGCACGCGCGCTCAGCCCGCAGTTTGGCCGCCTGAATGGCCTGCCGCGCTGTCAGGTGATGATCGCCGAGAATGACCCGCCCACCTTTCACCAGCAGGCCAAGGATTTCGTGGCCGCCCTGCTTGATGCCAATGTGCCGGTCGACCGGGTGGATTTTCCAGGGTGCGATCACTTCGACGTACTGGATAGGCTGTAGCGATATAGCGTCTTCAACATCGATGACTGGCGTCAATCGCTGTAGATGCCTTTGGCGCCGGATTGCGCAAATGCCCAGCATTCGTGAATATCGATGGGCAGCGTGCGCCCTTCCGAGAGCGGCGGCAGATCATCGAGGGCAAAGAAATCCGCCGCGTCAGTTTCATTGTTGGGCACGAACGCGCCGCCCTCGAGCGTACACACGTAAAAGAGCTTGTAGATGTGATCCGGCGAGTAGTAGGCGTAAGGGTGCAGGCTTCGATCCTTCAGCATCGCCAGGCGCGGGTGACTGGCCCGGTGGCCGGACTCCTCGAAGATTTCCTTCAGTACGCCCTCGCTCGGGCCTTCGTTGACATCCGCCCAACCGCCGGGCAGCGTCCAGAGGCCATCCTTGATCTCGCGCACCAGCAGTACCCGACCCTCGCCATCGAACACCGCCCCGCGCACGTCCACCTTGGGTGTGGCGTAGCCTTTATCGGGGATGATCAGGTTTTCGATCTTCTCGATGGGTACATCGCCCAGCACCGCGAACATCTGGTTGGTCAGCGACTCGAGCTGACGGTAGCGCTCCAGTTCGTACTTGTTGGTGGTGTAGGTCTGCCCGGTCTGGGCGATGGAGCGAAGCGATTTGGCAAAGGCGAGCCAGTCGTGGGTCATCATTCATCCTTGTCTGCGTGCGGGTCGTCGGGGGCCATTCTAACGGATAAAATCGTCGATCTCTTGACCCAAGGGCGCCGTCGCCGGGCCGAAACGACTGACCGCCAGCGCGGCGGCGGCGTTGGCGCGTAGTGCCGCTTCTTCGGGCGTCAGCCCTCGGCTCAAAGCCGCTACCAGCACGCCGGTGTGGGCATCCCCCGCCCCGTTGGTGTCGATAGCCTTCGCAGGAAAGCCCGCTACGTGACGACGACACCCCTGAGTCAGTAAATGACAGCCCCCGGGCCCATCGCGAACCACCACCAACGATGCGCCGGTTTTAAACGGTAGCTCCTCCAGGGCTTCCTCCAGCCTAGCGGTACCGGTTAATGCGCATGCCTCCCCAGCATTGCAGGTCATTAGCGTGGTACGCTTCAAGATCTTGCTCAAGCGTTCGGGGGAAAGCGCCTTGACCAGTGGACCGGGGTCGAACACCACCGACACCTGATCGGCAAGCCCGCAAAGCCACTCCGTCAGCTCTTTGGCGGGCGCCTCATGGGATAACGTGTAGCCGCTCACGAGCACATAGTCGCTGGGCCCGGGGGTAACCCGAGCAAGTGCTTCTCGATTGCGGACTTCTGCACCGATATGAGTGATAAACGTACGCTCGGCCGCTTCATCGATAAGGGCGACGCAGAACCCCGTATCCAACGACTCATCAACGAGGGCCACGCACTCGATGTTTTCCCGGGCCATGGCCGCCCGGGCCATATCACCAAACCGCCCTTGGCCATGCCCGCCTGTATAGACGACCTTCATGCCATCACGGCGCGCGGCGGCCATGACATTGAAACCGCCGCCGACTTCGAACGTGGCCGCTTTGGCCAGCGTGTCGCCGCCAGGAGCAGGCAGCCGATCGATCGGCATCACCAGATCGACGATCACCTGGCCGGTATGGATCAAACGTGGATGACTCATTACACCCCCTGACGCCGGGTATGACGGGCGCCCCCCATCAGGCTATAGCTGCCGGCGGCCACGACGAAGGTGGCAATCCAGCCCAGACCGTTGCGGCCAAGCCAGCTATCGGCCAGCACGCCGGTGAACCACACATCACCACTTATGCCTATCGTGGTGAAACAAAAACCCAGCACGATGGCCACGGCCCAGCTGGACAAGGCCCGCCACTCGACACCACCGCGATACCAGTAGGCGCTCGAAGGGCTTACATTGAGCAGATCTGGTCCGGAGTAATGCTGTCTATGGATCAGATCCACCAAAAAGATCCCCACCCATGCCGTGATCGGCACCGCCAGCAGACTGATGAAGGAAATGAACGGGCCGTAGAAATTACCCGCGATCAACATGAAATAGATAGAGCCTGCGAAGATCACCACGATATCCACGACAACCGCATACACCCGCTTGAGGCGCAGCCCCAGGGTAAGCGTGGTAAGGCCCGCCGAATAGACCGACAGGTTATTGGACAACAGTAGCCCGCCAAAGGCGGCCAACAGGTAAGGCACCGCCATCCAGTCGGGCAACATGCCCCGAATCGCGGCAATCGGGTCGTTGGCTGATGCCAGATGACCGTCACCCGCGGAAATCAAGCCGCCCAGGGTGATCAGCAGGGTCAAGGGGATGCCCGCACCCGCCGCGGCGGACAGTACCAATTGCCAGCCTTTGACGCGACCATGCTGGTAGCGTGACATGTCGGCACCGGCGTTCGCCCAACCGATACCGGTACCGGCTGCAATGGTACCAATACCAATCAGAACGGCGCTCAGCGGCGCGGGGGGTGTATCAACGACCGCCTGCCAGTCGATCGTGAACATCAGAAACAGCGCGACCAGTATATTGAGCGCGCCAAACCCCCAGGTCGCCCATTTCTGAATAACCAGCAAAGCGGCATGGCCCAGGCCCGAAACGAGCAGCGTACAGATGACGAAAAAGGCGATGAATACCAGCGTCAGTATCGGCACGTCACCTGCGGCAGGGACGGTGCCGAACAGAATCATCGACAGCGATAACATCGCGTAGGTGGCGGTCGTGGTGTTGACCGTCTCCCAGCCGAGTCGCGACATTAGCGAAACAAGCGTCGGGCCGACATTTCCGTGAACGCCGAAAATCGCCCGGGAAAGCGTCAAGCTAGGTGCGCGCCCTCGTCGACCGGCTATCGACACCAGGCCGACGACCGCAAAGGAGCCGCCGGCACCGACCAGGGCGACGAGTATCACTTGCCAAATCGCAAGCTGTTGATACACCACCAGTGTGGCCCCCAGCGGTAGCCCCAGAATGCTGATGTTGGCGGCAAACCAGACCCAGAAAAGCTCTAACGGGTGACCATGACATTCTTCCTCCGGGGCTGGCTCGATTCCCCTTTTTTCGAGTTGTACCGCTTTGGAAGCGGATGCTTCATTGGTGGTCATTGTTATTACCTTGAACTGATGAATGCTTACCGCTGACGTAACGCCAGCAGTTGATCGACGATGTCCTCGGGGGCGAAGTGGCTCACCCGGGCCACCTGCGCCACCATATCGGTGGGTAGGCGTTCAGGGCCATGACAGGCCCCTAATATGGCGCCCAGCATGGCCGCGATGGTGTCAGTATCGCCACCGATACTCGCGGCCAGAGTGAGCGCCGAAAGCGGGTCGTCTCCGGCCAGCTCTGCCAGGGCAAACGTGGCCACGACCGATTCCTGAGACGCTACCGACGTGCCGATCAGGTCATGGATCAAGTCAAAGCCCGCGTCTTTATCACATCCACGTACCAGTTGCCGCGCCCACTCAATGCGTGCCGAAATCAAGCCCCCCGCGTTCCAGTGGCCGCTTTTCTCGCCCAGCACGGCCATCTGGTAGCCAAACGTCAATGCGTCATCAAGCGTTGCCCCCTCTATGGCGGCCGAGATCGCCCCTGCCACCGCAGCGGCGCTGGCGATCCCCAACGAGGTGTTATGTGTGACACAGCTGGCCTCGATGATGGCCTGGAGAAACGAGTCACGGGGCTTCGTGGAAAAGGCGATGGCCACCGGAGTGATCCGCATGGCCGCTCCGTTGGTCGTGCCGAACCGACCGCTCTCCTCGGGCCCGACGCCTTCGGCAATCATGGCCAGCGCCCGATTGGTCGAAGGCCCCAGCAGATCCCTGGACCCCCGTGCTTTCATATCCGCCTCCCACGCCATTAGTGCCTGGGCAAAGGCGAGAGGCTCGATGTGGCCCTTGCCCTCGATCAGTAACCTGGCGACCAATACGGCCTGCTCGGTATCGTCAGTGATCGAACCGGCGGGCATACCGGGGGCAATGGGTTGATCAGCGGGCCCATCAAAGAGGGTCTTGATTCTGCCAAAGCGCGCGAGGATCTCGTCGCGACTGAAGGATTGGGTCGGCATTCCCAGGGCATCACCCAGGGCCAGCCCTTGAAAAGCGCCGAGGGCACGCGCTCGGAGATCCGTATCCGCTAGAAAGTGGGTCATGAGTCAAAAGCCAAATGGAAGTGAAAGTGGGAAGGGTCCAGCAAACTCGTCACGTGTTCGAAGAAGCGGTCTTCGGCATCGAACGTCAGGCGGACCGATTTCATGAGGAAGGTACCGATCGGGCTATCGAACTGATGAGCTTGATGTTCGTCGAGACTGGCCAGGCTCAACCACTGCTCACCACGGGCGGCCATTCGCTTGTAAGCCGCGAGGGTATCGGTAATGGAGTCACCAATGAGGCCGCGTTCCGGGAGTTTCTCGAGCCCGTCGCGTGCCGGTAGCAGGGAGCGTTCGAGGGATACCACCTCACCGTCACCCAGACGCCGACGACGCACTATTTCAACGAAATGCTCACAATCGACACGAGCTTTCAAAGCATCGTCGTGAACGCATTGAATACTCAAGATTTCGGTTACAATGCTCGCCCGGGAGCTGTCGGCCCCAGGACCATTCCCCGCTACGAATGCGACGCCCGAGCTCATCGATGACGCGCTGCTTTTTACCAAACTGTACATGTTTCATCATGTACATTCTTGTACATCAACGCCTTCGCCACAATACCCATATTGTGACTCGATACCCGCTCATCGTGCTGAAAGATCGCTACAGGTGACGAATAATCACGATCTAGCCGATTCCATTCTTTCTACTGTCTGCCCGAAGAAGCATCTTCTTGTTCGCGCTGAAGGCGCTTTTCCTCGCCAAGAGTAAACACCTCTACCCCGCTCCCGGTCACCGCGCCTGTATCGTCCGCCTGCTCCATTCACGGGCTTTATTGGTCTGATACAGGCACGATTATATGCCTTCTAGCTCGAGTACCGGCTATCAGTCAGGCGAAATCCTGTTTCTAAGTTTTGACGCGGCCAATCACCAGCCTTTGTCCCTTGAGCCACTCGACCATTTTTAAAACAAAGGCACTCAAGAGCCGGTTCGGCTTGCCGATAGCTACTGTTATCGTCGATTGGAGTTTCCCAATGTTTAATCTCCGCCTCAAGAAAAAATCCAAACATCCATCTGGAGGATTGTCGGCGCTTCGCCAACTGCATGATCAGATGGAACGGGGTATGCTGTCCATTACACTGGACGCCGACCTGTCTATCTCTACGCTAAACCAGGGTTTTGCTGATGCCCTCGGCTACCAGCGAGAGCAGCTTTTGGGACGATCCATGGAAGAAATCGTACCGCCCTACGTCACCAGGCTGCCCTGCTTCCAGGCCTTAAAAAAAGCCATCACAACGTTCGCGCCCGTCAACGACAACTACCGCTACTTGCGTGCCGATGGCACCCTGGCCTGGCTAAATGTCGACTGGCTACCGGTGCGCGGTGCGGGCGGTAAGCTCGCGTACGTCCAGGGCTATGGCCGCGACGTCACCCAAAAGGTGGAAGGCGCAAAAGAGAGCGAGTCGTTCATTGCCGCGCTGATTCGCTCCACCGCGGTTATCCAGTTCAAGCTTGATGGCACTATCATCACTGCAAACGAGCAGTTTCTGCAGGCCATGGGGTACCGGCTTGAACAGATAACCGGCAAGCACCACCGCATATTCTGTACCCCCGAGGAGGTGGAGTCGCCCGAATACACGGCTTTTTGGCTAAAGCTCAACAGCGGAGAGTATGTTGCGGACCGTTTCAAGCGGATCGACAGCCAGGGGGCCGAAGTTTGGTTGAGGGCCACCTATAATCCTGTCTACAACGCCGAAGGTCACCTTTGCAAGGTCGTAAAGTTTGCCAGCGTCATCACCGACCAGGTAGCGCGGGAAGCTCAGGTTCGCGAAGGCGCAAACCTCGCGTTTGAGGTATCACAACAAACGGATGAAAGCGCCGATAGAGGGGCGACCGTGATCCAGCAGACGGTCGAAACCATGCGCTTGATAACCACGGAAATGCAGACGGCTTCTAATAGTATAGAAGCGCTGGACAAACAGTCCCTACAGATCAACACCATCGTACAAACCATCGGCGGTATCGCAATACAGACGAACATGCTGGCAATCAACGCCGCTATCGAAGCCGCCAGGGCCGGCGAACAGGGGCGTGGGTTCGCAGTGGTGGCCGATGCGGTGCGAAAGCTGGCGGCCAGTACCAGCGCAGCCACCGTGGAGATTTCACGGGTAGTGGAGAAGAATCAGACGCTCTCGCATGACGTCATGCGCCAGATATTCAGCACCCGGGAAGAAGCCGAGCAAGGGCTGGAACTGGCAAGCCAGGCGGGTAGCGTGATCCTGGAGATTCAGGAAGGGGCCAAACAGGTCGTCGACGCTGTACAGCGTTTTTCCAACGACTTGTCGTAGCAACGTCGGCTGACTGATACGGGCGTTACTGTGCCATGAAGCAAGTGATTGCCAATTTTCCGGCTCTCAAACGACGGCCTCCCCGTTTCATTAACGGGGAGGCCGTTCAGCACGATGCCAATTCGGGTGGCGATTCAATACTATGACGTATGAATCGTCAAGGCGTTGGTACTGCGCTGCGCATCACACGCAGCGCCGTGATTTCTATGGTGAGCGCTTGACGCGTTTTTTCTAACGCTCTCACCTCTTCAAGGACAGTATCGCGCTGGTTGTTGGCCTCTTCGATGTCAGCGTTTAACGCTTGGAGCTCTGATTCGGCCTGATCGCGCGCCTCTTGCGCCTCCTGGCGTGACTGCTGGGCGTCATCACGGGCGGTTTCGGCCTCTTGTCTCTCGTTTTCCAACTCGGTCTGGGTCTCATCGAGTTCCTCGAGACGGGCTTGGCTGTCGTTTATCTGCTCCTCGAAGGTCTGCATCTCGTCTTCACGGGTTTCATGCTCGCCGCGTAACGCGCTCAAATCTTCTCGAGCATGGGCAATGTCCGCTCGCGTTGATGCCAGTGCCGCTTGCGCTTCGGCCTGTTTGGTTTCAAGAGCGTTCGTTCGCTGTCGCAAGGTGGCCAGGTCCAGCTCTGCGGCTTCGACTTCCGTCATTTGCGCCTGGATCTGCTGATGCTCACGCTGCGTTTCGGCCAATCTCGACTCGAGTGCGTCGATATCGTCGCCTCGTGAAGTTGCGATGTACTGGGCAATCACGGCCCAGACCACTGCAACCACCACGAGAACCAGGAGTACCTTCACTCGGTAATCGCTCAAAAATCCTGCCGACAATGGTTTATTCGTCCCTGTCATTGGTGCATTCCTCTCGCCTGAGTGCTATCGCTCATTATGGTTGCCCTGGTTATACATCGGTAGCTCGTCATCTGGCCCATTGATAATATGAAGGAAAGTTTCTGTTTGGGCCAGGAAAGGTCTTTCAACATCCCTATCTAAAGCATTTGAGTGAGCCGTCCGGCCGGCTGAGCAGGCAAGCAGCACACCGGGCTATCGCCGAAACGAGTGCTGTATCGTGCTCGCCAACAATTTCACGGCCGTATCATCACGAGAGCCAGCGCTGCGCACGAACACGATGTCATGGTCTGGAATGATCGGCATTGTTTTTTGGTAAGCGGCTGGTGCTCAAGATCCGGCTGGTGGTGCGGGTCGAGGCCCGGCAAGCCAGTGCTGTCTTCATACCGCTTGATGAGTCATTTCTCGAACTAATATAGGTAGTTACCATGAGCAAAGGAGAAGACAGTAAAAGAACCACCAAAAAACCCCTTTTGACGGCCAAAGAGAAGAAAGCCGCCAAAGCATCGAAGAAAAGGCAGACTGATGTATCAGGGCACTGAATGAACTTCGTGATCAGGCGTCAAAGCATCTCGCCAAGCAGATATCCCGGTAACGTATTATGTGTTTATGAATTGGATGTCAGCCTGGTTTTCTGAAGCTGTAAAAGAGCCACGATTTCTTCAGCATTTACTGGGTGACTCAGCAAATAACCTTGAACAAATGGACACTTCATTTCCCTCAAACGTTGTAATTGAGGCTCTGTTTCAACGCCCTCTGCGGTGATATCGATATTCAACGCGCGGCCCAGAGACAGAATACTTCTGACGATTGCGTCGCTGCGCTGGAATGTCATCATTCTGGATACAAACGACTGATCGATCTTGATGGCGTCAATGGGATAGCGATCAATGTAGCCAAGTGCGCTGTACCCGGTCCCAAAGTCATCCAACGCTATACGGACACCCAGCTCACGAAGGCTCTCCAATACTTGCGCTATGGTATCCGGCTGGTGAAGGAATATGGATTCAGTGATCTCGACCTGAAGGTCCTGGGCGTCGATACCCGTCTGAACAAGAATTTCTTTTATCTGATTAACATACCCGGGCCGATGAAGCTCTACACCCGACACATTCACGTTCAGATGCAATGTCAGCTCGGGGAATTCCCCCTTCCAACGTTTGAGTTCGGCACACCCTTCCTGCATGACCCAGCAACCTAGCTCATGTATGACCCCGATATCTTCAGCGACAGGAATGAAGCGGTCTGGAGATACTTGACCGAGCGCTGGATGACACCATCTTACCAGCACTTCTGCACCGGATATCTCACCGGTGAGGATGCAGTAAATGGGCTGATAGACCACCGAAAATTCATTATTCGCCACGGCCTGCTTTAGAGCATTCTGCATGACCAATGCGTCGATAGCCGCTTCACGCATGGATACATCAAATAAGGCCCAGCGCCCTCGACCCTGTTTCTTGGCGGCATACATGGCAATGTCTGCATCGCGAAGCAGATCTTCAGGCGAGGTATGCGTCAGATCTGCGCTCACGATGCCTATGCTGCAGGAGGTAAAGATATCGTGTCCATCGATGACGATCGGCAAACTCAAGTGATCGACAATGCGTTGAGCGAGCTCGATTGCCAAGGACGATTGATTTTCACCAGCAAGCAGGATTGCAAACTCATCGCCCCCGGCCCTGGCCAATACATCGTCTTCTCTAATACAGTTTTCCAGTCGACGTGCGACCGCTTCAAGAAGCATATCGCCCGCTCGATGTCCCAGGCTGTCATTTACAAATTTAAATCGATCAAGATCCAGAAAAAGTACAGTGGCGGCGGGGACCTGTTCGTGCCCCCTACTTCTGAAGATATCCCACAAAAGCGTCATCAGGTGTGCCCGATTATACAGCGCCGTCAAGTCATCATGATAAGCGGCATACAGCAACTCTTCTTCAATACGTTCGCGCTCTTCCAAACGACTTTCCAGTGCAACCTTTTCTTCTCGATTGGCAAGCGCCTGTAACGTTAGATACTCGGACTTCTTGCGCTCACTGATGTCCCGCTGCACGGAAACCCAATGAGTGAACCAGCCTTTTTCGTTGGCAACGGGAACAATGCTTAGCTCGACCCAGAATTGGCTGCCATCTTGGCGAGTATTGAGAAGCTCGACTTCTATGGGTTGCCAGTGGGAAAGCGCTTTTCGGATGAGATCAAGCGTGGCACGGCTGGTGTCATCACATTGAAGTATCCGCGGCGTCTGCCCGATGACCTCGGAGGAGGTGTATCCTGTCGTGCTTAAAAAAGCCGGATTGCAATAAACGATCCTGGGGCCTGGATCGTCGATGGGCTCTGCCTCTGTGATCAGGATCGCGTCCTTTGCATTCACCACCACCGACTCCAGCAAGCGAAGGCGCTCCAGAAACGTTTTTTGTTTCGACAGAAATAACCCGGCTTGTAACTGAAGAGTTTGCCCAATTAGCGCCGCGTGCGTCTGTAAGGCATACACCTGTGCAGTGCTTAATCGCTGCTGTGGCGAAGAGCTGCTCACAAACAATGCCCCTATTATTTTCGCTTCTTCACACCATATCGCCACGCCAACGACAAATTTATGCCCAAGGCTACGTAGCTGATGAAAATAATCGGGAATAGATTGACCTAATGCGTCATTGATGACGATGGGTTGCCTGCTGGTCAGGCTTGTTTTCAGCCACTCTTCAGTTGAGGTATTGAACGAAAGCTGGGGCTTACTTCCGTAGCTGGCTAACAGGTTCCAATCAGCCTCTGCCCCACCTACCAGGAACCCATTTGGACAATCTGCCGAGTAAGCTGCTGCCTTGACTAGTAAATCTAGAGCCTTTTGACGAGATTCATTGACAGCAGAAGCCATTTTGATTGCCTGTAGAAAGCGTTTTTTTAATAAATATCAGGGTAGTATGAGCAATATATTACCATCCTGGTCCTTCATCGTGCAGAAATAGTATTAGATGATAAATATTCTTTAAAATACGTTAACACCTGCAATATAGCGTTAATACAGATTAAGATCTCATTAACATGGATTGAATTGATTCATGTTCTTCTAAAAAGAGCCACCTCGCTACTGTCTGGTCTGATTATCTTCATTAGGCAACCACTACTGCTGAAGGCGCTTATAGGAAGGGCGATGATAAAGTGGTACATGCCGAACGTGGGGATACGCTTGTAAAGATTAAGATAAACGACACGCAACGTGTGTGGAGCGGGCGCTTTGGAGGCAAAACTCTATTGGGTGGCATGCCACGCGCTGAAACGCCCTCCCGCATCGGTTAACAGGGTCTGCAGGCGGGCGATGTTGTCTTCCGTGCTCTGAAGTGACTTCTTGCGTACCCCGCCGGTTCTTCGAGTGGGCCCGAGGCATCAATTCGGGCCCTGCTGCGCCTTAACTGACGGGAATCATCACGGCTTTCTGGAACGCGGGACGTTCGGTGAGAGTCTGATACCAGCGCTCCAGGTGAGTGCGGGGGTTCCAGGTGAGGCCGCAGTTCCAGAGGTTGTACACGAACGGGGCCACGGCAATATCGGCCAGGCCGAACTCATCGCCGGAAAGCCACGCCTGGTTTTCCAGCGTGTCTTCCAGAATCTGGAACAGTTCTTCGCAGGCCTCGGTGCCGGCTTCCAGCTTGGCCTGGTCGCGGGCTTCCGGCGGGGTGCGCACATACCCCATCAGCATCACCCGGTGGCGGGGGGAAAGCAGCGTGTTGGCCCAGTCCATCCACTTTTCCGCCTGGGCACGCCGGGCAGGTTCAGTGATCCAGAGCTGGCCCTCCCCGTACTGCGCAGCCAGATAGCGCACGATGGTGTTGGACTCCCACAGCACGCTGTCGGTGGCGTCATCCTTTAAAAGCGGCACCAGGCCATTGGGGTTCATGGCCTTGTACGCCGACGTGTCGTTCACGCCGTGCTGAAGGCCCGCTGCAATCTGCTCGAATGGTAGCTCCAGCTCTTCGAGCACCCAGCGCACTTTCTTGACGTTGGTGGAGTTGTCGCGGCCCCATAGCGTAATCATGGCAATCCTTGTCGTTGAGAAGTTTCCGAACTCTCAAGTGTGGCTCTCCTCGGCACGGGTGGCAAGTTGGGCATTCCCGGCGCTCCCACGCGCTGATGCTTCGCCCGATGGGTTATTGGCGCGACGAGATTTGCTTGTCCTGATAAAAGGTCATCAGGCTGGAGAAATCCTGCCGACCGTGACCCTGAGCCTTGTGCAGGGTAAAAAGCGCCCGGGCGGCGGAGCCCATGGGTACCGGGGCGGCGCTTTGCTGGCTGATATCCATGGCAAGCCCCAGATCCTTGATCATAAGGTCGACCAGAAAACCACCCTGATAATCGTTCGAGGCCGGGGCGTTTTCCATCACGCCCGGGTAGGGGTTGTAAACATTGAGTGCCCAGTTGCCGCCGGAACTTTGCTTCATGATCTCGGAAAGCACGGCGGGATCGAGGCCGTTTTTCACCCCCATGTTGATCGCTTCACAGGTGCCGGCCATCAGGATGGCGAGCAGCATGTTGTTGCACGCCTTGGCCACCTGCCCTGCTCCGTGGTCTCCGGCGTGGAAGATATTCCTGCCCATTACCTCCAAAAGCGGCTTGGCCTGTTCGAACTGCTCCGCACTGCCACCGACGATGAAGCTCAGCGTGCCCGCCTGAGCGCCACCCACTCCGCCGGACACCGGCGCATCGATAAAGCCGATGCCCTTCTCGGCACCGGCGGCGGCCACGCGGCGGGCGGTGTCGGCATCGATGGTGGAGGAGTCGATCACCAGTGCACCAGGTTTGATCACATCGAAAAGCGGTGCATCGCCGTCCATAAAAAGCCCGCGTACGTACTGGCCGGCGGGCAGCATGGAGATGATGACATCGGCGTTCTGGGCGGCCTTTACCGCCGAGGCGGCGACTTCGCAGCCCTGAGACTTGGCCGTATCCAGTGCCTGCGCGCTCAAATCGAACGCACATACCTCAAAGCCTGCCTTGGCCAGGTTCGCCGCCATGGGGCCGCCCATGTTACCCAGGCCGATAAATGCAACGGTGGTCATGATGTTTATCCTTGTTATATGAACCGGATTTTCAGTTAAGCGTCTTGAGCGGACTCTCCTCCCAGGGCGAGGCCAGCAGCTCGTCGATAAAGAACTGCTCGATCGAGGCAACGTCCGGGTAGGTCCAGGCGGGGTTGGCATCTTTATCTACCAGCAAGGCGCGCACGCCCTCGGGAAACTCCCGGTGGCGACAACACTGTACCGACAGCGCAAGCTCCGAACGAAACACCTCGGCCAGCGACATGTAACGGGCGCGCTTGAGCTGCTCGTCGATCAGCGCGATGGAAACGGGGCTACCGTGGGCCAGGGTCTTCTGGGCACGGGCGAACCAGCTGTCATCGCCCTCGACGGCCAGAATGGCGGCCACGGTCTGCTCGGTGGTGTCGTGATCCATCAGCTCGCGAATCAGCGGCGTTGCGTTGAGTACAGGGGTATCGAGTTCGGCGAAGCCGTTTCTAGAGGCCTGCTCCAGTTCGCGCAGGGTGCGATTGACGACGCCGTGAGCGTCGATGGCGCCGTCTTGCTGCCAGCGGGCCTGAACGAGCAGGCTCACCAGGGCGTCGAACCGATCGCTGGTAATACAGCGGTCAGCAAGTCCCAGGTGCACCGCGTCCAGCGCGTTCACGGGGCTGCCGGTCATGGCCAGAAAGCGCCCGGTGCCGACGGGCAGGCGGTTCAGAAACCAGCTGGCACCGACATCCGGATAAAGGCCGATGGTGACCTCGGGCATGGCCAGGCGCGAGGTTTCTGTCACCACGCGGTGGCTACAGGCACTGAGCAGCCCCATGCCACCGCCCATCACGATACCGCTGCCCCAGCAGACGATCGGCTTGGGATAGGTGTGAAGTTCGTAATCCAGGCGGTACTCGTTGGTGAAAAAGCGCTCGGGAAAGTCGGGGTCGTTCTCCCCGGTGATCGATTTATACAGGCTGACCACATCGCCGCCGGCGCAGAAGGCCTTTTCACCGGCACTGGTCAGAAGAATGGCAACGATGCGCGGCGCCTCTTCCCATTCAGCGAGCTGCGGGCGTATCGCTTCGATCATCTCGAGCGTCAAGGCGTTAAGCGAGCGTTCGGCATCAAGTACAATCTCGCCGATCGCGTGACCGTCGTTGGTGGCGTGCTCGTTAAACAGTACGCTACTCATTCAAGCATCCTTGTTCCGTCAAAAAATCACCTTCACTATAGCTCGCCCGCACCTTCGGCCAACACCCGGCGGGAAATAATCAGGCGCATGATTTCATTGGTGCCTTCCAGAATGCGGTGTACCCGGGTGTCGCGCACATAACGCTCCATGGGGTACTCCTTGATATAGCCGTTGCCGCCGTAAAGTTGCAGCGCTTCGTCGCACACCTTGAAGCCGACATCCGTGGCGAAGCGCTTGGCCATGGCGCAGTAGGTGGTGGCATCTCTATGACCGGCGTCAAGCCTGGTGGCGGCCATGCGCACCAGCTGGCGGGCGGCGACAAGCTCGGTAACCATGTCGGCCAGGCGAAACTGCAGCGCCTGAAACTCCGCCAGGCGCTTGCCGAACTGCTGGCGCTCCTGCATGTACTCACAGGCCTGGTTGATCGCCTGCTGAGCGGTACCGATGGAGCAGGTGGCGATATTGATGCGCCCACCATCGAGGCCTTTCATGGCGATCTTGAAGCCATCGCCTTCGTTGCCCAGCAGGTGGCTTTCGGGAACGCGTACGTCTTCAAAGGTCACCATGCGTGTGGGCTGGCTGTTCCAGCCCATCTTGTCCTCCTTGCGCCCGTAGCTGACCCCTTGGGCCTTGGCATCCACGGCAAATGCCGAGACCCCGCCCGCGCCGTCACCGCCGGTGCGCGCCATTACCACCAGAAAATCGGTACTCCCGGCGCCTGAGATGAACATCTTGCTGCCGTTGAGTACATACTCATCACCATCGCGCCTGGCGGTGGTCTTTAATGATGCGGCATCCGAGCCCGCGCCGGGTTCGGTCAGACAGTAAGAGCCCAAAAGCTCGCCGGTGGCAAGCCGGCCGCCCCACTGCGCTACCGCCTGCGGGCTACCAAAATCCGCGAGCATCCAGGTCACCATGTTGTGAATGGTGAGATACGCCGTGGTCGAGGTGCATCCCATCGAAAGCTGCTCGAAGATGATGCTGGCATCCAGGCGTGTCAGCCCCAGACCGCCCACGCTTTCCGGGGCGTAGAGCGAGCAGAACCCCAGCTCGCCGGCTTTCTTGAGGACGTCTACCGGGAAGATGGCCTCGGCGTCCCACCGGGCGGCGTGAGGAGCCAGCTCCTTCTGGGCAAAGGCTCTGGCCATTTCAGCAAAGGCGACCTGGTCGTCACTTAGTTCAAAATCCATGGCGGGTCTCCAGCGAGTTTCAAGCGCCGTAGCGTCTGGCCTCGCTTGTTGTCGTTATTGATCCGGCAACGTGCATATTGACGTTTACGTTAACTTATATTTTAAACCGCCGGCGCGCAACGCCAGTGGCCCACGACCTTCGGCGTAGGCGTGGAACTAAGCGCCACGTCCTGTGAAAATCGCCCGAGGCGCCTGATATCAACGCTCGCTCTATTTGAAGTTTCTGCGGTAGATCGCACCCAGCTCGCCGACGATACCGCTGCGAAAGCTCAGAACACATGCCACGAAGATCGCGCCCAGAATCACGCTCACCCAATTGCCCAGTGGCGACTGCGCCAGCAGATGTTGAAGGCTGACCACCAGGGACGCCCCCACCAACGGGCCCAGAAGCGTGCCCACCCCGCCCAGCAGTGTCATCAGGATCACCTCGCCGGACATGTGCCAGTGCGCATCCGTCAAGGAGGCCAGCTGGAACACCACGGTCTTGGTGGCGCCGGCAAGCCCTGCAAGCCCCGCCGAGATCACGAAGGCCACCAGCTTGTAGGCATCCACGTTGTAGCCAAGCGACACGGCCCGCGGCTCGTTTTCGCGAATGGCTTTCAGCACCTGGCCGAAGGGTGAATGCACGGTGCGCTGAATCAGCGCGTAGCCGAGCAGAAAGATCGCGAAAACGAAGTAGTACATCGTCAGATTGCTGCGCAGGCTGATCAGCCCGAACAGCTCTCCCCGGGGCACACCGTGCAGGCCGTCCTCCCCGCCGGTAAACGGCGCCTGGATGAACACGAAGAACATCAGTTGCGCCAGCGCCAGTGTCACCATGGCAAAATAGATGCCCTGGCGGCGAATGGAGAGCACGCCGAACAGCACGCCTAAAAGCGTTGCCATCAGGGTACCGGCCAGAATGCCCAGCTCCGGCGTCAGCCCCGGATAGCTTGCCAGCAGATAGCCCGTGGCGTAGCCGCCGGTGGCCAGAAACGCCGCGTGGCCGAAGGATAGAAGCCCCGCGTAGCCCAGCAGCAGATTGAAGGCGCAGGCAAGCAGCGCAAAGCAGAGGATCTTCATCAGAAACACGGGGTAGGCAATAAACGGCGCCACCAGCCCCACCCCGATCAGCGCCAGATAGAAGACATTGCGACGAAGGCTTGCCCGGCGCTGGCGCTTGGCCATGGCGGTTGGC
Organism: Vreelandella xerophytica; assembly: GCF_968048975.1. The sequence goes on along the minus strand of NZ_OZ309106.1, from coordinate 1,644,829 downwards.
GCCTTGAGTGCGGTTGTTGCGGGCATGGCTATGCCTCCTTTCCGAACAGCCCGGCCGGGCGCAGCATGAGAACCAGAATCATGACCAGAAAGATCACCGTGTTGGCGGCTTCCGGGTAGTACACCTTGGTCAGCCCTTCGATGATGCCCATGCCCAGGCCGGTGAGAATCGCGCCCAGAATCGAGCCCATGCCGCCAATCACCACCACCGCAAACACCACGATCAAAAGGCTCGAGCCCATGGTGGGCGCCACCGGGTAAAGCGGCGCGGCAAGCACCCCGGCGAAGGCGGCAAGCCCTACTCCGAACCCGTAGGTCAGGGTAATCAGCAGCGGTACGTTCACCCCGAAGGCCTGCATCAGCTGTGAGTTTTCGGTACCCGCACGCAGGTAGGCGCCAAGGCGAGTGCGCTCGATCATGAACCAGGTGAACAGACACATGGCAAGCGCTGCCACCAGCACCCAGGCCCGGTAGGTGGGCAGGAACATGAACCCCAGATTGAGCCCGCCCTGTAGAATTTCGGGGGTGGTGTAGCGCGCCCCGGAAACCCCGAACAGATTGATCAGCGTGCCTTCGAAAATCAGCGCCAGGCCGAAGGTCAGCAAAAGCCCGTAAAGGTGATCCAGGTGGGCGATGCGGCGCAGCAGAAAACGCTCCACCAGCATGCCAAGCCCCCCAATCGCCAGTGGCACCAGAATCAGCGCCAGCCAGTAGTCGATGCCCAGGTAGCGAAAGCCGAGAAGCGCGGCAAAGGCTCCCAGCATGTACTGGGCGCCGTGGGCGAAATTGACGATTTTCAACAGCCCGAATATGACTGCCAGCCCCAGACTCAAAAGCGCATAGAAGGCGCCATTCACCAACCCCAGCGTCAGCTGGCCCATGAACACCGCCATGGGCACACCGAATATCATCGTCATGTACGACTCTCCTCGCCGCCCTCTTGGGCAGCCGCTTTGACGGCCTGCCCACGAAGGTGCTCAACGGTTATCGGCTCAGTTCTGCACCAGGCTGCACTGGCTTTCGGAAAGCGGGCGATAGGCCTCTTCGGCGGGAATGGTGCTGAGGATTTCGTAAAGGTCCCACTCGCTGGTGGACTCCTCCGGGGTTTTCACCTGGGCCAGGTACATGTCGTGCACCATTCGGCCGTCTTCACGGATGCGCCCGTTGCGGGCGAAGAAGTCGTTGATGGGCTCGGAGGCCATCTGCTCGCGCACGGCCTGGGCTTCATCAGTACCCGCAGCTTCCACGGCTTTCAGGTAGTGCATGGTGCTGGAGTAGATGCCCGCCTGCACCATGGTGGGCATACGGCCTACCTCATCAAAATAGCGCTGCGCCCACTCCCGGGACTGCTCGTCCATGTCCCAGTACCAGCCGGTGGTGAGCAGCAGGTTCTGGGTGGCCTCCAGGCCCAGGGCGTGCACATCATTGAGAAAGATCAGAAGCCCCGCCAGTTGCTGGCCGGATTGTGTAATGCCGAACTGGCTGGCAGTGGTAATCGCATTGACCGTGTCCGCCCCGGCGTTGGCAAGTCCCACGATCTTCGCGCCGGACCCCTGGGCCTGAAGAATGTAGGAGGAAAAATCACTGGTCGGGAACGGGTGGCGCACCCCACCCACGATTTCGCCGCCGCTGTCTTCCACCACACGAGTCACATCCGCTTCCAGCGCGTGGCCGAAGGCATAGTCCGCGGTGAGCAGAAACCACGAGTCGCCACCCTGCTCCACCACCGCCCTGGCGGTGCCGTTGGCCAACGGGTAAGTATCGTATACCCAATGAATATGATTCGGCGTGCAATGCTCGTTGGTCACGCTTGATGCCGCGGAGCCGGACACCAGACCCAGGCGGTCATTTTCCGCCAGCACCTTGGTCACCGCGATGGTGACCGACGAGGCCACCAGGCCCGCAACCATGTCGACGTTGCGCTGGTCGATCCACTCGCGCACGGTGTTGGCGCCCACGTCGGCGCTGTTACGATCATCGGCGCTGAATACCACGATGGGTGCGCCGTTCACGCTGCCGCCAAAATCCGCCACCGCCATCTCGAGTGCCGTCAGCCCGCCGGGGCCGGCAAGATCCCGATAGGTGCCGGACATATCCGCCAGGTACCCGATGCGTACTTCATTATCGCTTATCTCGGCCTGGGCGGTAGTGGCGACCACCGCGGATGCGGCGGCCATACCGAGGCTTGCAGCGAGTCTCTTCTTGATTAACGTCATGTTCGTCTCCTGGCCTGAGGCCGTTGTTGTTGTGATGTGACGTTGTTGTGATGTGGCGTTACAGGGTGCTGAGCTTCATACACCAAGCATCGAGTTGAGATGCTCGCGCCGGGCGGGCAGCGCCGCGGCACTGATTTCCTCGACGATCTGGCCGTGGTCCATCACGAAATGACGGTCGGCCAGAGGAGCGGCAAACCGGAAGTTCTGCTCGACCAGCACGATGGTCATGCCGCGGGCTTTCAACTGCACCAGCACTTCGCCGAGCTTCTGCACGATGACCGGGGCCAGGCCTTCAGTGATTTCGTCGAGCAGCAGAATGCGCGCCCCGGTACGCAGGATGCGCGCCATGGCCAGCATCTGCTGTTCGCCGCCGGAAAGCCTTGTGCCCTGGCTTTTACGCCGCTCGAAAAGATTGGGGAACATGGCGTAGATATCATCAAGACTCATGCCGCCGGAGCTGACCGTGGGCGGCAGCAACAGGTTTTCGTGCACGTCCAGGCTGGCAAAGATACCGCGCTCCTCGGGGCAGTAGCCGATACCCAGACGCGGGATATGGTGCGGCTTCATGAAAAGGGTTTCTTGGCCGCTGACCACGATGGAGCCGGTACGCCGCCCCACCATGTTCATCATGGCTTTCAAGGTGGTGCTTCGCCCGGCACCGTTGCGGCCCAAAAGCGTGACCAGCTCGCCCTGCTTCACGTCGAAATTGACCCCGTGAAGAATGTGCGATTCGCCGTAGAAGGCGTGCAGGTCTTTCACCCGAATCATTTCCCGAGCGCTTTTAGCGGTTGGCGCGGCGGCCGGGGCGGCGTCCATCGTGGTATCCATCATGCGCTGGTCCTCGCTTTCTCGGCGTCGCCCACGGCGCTGCCCATGTAGGCCTCGCGCACCAGCGGATCGCTCGACACGCTGGCGTAGCCGCCTTCGGCCAGTACCGCGCCCCGGGCCAGCACCGTGATGCAATCGCACAGCCGGCTGACCACGCTCAGGTTGTGCTCCACCATCAGTACCGTACGCCCCTTCGATACCCGCTTGATCAGCGCCACGATGCGGTCCACGTCTTCCGCGCCCATGCCCTGGGTGGGCTCGTCGAGCAACAGCATCACCGGGTCGAGTGCAAGTGTGGTGGCCACTTCCAGCGCCCGCTTGCGCCCGTAGGGCATCTCGACGGTCAGGGTGTCGGCGTACTCGCCCAGGCCCACCTCGTCAAGCAAGGCCATGGCGCGCTCGTTCAGGTGATCCAGGGACTTTTCCGATTTCCAGAAGTGAAACGAGGTGCCCAAGCGTAGTTGAAGCGCCACACGGACGTTTTCAAGCGCCGTCATGTGGGGAAATACCGCGGAGATCTGAAACGAGCGCACCAGCCCCAGCCGGGCAATCTGGTTGGCCTTGAGCGAGGTGATGGGCTTGCCCCGGTACAGGATTTCGCCCCGGGTGGGGGGCAGGAACTTGGTGAGCAGGTTGAAGACGGTGGTCTTGCCGGCGCCGTTGGGGCCGATCAGCGCATGGATGTGACCTTCCTGCACACTCAGGTTGACGTCATCCACCGCCGTGAAGCCGCGAAAGCTCTTGGTCAGGCCACGCGTTTCAAGCACCGCTGCAGAAGCGGGTGAAGTAGCGGTTCTCATGGTGTGCCAGTCCTCTGTTGTTCTTGTGTCGTATCGGGTACGGGCTTGATACGAAGGCGAGGTATCGGTTATCGAGCGTCTGCCCGGGAATTATTTTTGTTAGCGGGCTGTGCATCTTTACCTGAACGTAAAGTGCAGCTTCAAACTAGCAACCTCGCGTGGATAATTACAATTACAACTTTGGTCTATCGATATGGGCGTCAGCGCTCAATTAGGTGCCAAGATTCTGTTAAATATGGGTTTCTTTCGCTTCCCTCATGTTTATATACGTGCAATGACTGCTTTACGTTAACGTCAACTTGTTTTAGCCTCAATGGCAGTGTTCCATGGGAACAGCCCCTTTGGATGAGAATTTCGATAATGAGCAGAACCTACTCGATCAGCGAACTGGCCAACGAATTTGACGTGACCACCCGCAGCATTCGTTTCTATGAAGACCAGGAGCTGCTCCGCCCTACCCGCCGCGGGCAAACGCGCATCTACAGCAGCAAGGACCGGGTACGCCTCAAGCTGATTCTGCGCGGCAAGCGCCTGGGCCTTTCGCTTGCCGAGATTCGTGAGCTGTTCGAGCTTTGGGACGAGACCCGAAGCGGCAGTGAAAAGCAGCTTCACCTGATGCTGAGCAAGATCAGCGAGCGCCGGGCGGCACTCGAGCAACAGATGAAGGACATCACCATGGTGCAGCTTGAACTGGAAAGTGCGGAAATTCGCTGCCGTCAGGCGCTGGAAGAACTCAGCCAGAAACAAGCCGACGAGGAGCGCGCCAGCGCCTCGGGTTAAGACAAACGGCACCCGACATTACCTACTCAACAAGCAATTCAACAATTCAGGTGATCGCCATGCATTCTCTCTATTCAGAACTCGATTTCGGCCTGGACGAGGACATGACCATGCTGCGCCGCGAGGTCAATGCCTTTGCGGCCAGTGAAATTGCCCCGCTCGCGGCACAGATCGACCGCGATAACGCCTTTCCCAATGAATTATGGAAGAAGTTCGGCGACATGGGCCTTCTGGGCATTACCGTGTCACAAGAGGATGGCGGCAGTGGAATGGGCTATCTGGCCCACTGTATTGCAATGGAAGAGATATCGCGCGCCAGCGCCTCGGTCGCCCTTTCGTTTGGTGCCCATTCCAATCTGTGCGTCAACCAGATCAAGCGTAATGCCACTGCCGAGCAAAAGGAGAAGTATCTACCCGGGCTCATCAGCGGCGAGCATATCGGTGCGCTTGCCATGTCCGAGCCCGGGGCGGGATCGGACGTCGTCTCCATGAAGCTTCGCGCCGAGAAAAGGGGCGACACGTACATCCTCAACGGCAACAAGATGTGGATTACCAACGGCCCCGACGCCGATGTGCTGGTGGTCTACGCCAAGACCGATCCGGAGGCGGGTTCCAAGGGCATCACCACTTTCCTGATCGAAAAGGGCATGCCCGGATTCTCCACCGCGCAGAAGCTCGACAAGCTGGGCATGCGCGGCTCCAACACCTGCGAGCTGGTGTTCCAGAATTGTGAAGTACCCGCGGAAAACGTGCTGGGCGAGGTGGGCAAAGGCGTAAGCGTTCTGATGAGCGGCCTCGATTACGAGCGCACCGTACTGGCCGCCGGGCCGGTCGGCATCATGCAGGCGGCCATGGATGTGGTCGTGCCCTACATTCACGAGCGTAAGCAGTTCGACCAGTCCATCGGCGAGTTTCAGTTAGTACAGGGCAAGGTGGCGGACATGTACACCACGCTCAACGCCTGCCGAGCGTATCTGTATGCCGTGGCGGGCGCCTGCGATCGTAACCAGACCTCGCGCAAGGACGCCGCCGGGGTGATTCTCTACTGCGCCGAAAAGGCCACCCAGGTGGCGCTGGACGCCATTCAGCTGCTCGGTGGCAATGGCTATATCAACGAATACCCCACCGGGCGGCTCTTGCGCGATGCCAAACTTTACGAGATAGGCGCGGGCACCAGCGAGATTCGCCGCATGCTGATCGGCCGTGAACTCTTCAGCGAAAGTCGGTAAGGGGGCGCGATGAGTACCATAACCACCCACATCAATCCGCGCAGCGAGCTTTTTCAGACCAACGAGGCCGCCCTGCGACATGAGGTCGGCAAGCTCCATGAGCTGACCGACACCCTCGCCCAGGGCGGCGGCCAGGCCGCCCGCGAACGCCATGAAAGTCGGGGCAAGCTTTTCGTGCGCGACCGCATCGATCATCTGATTGACGAAGGCGCACCCTTTCTGGAGTTCTCGGCGCTGGCCGCGTACAAGGTGTACGAAAGCGACGTACCTGCGGCGGGCGTAATCACCGGCATCGGCCGGGTGAAAGGCGTGGAGTGCGTGATTGTCGCCAACGACGCCACGGTCAAGGGCGGTACCTACTTTCCGCTCACCGTGAAAAAACACCTGCGCGCCCAGGAGATCGCCCGCAAGCACCGTTTGCCGTGCATTTATCTGGTCGATTCCGGCGGCGCCTTTCTGCCCCGCCAGGATGAAGTCTTCCCGGACCGCGACCACTTCGGACGCATCTTCTACAACCAGGCAACGATGTCCGCCGAAGGCATTCCGCAGATTGCCGTGGTGATGGGTTCCTGCACCGCCGGTGGCGCCTACGTGCCCGCCATGGCGGACGAGTCGATCATCGTGCGGGAGCAGGGCACGATCTTTCTGGGCGGCCCGCCCTTGGTAAAAGCCGCCACCGGCGAGAGTATCAGCGCCGAGGCCTTGGGCGGCGCAGACGTGCACGCCAAGGTCAGCGGCGTGGCGGACCACTATGCGGAAAACGACATGCACGCCCTGCAACTCGCCCGCGCCTGCGTTTCAAGGCTGAACTGGCAAAAGCGCGGCCGACTTGCCATGAAGCCCGCGGAGCCACCCACGCTCGACCCTGCCGAGCTTTACGGCATCGTGGGTACAGACCTCAAGAAGCCCTTTGATGTGCGCGAGGTGATCGGCCGACTTGTCGACGGCTCGGATCTTGACGAATTCAAGCGCTATTACGGCGATACCCTGGTCACCGGCTTTGCGCATATTCACGGCCACCCGGTGGGGATAGTGGCCAACAACGGCGTGCTGTTTTCGGAAAGCGCGGTGAAGGGGGCGCACTTTATCGAGCTGTGCGCCCAGCGCAAGATTCCGCTGGTGTTTCTGCAGAACATCACCGGCTTCATGGTCGGATCAACCTACGAGCACGAAGGCATTGCCAAGCACGGCGCCAAGCTGGTTACTGCCGTGGCCTGCGCCAAGGTACCCAAGTTCACCGTGCTGATCGGCGGCAGTTTCGGTGCTGGCAACTACGGCATGTGCGGGCGCGCCTACGATCCCAACCTGCTGTTCATGTGGCCCAATGCACGTATTTCCGTGATGGGCGGCGAGCAGGCTGCCGGCGTGCTGGCCCAGGTCAAGCGCGAGCAGCATGAGCGCGAAGGCCGGGCGTGGTCGGCAGAGGATGAAGAGGCTTTCAAGCAGCCTACCCGGGAGCAGTACGAGCACCAGGGCCACCCGATGTACGCAAGTGCAAGGCTCTGGGATGACGGCGTGATCGACCCGTTGCAGACCCGCGATGTCCTGGGGCTGTCGCTTGCCGCGGCCATGAATGCAGAGATCGAAGAGACACGCTTTGGCGTGTTCAGGATGTGAGAGCGCCATGACGTATTCGACACTGACCATCGATGACGGCGTGGCCACCCTGCGCCTCGCGCGCCCGGAGGTTCATAACGCCTTTGACGATCACCTGATTGGTGAGCTGATCGAGCACCTGACATCGCTTTTGATACCCATCGAGCAAGGCGAGGTGCGCGTTCTGGTGCTCTGCTCCGAAGGCAAGAGCTTCTCCGCCGGGGCGGACCTTCACTGGATGAAGCGCATGGTGGCCTATAGCCGGGAAGATAACCTTGCGGACTCACGCAAGCTTTCTGATCTGATGCACCGGCTGGATCGGCTTCCCTGCCCCACCCTCTGTCGGGTTCAGGGCGCAGCGTTTGGCGGCGCGGTCGGCCTTGCGGCCTGCTGTGATGTGGTCATCGCCTCACGCACGGCCAGTTTCTGTCTTTCGGAAGTCAAGATCGGCCTGTCGCCGGCGGTGATCAGCCCTTACGTGCAGCGCGCCATCGGCGCCCGACAAATGCGTCGTTACGCGCTGAGCGCCGAGGTCATTGATGCCGATACGGCCCAGGCGCTGGGCCTGGCCCACCAGGTAACCGAAGCCGAGACGCTGGATGAGGCCGTGACAGCGATGATCCAGACACTGCTGACGGGCTCGCCTCAGGCGCAGCGCGCGACGAAAGCGCTTTTGGAGGTGGTCGAGCAGGCTCCGGAGTGTGATGCGACCCGGGAGAAAACCTGCCAAGTGATCGCCAGCCTTCGCGTGAGCCACGAGGGCCAGGAAGGACTCGCGAGCTTTTTCGAAAAGCGCCCGCCGACCTGGAAGCCCATCGATGAACAACGATAACGCCCGGGAGTGCCCATGAGCACAACATCCAATAAGTTCGATACGCTGCTGGTGGCCAACCGGGGCGAGATTGCCTGTCGGGTCATGCGCACCGCGCGCCGCCTGGGGCTCAAGACCGTGGCGGTCTACTCCGACGCCGACGCGAATGCCCGCCACGTGCGCGAAGCCGACGAGGCCATTCGGCTAGGCCCAGCTCCCGCCCGGGAAAGCTACCTGGATATCGATGTGGTGATAAAGGCTGCCCGGCAAAGCGGCAGTGGCGCGGTGCATCCCGGCTATGGGTTTTTGTCCGAAAACGGCCGCTTTGTAGATGCTCTGGAGCGCTCGGGCATTACCTTCGTCGGCCCGCCCGCCACAGCGATTGCCGCCATGGGTGATAAATCCGCGGCCAAGACGCGCATGGCCAACGCCAACGTGCCGCTGGTGCCGGGTTATCACGGCGAAAACCAGGAGGACGACCGATTACACGCAGAGGCCGACCGTATCGGCTACCCGGTGATGCTGAAAGCCAGCGCCGGCGGTGGCGGCAAGGGTATGCGCGTGGTCGAGAGCCCAGACGCCTTCCAGGCCGCACTCGAGGGCTGCCGACGCGAGTCGAAAGCCTCTTTCGGTGATGACCGCATGCTCATCGAAAAGTATCTGGTCAAGCCCCGCCATGTGGAAGTGCAGGTGTTCTGCGATAACCACGGCAACGGGGTGTACCTTTTCGAGCGCGACTGCAGCATTCAGCGCCGCCACCAGAAGGTGCTGGAAGAAGCCCCCGCGCCAGGCATGACCGCCCAGTTGCGCGAGGCCATGGGGAGTGCGGCCGTGCGCGCCGCCCAGGAGATCGGCTACGTGGGCGCGGGCACCGTTGAATTTCTGCTCGACACCGATGGTGCGTTCTACTTCATGGAGATGAACACCCGCCTTCAGGTGGAGCACCCGGTCACCGAGATGGTCACCGGCCAGGATCTGGTCGAGTGGCAGCTGCGCGTGGCCATGGGCGAGCCACTCCCCTGCGCCCAGCACGAGCTGACCCTCACAGGCCATAGCTTCGAGGCGCGTCTGTACGCCGAGGACCCGGCTCAGGATTTCCTGCCCGCTACCGGCACCCTCACCCGCTTTGCGCTGGATCTGGAGGGCGCGGGCCTGGACAGCGCCCAGGTGCGCCTGGACAGCGGCGTGGAAAGCGGGGATACGGTCTCGATGTACTACGATCCGATGCTCGCCAAGCTGATTGTTCACGGGCCGGATCGCAAGGCCGCTCTGGCCACTCTCAACCGAGCGTTGGCCGCGCTGGACGTGCAAGGCGTGGTGACCAATCGAGCGTTTCTGCAGCGTTTGGCCAGCCATCCGGCCTTCAAGGCGCAGGCGCTGGATACCGGCTTCATCGAGCGCCACGCCGAGGCCCTCTTCGCTCGGCCCGATATTACGCCCCAGGCCTACGCCCGCGCCGCCCTCTTGGCGCTGCACCTGCTCTCGAACCAGACAGCCGCAAGACAGAGTTCACCCTGGGAGCGCGCTGACGGCTTTCGTCTGAACGCCTCGCAGAAAGTGCGTATCGCCCTGGCCGCGACTCTTGAAGACCCTGACGCCGTGACGGTGGAAGCCACCCGAACAGCCCCGCAGACCGGCTGGACGTTAAGCGTTCAGGGCGAGCAATTTTCAGGTGCGCTCGCTGCTCTTCCAGGCGATGCGGTAGCCATCACCCTGGACGGCCACCGCCAGCGCTACCAGGCCCAGATGGAGGGCGATACCCTGGTGCTGGCCGGTATCGATGGCGAAACGCGGCTTGGCTGGCAGCGTCTGGACGCGCTGAATCACGCCGCCCATGAGGTGGCCGCCAACCTTACCGCACCCATGCACGGTACGGTGGTTGCGCTGCTGGTAGAGCCCGGCACGCCAGTCGAAAAAGGTATGCCGCTGATGGTGATGGAGGCAATGAAGATGGAGCATACGCTGAGCGCGCCGGCGAACGGCGTGGTCGAGCACTTCCGCTTCACCGCCGGTGACAGCGTCGGCCAGGGCGATGTGCTGCTCGATTTTGCCGCTGAAGACAGACCTTGAAGACAGCCTTCCCTGAAAAGACGAGGAGATCGACATGGCGCTACCCAAACGCGTACGCCTGGTGGAAATGGGCCCCCGGGACGGGCTTCAGAACGAGCCCGGCGCCATGGTGCCCACCGCCACCAAGATCGAGCTGATCGAGCGTCTGGCCCGGGCCGGGCTTACTCATATCGAGGCGGCCAGTTTCGTCTCGCCCAGGTGGGTGCCGCAAATGGGCGACGCGGATGAAGTCATGCGCGGCATTACCCGCACCCCCGGCGTGGTGTACTCGGCGCTGACGCCCAACCTCAAGGGGCTGGAAAATGCCCTGGCGGCGGGGGTTGATGAGGTGGCTGTGTTTGGCGCCGCCTCGGAAACCTTCTCGCAGAAGAACATCAACTGTTCGATCGCCGAGTCCCTTGCGCGCTTCGAGCCGGTGCTCGAGCGCGCTCAGGGTGCCGGCGTGCGCGTGCGGGGGTATGTGTCCTGCGTGCTGGGCTGCCCCTACGAGGGGGATATCGCACCGGGAAGAGTCGCTCAGGTAGCCAAGGCTTTATTTGACATGGGCTGTTTTGAGATATCCCTGGGCGACACCATCGGCGTGGGCACCCCGCTTGCGGCCAGGCGAATGATCGACGCCGTGGGTCAGTACATACCCGTGGACCGGCTGGCCGCCCACTTTCACGATACCTACGCCATGGCGATTGCCAACCTGTATGCGGTGCTCGAAGAAGGCGTCAGCGTGATCGACACGGCCACCGCAGGTCTGGGCGGCTGTCCTTATGCCAAGGGCGCTTCGGGAAATGTCGCGACCGAAGACGTGGTCTATCTGCTGGAAGGCCTGGGCATCGAGACGGGTGTCGACCTTCAGGCGGTGATCGAGACTGGCACCTGGATTACCGGCAAGCTGGGCCGCGCGCCCGGCTCCAAGGTCGCCCAGGCCCGAAGACACCTTGATCGAGCCATCTAAATACTGCTGATTACCTTACCGACGGCACAACAACAAGATTCGGAGAACACCATGGCACTCAACGTCCCTCCTCTGCCCAGCTATGCCAGCAGCACCGCCGACAAGCCGCTGCTGGGCATGACCATCGGCGACAAGTTCGATCAGATCGCCGCTCGGTATCCAGACAACGATGCTCTGATCGTGCTGCATCAGGACATCCATCTAAGCTATCGCGAGCTGCATGACGCGGTGAACCGCTGCGCCCGAGCGCTTCTGGCTCTGGGAGTACAGTGCGGCGACCGGGTGGGTATCTGGGCGCCCAACTGCGCCGAGTGGACGCTGACCCAGTTCGCCACCGCCAAGATCGGCGCGATTCTGGTGAATATCAACCCCGCCTACCGCACCCACGAGCTCGAGTACGCGCTGAATCAGTCCGGCGCGCGCTATCTGATCTGTGCCGATCGTTTCAAGAACTCCGACTATCGCGGCATGCTTTATGATCTGGCCCCGGAGCTTGAAACCTGCGAAAAGGGCCGGCTCGCGTCTTCCCGGCTTTCCAGCCTTCAATGCGTCATCAACTTGAGCGAAGTACAGCACGCGGGCATGTGGCGCTGGGCAGATTTCATGAATGAGGCCGAGCGCGTCGACCAGGACGACGTGAACTCGCGTCAGGCAGCACTTCAGTTCGACGATCCGATCAATATTCAGTACACCTCGGGCACCACGGGCTTTCCCAAGGGCGCCACGCTTTCTCACCACAACATTCTGAACAACGGTTTTTTCGTCGCCGAGAGCATGGGCTTTACCAGCCAGGACCGCCTGATCATTCCCGTACCGCTCTATCACTGCTTTGGCATGGTGATGGGCAATCTTGGCTGCGTGACCCATGGCGCTGCGATGATCTACCCGGATGAAGGCTTCGACCCTGGCAAGGTGCTCAAAGCGGTGCACGAGCAAAGAGCCACTGCGCTTTTTGGCGTGCCCACCATGTTCATCGCCGAGCTGGGCCACCCGGAGTTCGGCCAGATGGATCTGTCATCACTTCGCACCGGCGTGATGGCAGGCTCGATCTGTCCTGCCGAGATCATGAAGCAGGTCATCCACAAGATGAACATGAAAGGCGTACAGATCGCCTACGGCATGACCGAGACCAGCCCGGTCTCGACCCAGACCGGCGCCGACGATCCTATCGAAAAGCGGGTCTCGACGGTGGGCCGCACCCAGCCGCACCTGGAAAGCAAGATCGTCGACCCCGGCAGCGGCACCATTTTGCCCCGAGGCGCGATCGGTGAGCTTTGCACCCGAGGCTACAGCGTCATGCTGGGCTACTGGAACAATGACAAGGCCACTTCCGAGGTCATAGACGACGCCGGCTGGATGCATACCGGCGACCTGGCCACCATGGATGACGAGGGTTACGTGCAGATCGTGGGGCGCATCAAGGACATGGTGATTCGCGGTGGCGAGAACGTCTACCCCAAGGAGATCGAGGAGTTTCTTTACACTCACCCGGCGATTGCCGACGTTCAGGTCACCGGCGTACCCGACGAGAAATACGGCGAAGAGCTGGTGGCTTGGGTCAGGCTCACCCCGGATGCCGGGGAGATTACCGGCGAGGCGCTGCGTGAGTTCTGCCAGAGCAGGATCACCCACTTCAAGATTCCGCGCTACTTCAAGTTCGTCGAGGAGTTTCCCATGACGGTGACGGGCAAGATCCAGAAGTTCAAGATGCGCGAAATTTCCACCCAGGAGCTGGGGCTTGATGGAGCGACGCTGTCGTGAGCACCTCGCCTTCGCTTGCCATGCATTACCAGCAGGGTCTTCGCGATACACAGGTGCTGGAGCAGATCCGTCGCCACTACCCTGACGGCGCCACACCCTACCAGCTGGCGCCGCTGGACCAGCTGCATATCGGGGGAATCAACGCCTCGCAACGGCTTTTGAAGCTGCTGAATCCGGCCCAGCACCCCCGCGTACTGGATATCGGCTCAGGACTTGGCGGCTTGATGCGCCTGGGAACTTCCCTGGGCTTTCACATGATCGGGGTGGATATTACCCACCGCTTCAACGCGCTGAATCGCGCCCTTGCCAGACTTGGCACCCAGACAAGTAACGCCTTCGTGGTGACCGGCGATGCCCGCCGGCTGCCTTTTGAAAGCGATACCTTCGATGCAGTGGTTTTCCAGCATAGCCTGATGAACATGCCTGAACTCGCCCCGGTAATGGACGAAACCCGCCGGGTACTGCGCCCCGGCGGCAAGGTGGTCATGCACGAGATCACTCGTGGGGATACGTCGGTCGGGCTTCACTTCCCGGTGCCTTGGGCTGCGACTCAGACGCACTCGCACCTTGTGACCCTGCAGGCGCTTATGGACAGGCTCGAAACCTGCGGATTCGATGCGCTCGCCGTAGAGGATCTAAGCAATGACGCCCGGGCGTGGCGCGCGCGCCAGAGTGACAAGGAGAAGTCACAGAACAGCACGCCGGTGCTTTCACCTGAATGGGTGTTTGGCGAGCGTTTTTCCAGCATGGGCAGAAATTTGCTGGAAAATCTGGCGAATCGTGCAATTAACGTGGTCGAAATCAGCGCGCGTTGCTAGGCTTGGTGGGGACTTGGCTTTTATAAAGGATATAAAAATGCCAGCAAACCGCTTGGCAAGCACCCTTCTATGCAGCGTTCTGGGTACCTCTGCCCCCTTGGTCTGCCTTGCCAATGGCAGTAGCTTCGTCAGCACCGAGCTACTCCCCATGGCCTACACCACCCCGGATAGCGAGATGATGGCGCTGGATAACGGCGTGGTGCTCGAAGGCAGCAACCTCAACAGTATCGACAGCTATACCTCCGGGTTCCGGCTGACCGCAGGCTTCACTCCCTGGCGCTTTCCCCAGTTTGATATCGGCGCGGAGATTGCGTACCGCGAAAGCGAAGAGGTCTTTACAAGCTCGAGCGTCGCCCCGCTGATCCAGGATACTCTTAGCCTGGGCGGCGCGCTGGTCGCCGGAATTCGCATGGGCGCGTTCAGCGTATACGCCAAGTCCGGACTCACCGAATGGCGTGGCGAGAACGAGCTTGAAGGCAGCGAAGGCGGCACCGCCATGCTGCAGGGCTTTGGAGCCACCGTGACCCTCAAGCGCATGGTCAGCCGCCTGGAATACGAGCGTGTGGACAACCCCATGCTCAGCCACCTGAACCAGCTCAGCGCCTCGGTTCATTTACCGTTCTAGCGTCTGGTTTCCGGCTCGTCCAGCGGCACGGTCCATATCGGAACATCCGCTTGCTGCGGATCGCCCTCCTGTTCGTCCATCGCATTACTCAGCGCCTCTTCCAGCAGCATGAACAGCTCGCCGTAGCGTCGACTTATCCCCTGATTTCCTTCGATCTCTTTCCAGGCCTCGAAAAGCTCGTCGTCATGGGCATCTTCGTTTTGTACAAAGGCCCAGGCCATCTGCTTGGCACGCATGGGGTGTACGCCCAATGCCGTGAGCGCATGGCTGCCAAGCTCCAGGGCCGAATGATAGGTTTCACTGATGACATCATCCGCGCCGGCCTCGCGCAACCGATATCCATGGCCCCGGTCAAAGGCTCGCGCCAGCACCCAGACGTTGGGGTAGTATTGCTTGACGTGGCGAACGATCTGGATCGCCCGCTCGAGATCATCGATTGCCACGACCAGAAGTCGTGCTTTCTCGATACCCGCCCGATCAAGTAGATCGGAACGGCTGGCATCGCCAAAAAAGCTCTTGATATGAATGCGCCGGGCGTTCTCGATCTGGCTAAGCTCCAGATCCAGCGCCACCAGAGGTACGTCGTTGGCCCGCAGTAATCGGCAGACGATCTGTCCAAAACGACCGGTTCCGGCCACGATGACCGGCGACTGCTCATCGAACTCGTCGGCGTCTCGGGGCTGTTGTCGGTCTCCCCGGTAGCGAGGCACCACCACCTTGTCGAAGACGATGAACAAGAGCGGCGTCAAGAACATGGTGAACGCCACGACCAGGGAAAGAAGCTCGGCGAGTTCCTGGCCGATGACGCTGTTTTGCCGGCTGTAGGTCAGCAGTACGAAGCCGAATTCCCCGGCCTGGGCCAGGCTCAGCGTCATCAGCCAGCCGTTGCTGGCACGAATATTGAAAGCCCACGCCAGGCCGATCAGCACCAACGCTTTCACGACCATCACGCCAAGCCCCAGGAGCATGATGGAAAGCCACTCATCGACCAGAACGTCGAAATTGATGCCCGCCCCCACGGTGATGAAGAAAAGCCCGAGCAGCAAGCCCTTGAACGGCTCGATATTGGCTTCGAGCTCGTGCTTGAACTCGCTGTTGGCCAGCACGACGCCGGCCAGAAACGCCCCCAGCGCAGGTGATAGATTGACAAGCCCCATCAGGGCGGCAATACCGATTACCACCATCAGGGCGCTGGCGGTAAAAATCTCGCGAAGCCCCGAGCGCACCACATAACGAAAGAGCAGCGGCCCCAGAAAATAGCCTGCACCGATGACCAGACCGATGGCGCCGATCACCACCAGCGCATGGGCCCAGCCCGGCAGGCTCGAGACGAGATCGAAACTATCGTGGCTTGCCTGCCCGCCAGCGGAATCGATACCGGACATGGCCAGCAGCGGTATCAATGCCAGAATGGGAATGACCGCCATATCCTGAAAAAGCAGAATGGAGAACGCACTGC
This sequence comes from Vreelandella xerophytica, assembly GCF_968048975.1. Next base: position 1,628,888 of record NZ_OZ309106.1, on the reverse strand, counting down.
GCCCGCCCTCGGTCTTGGCAAGCCCTTTCTCATTGAGGGTTTGCAACACGATCGCCGTAGAGGAAAGCGCAAATATCAGCCCCAGCGCGAGCGATGTCTGCCACGCTTCGTTCAGCGCCCAGCCGATAAGCGCGCCCATCGAGGCCGTGAGCATCACCTGCAGCCCGCCCAGGCCCAGTAAACGTACCCGCATGGCCCAGAGGCTCTTGGGGTCAAGCTCCATACCGACCAGAAACAGCATCATCACCACGCCGAACTCGGCGAAATGCTGGATGGTATCGGTTTCCTGCCCCACCAGCCCCAGAAACGGGCCGATGATCACGCCGGCCACGAGATAGCCCAGTACCGAGCCGAGCCCGAAACGCTTGGCCAGCGGCACGGCAATCACCGCGGCCAGTAGATAGATGAAGGCTTGAATGAAGTAGTGGGTCATTGACTCCCTCGACGCGGTTTAACGTCCTGTAACTATAAGAATGCCTTGACAAAGAACGGCGAAAAATATGTACTAGTACGCTAGTACATACCTGAAGAGGCGTTGAATAGTGCCTGGCAAAATGATTGAAAAAGCATCCGAACAACTACCCGAAAAAGCATCTGGACAGACGTCTGTCAACGCTTTCGAAGCACCGCCGGAAGATGATTACAAGGCGCAGCTGGTACGCCATCTGCTCGGCGTCGATTCTGCCGAGGCAATGGACAGCGCATTAGATAGCCTGCTAACGCCTTCAGAGTATCAAGAAATCAGTAAACGACTGCAAATTTTTAAGCTCTTGAGCGAGGGCGTGCCGCATCGCAAGATTGCCGAGGCCCTGGGCGTGGGTATCGCCACGGTGTCCCGCGGCGCCAGAGCGTTTCTTCCCCCTACCGCTTCGCACAAGGAACTTCCATGAGTGCCGGCCCTGCCCCTTTCACGCTGCCACGCAAGCCTCACTACGTCACGCTGGCTGCCGACTGCGATTTCTTCGCGCTTTTCCAGAAAATCGAGCGCGCTTTCGATAACTGCTACATGCTGGAATCTCTAGGTGAAGACAGCCACATGGCGCGCCATTCGATTATCGGCTTCGACCCGGAGTATCAGATCTACGCCAATGGACAAACGCTTGCCATCGAGCACCGGGACGGCGAGAAGAACACCTATGCAAGCGACAATCCCTATGCGCTTTTACGCTCGCTGATGCCGCAGAACATCATCTCTCGCAAGTACGCCGGTGGCCTTTGCGGCTACCTGGGGTACGACGCCATGCAGTATTTCGAGCCCTCGCTGACCCTGAAGGCCAGTGAGGACTTCGACACCTTCCGCTTCGGTCTTTACAAGGATGGGCTGATTCTCGACAAGATGACCGGCGAGGTCACCTACTTCTATTTCGATAACAGCCGCTTCGAGTTTCTTCAGGACCTGATCGAGGCCGATGTAGTAACGCCCGGCGCCTTGAAGATTACCGCGCTGGGCGACACCATGAGCCAGCAAGAGCACGCCCGAGCGGTCACCAAGGTGAAGCAGGACATCATCGACGGCAAGATATTTCAGTGCGAAGTGGGGTTCAAAAAACGCTTTCGCATCGAGGGCGACACCCTGGCACTTTACGGTGAGCTCCGGCGCATCAACCCCTCGCCGCAGATGTATTACGTGAAGTTCGGCGAGCAGCGCCTGATCGGGGCAAGCCCGGAGCTGCTCTTTCGCTTGCGCCAGGGCGAGATGGAGACCTTTCCGCTGGCAGGCACCACCCTGCGCGGTAAAACCGAACAGGAGGACACCCAGCTTGCACGCAGACTCTTGAACGACCCCAAGGAGATCGCCGAGCACAACATGATCGTGGATCTTCACCGCAACGATATTGGTCGCGTGGCGCGGTTTGGCACGGTCAAGGTACGAAGCCTCATGGATATCAAGCGTTTCAGCCACGTGCAGCATATCTCCAGCGAGATCGTCGGCATCATCGACCCCAACGAGGACATGTTCACGGCACTGGCCAGCAACTTTCCCGCCGGCACCCTCACCGGCGCGCCGAAGATCGAGGCAATGAAGATCATCGATGATCTGGAAACCGACGGGCGCGGGCCTTACGGCGGCGCGGTAGGCCAGTTCTCGTTCAACGGTGACTGCACCTTCGCCATTCCCATTCGCACCGTGTTCGTCAATGGTGAGCGCGCGTACGTCCAGACCTGTGGCGGCAACGTGTACGACTCCAACGCCGAGGACGAGTACGAGGAAATTCGTCGCAAGTTCGCCGGTACACGCAAGGCCCTGGCCCCCTTTATGGATACGGAGAGCCCCGCATGAAGGTGCTGATCATCGATAACTACGACTCCTTCACCTATAACCTGTATCAGTTCATTGGTGAGATCCTGAGCCTGGAAAAAAACCGGGGTGCCCTCTCCCACTTCGAGGTGGTGGTCAAGCGCAACGACCAGATCGATTTCGAGGCGATCAAGGCGTTGAAGGCGGATCGGATCATCATTTCGCCAGGCCCCGGCTCGCCGGATGATCCTCGCTATTTTGGCGTCTGTTCTGATGTCATCGAAAAGCTGGGGCCTACGACGCCGCTTCTGGGGGTATGCCTGGGCATGCAGGGTATCGTGCATGTCTTCGGCGGCCAGGTGATCAAGGCACCGCTGCCCATGCATGGCAAGATCAGCCCGATCAATCACAACGGCGACTCGGTATTCAAGGGGGTGCCGGATCAGCTTGAAGTGATGCGCTATCACTCGCTGATTGCGGATGCGGCCTCGCTGCCGGAATGCCTGGAAGTGACTGCCACGGTGGGTGCGCTAAGCGCGGACAGCTTTGCCGAACGCGAGCGCTGGCAGACGGCAGGAGAGTTTGAGCTGATGGGCGTCAAGCACCGCGACTACCCGATTCACGGTATCCAGTTTCACCCGGAATCCTTCGCCACCGAAGGCGGCAGAGAGCTGATTGCCAATTTCCTGCTCGACTGAATAAGCTGAGCCGACGTAAAAAAGCCGAGCGCCCTTGAAAGCGGCGCTCGGCACGATATCCTGGATATGTGTCAGTTCATGAATATGCGCAAGGCGACTTAACGACCTTCGTCCTTGTCCTCGGGCGTAAACGAGGGCGGGTCGCTGGCGGGAAACGTATCCTCTACCGTTTCATCGACCTCACTTTCGGTCATGTGGAGTTCGTCGGCCGAATAAACCGAATAGTTCTCTTTCAAGACCCACCGATCCTGCTGTTGTCTCAGGTGATGCCTTTCGATCCAGACGCGGCTCTCGTCAGACTTCAACACTTCGACCTTGGTTTCAGCGCTTGCGTCGGACACCGTACCGAAAACGTCCCCATCCTGGGTATAGATCGTGGCATCCTGAAGTTCGCTCTTCACCATTGAAAGACCCTCCGTTGCTATCAAGGTCTTATTACATTAGTCACTCTCTTCTGGATTAGCCACGTCTTTCCACAACTTTATCTCAGTGCAACATTCTGATTGTTAATGGAAATTAACTATCATGTAAAAAGCGACGCGCCAACCAGGCTCTAAGGGCTTAGCGCTTGCCCTTGGAACGCGCAGGCTTGCCGCGCACCGGTCTAGCCCCAGGGCGTCCCTTGCTGGAAGGTTTGCCGGCACGCTTGTCCTGCGCGGCAGATTTGCCCGATGCTTTCGGCTTCGCTTTCAAGGGCGCCTTGCCGGCCCCGCCAGGCTTGCCTTTCACGCTGGGCCGCGCCTTGCCCGAGGCAGCTTTACCCGTCCCCTTGGGCTGTGTACCGGGTTTGCCCCTGGACGCTCTTGCTCCTTTCTGTGCGGCCGGTTTCGTCTTGGGCTTGGCGGAGCTGGGGGGCGCGGCGGCGGCCGAGCCCTGGGTCAGTGCGACGATGCGTTCGATCTCCTTCGGGGTCAGATCGCGCCAGTCACCCAGCGCCAGCCCCTTGAGCGAAACGTTCATGATCCGCGTGCGCACAAGCTCGGTCACCTCGAACCCGAAGTACTCGCACATGCGTCGGATCTGTCGGTTCAACCCCTGTACCAGCGTAATAGTGAATACGAAGGTGGAGACCTTCTCCACCCGGCACTTTTTGGTGACCTGACCCAGAATGGGCACGCCTTGTTGCATGCCCTCGATGAATTCGTCGGTGAGCGGCTTGTTCACCGTCACCCGGTACTCTTTTTCGTGGTTGTTGTCGGCCCGCAGTACCTTGTTGACCAGGTCCCCGTTGTTGGTCAGAAAGATCAGCCCCTGGGAATCCTTGTCCAGCCGACCGATGGGAAAAATACGCACGCCGTGCTTGACGAAATCGACGATATTGTCCTTTTCGCTGGATTCGGTGGTGCTTACGATCCCCACCGGCTTGTTCAGCGCAATGAGCACGAGATCCTCTTCTTCCTGGGGCTCGATCTCCTGGCCATTTACCTTGACCAGATCCCCGGGCACCACCTGATCGCCAGTACCCGCGCGGCGGCCGTTGATCCACACGTTGCCCTGCTCCACGTAGCGGTCGGCCTCGCGGCGCGAGCATAGCCCGCTTTCGCTGATGTATTTATTGATTCGAGTAGATTTTCTAAGCGACATAAAACGCCTGGCTTGCGTGTGAAGGATTAAAACGAGGAGCCGGGTTCTTTGAGAAAGCGACGCTCCTCATCGGTAGAGATTCGCCCCAGCGCGTCGTTGCGGTGCGGGTAGCGGCCGAAGCGCTCGATAATCACCTTGTGCTTGAGCTCGACCTCGAAGTTTCTTTCAAGCCCGGGCTGGTTGAAAAGCTGCTCGGCCTGCTCGTGGATCAAGGCGGATTCACTGTGCATGTAGGGCATGTAGAGAAAGGCCTTCTGCGCGCGGCCCAGAGTCTGATCGGCGCCTACTCGCACCGCCTCCTGGGCCAGGCCCAATGCCAGCGAGTCGGCGGCAAAGGCCCCTGGCAGGCCACGATGGATGTTGCGCGAAAACTGATCGAGCACGATGATTTCCGCCAGTCGCCCCTGGGGCGTTTCGCGCCAAGGGTAACATTCGCAGGCAAGCGCCTTGGCGTGCAGCGTGCCAAAGCGCTCGTCGATAGCACGATCGAGCCGGGCGTCCTTCCTGAACCACTGGGCCGGCGTCAGCTCGTCGAACCAGAACGCCAGCACATCGTGGGCATTCACTGTCATCGCTACCTCTCTAACCGGTGTTTCTGAGCCCGGCGGCGATACCCGCCATGGTGACCATCAACGCACGCGACAGGTCAGCGCTGATCGCTCCGTCGGCGTCGCGGTTACGCTGCAAGAGCTCGGCCTGCAGGCCATGCAGCGGGTCGATGTAGGGGTTTCGCACATCGATCGCCTGACGGATCAGCGGGGTATTTTCCAGAAGTTCTTTCTGGTCTGCGATATCCAGCACGGCGGTTTCGAGACGCTCGAAGCGCGCTCTGAGTTTCTTGCCCAATGCCTTGAGCGCGGGCTCGTCCACCAGCCGGTGTTCGTAGTAGGCGGCAATGGCCACGTCCGCCTTGGCCAGCAGCATCTCCAGCATGTCCAGGTAGGTGCCGAAAAACGGCCATTGGCGGCGCATCTCCTGCAGTACTTCCCGTCCGCCGGGCTGGGCCAGACGACTGGAGAAGGCCTCACCGCTGCCCAGCCAGGCCGGCAGCATCAAACGAATCTGCGTCCAGGCGAAGATCCAAGGGATCGCGCGCAGGGTTTCCACCCCGCCATCCTGACGGCGCTTGGTGGGGCGTGACCCCAGCGGCAGGCGCCCGAGTGCGCCTTCCGGGGTGACCGCGCGAAAATACGGCACGAAATCCGGGTCTTCGCGCACTACACCGACATACCCGGCGTGAGCCACGCTTGCCAGTTGATCCATCTCCTCGCGCCAGCGCGCTTGCGGTGCGGGGGGCGGCAAGAGCGTGGCCTCCAGCACCGCACAGGCGTAGATCTCCATGGAGCGCAGGGCGATATCGGGCTGGCCGAACTTGAAGCGAATCATTTCGCCTTGCTCGGTTACCCGAAGGCTTCCATTTACCGAGCCCGGCGGCTGGGAGAGAATCGCCGCGTGGGCCGGGCCGCCCCCACGGCCCACGGTGCCCCCGCGGCCGTGAAACAGCGTCAGATCCACGCCGTGGTGTTGGCATACGTCCACCAGCGACTCCTGAGCGCGGTACTGTGCCCAGGCGGCAGCCAGCTGGCCGGCATCCTTGGCGGAATCCGAGTAGCCGATCATCACTTCCTGACGGTCCTTGATCAGCGCCCGATAGCCCGGCAGCGCCAGCAGCCGGTCGACCACGCGTCCGGCGTGGTCCAGGTCGTTGAGCGTCTCGAAAAGTGGCGCAATAGGTAGCGTTACCTGGCCGCCGATCTCTTTCATCAGAAGTGCGACGGTCAATACATCCGACGGCTCGGCGGCCATGGAGATGATATAGGTGCCTAATGCCTCGGCGTGCTCCTGGGCGATCACCTTGAAGGTGTCGATCACCTCGCGCGACTCCGCCGAGCACTCCCAGCGACGGGGAATGAGCGGGCGGCTGGAGGCAAGCTCCTCCAGCAGGAACGCCTGGCGTTTTTCCTCGTCCCACTGCTGGTAGTGGCCAAGGCCCAGTTCGTCGGTCAGCTCTTCCATCAACTGAGCATGACGGCTGGCTTCCTGGCGAAGGTCCAGCTTGGTCAGCGTGACGCCAAAGACCGCCACCCGGCGCAGGGTATCCAGCAACGCACCGTTGGCGATGGTGTCGAGCCCCACATCGCAAAGCGAACGGTAGCAGGCCAGTAGCGGTGCATAGAGTTGATCACGGGTTTCGATGATGGCGCCGCCGTCGAAGTTACGCCCGTCAAGCTCGGCCTTCGCCCAGTCGCGGGTCGCTTCCACCTTGGCCAGAAGACGTTTCAAGAGCTCTCGGTAAGGCTCGGCTACCTCGCCTACCTCGGCTTTCAGGGCACTGTTGGCCTTCCACATGGAAAGCTCGGTCTTCAGCTGTTCCAGATCGCGCAGATAGAGATCCGCCGCCATCCAGCGCCCCAGCAGCAGCACCTCCCGGGTGACACGGGCCGTCACGTTGGGATTGCCGTCACGGTCGCCGCCCATCCAGGAGGCGTAGCGAATGGGCGCGGCGTCCAGCGGCAGACGCTCGCCGGCGGTCTCCAGCAACAGATTATCCAGGTCACGGTGAAAATCCGGCACCGCCTGCCACAGGGAGTTCTCGATCACCGCGAAGCCCCACTTGGCTTCGTCCACCGGCGTGGGCCGCTCGTGGCGGATTTCGTCGGTATGCCAGGCCTGGCTGATCAGCTCGTTCAGACGTCCGCGGGCACGCTCGCCCCGCTCCGGGTAGTCGTCGGAGCTCTCGATGGCAGTCAGGCATTCATCGATGGCGTCATACTTTTGAATCAGGGTGCGGCGAATGACTTCCGTCGGGTGAGCCGTCAGCACCAGCTCCACACGCATGGTGGCCAGGGTTTCCACCAGCGAGCGCGGCGAATTGCCGGCCTTGCGGGCGCGTTCCAGCAGCTCGCCCAGCACCGGCTGCATGCCGGGCTTGTAGTCTTCCACCCGCCGAAAACGTGCCCGGTAATGCTGCTCGGCAATGTTGGCCAGGTTCAGAAACTGGTTGAACGCCCGGGTAACGGGCAAAAGGTCACTTTCCGGAAGCTCGCGCAGATACTCGATCAATGCGCGCTGCTGAAGGGTATCACCCTGGCGGCCCTGCTTGGCATGGGCACGGATGGTCTCGATTTTATCGACAAACCCCTGCCCGAGATCGTCGGCAATGGTTCGGCCCAGGCTGTCGCCCAGAATACGCACGTTCTCGCGCAGTGATTCGTGTAGATCGTGACTCATTAACCTGACCTCCTTGTGCTTTTTTTACAGTGCTGTCTGTCAGTGCTCGTCTGCCAGTAATGCCTGTCAGCGTTTACCTGTCAGCTGAGATTGTTATTCATGGGGCGCTGTTGGTTCAGCTAGTGATTCTGCTCTTCTTTTTTAGCCGCCTGCCAGTGGTATTCCATTTCGTCCAGAGTAGCGCTGCCTACCGGGCGCCGGGTCTTGCCAAGGGCGCGTTCGACATAGCGAAAGCGCCGTTCGAATTTGGCGTTGGTAGCGCGAAGGCACGCCTCCGGGTCGGCATTCAGCGAACGCGCAAGGTTGGTGACCGCGAAGAGCAGGTCCCCCACCTCTTTTCGAGCATGCTCGCGATCATTGTCCTTCAATGCCTGCTCGACTTCACCAAGCTCTTCGCGAATCTTGTCGATGACGCCCCGGGTATCAGGCCAGTCAAAGCCCACCCGAGCGGCGCGCCTGGAAAGTTTTCCCGCCCGGCTGAGCGCAGGAAGCGCCAGCGGAATGTCATCGAGTGCCGAGGCCTCTGCCATGCGTCCGGCGCGCTCGTCGGCCTTCAATGCCTCCCAGCGGTTTTTCACCTGACCTGGTTGAACGTCCTGGGCGCTGACACCCGTCGGGCGGCGGGAATCAAGCGTCCCCTCCGGAAAGACGTGGGGATGTCGACGTATCATCTTCACGACAAGCGTATCGACGATGTCATGAAAATCGAAGCGCTGCTCTTCACCGCCGAACTGGGCGTAGTAGACGATCTGGAAAAGCAGATCGCCCAGTTCCCCGGGCAGCTCGTCGAAGGCGCGCCGCTCGATGGCATCGGCGACTTCGTACGCCTCTTCAAGGGTGTGGGGCACAATGCTTTGCCAATTCTGCTGGACATCCCAGGGGCAGCCTTGCTCGGGGTCGCGCAATACGCGCATCAGCGTCAGCAGGTCATCCAGGCTGTAGCGCATCACTGACCTCCTTTACGGGTACGCTTTTCCGGGTCGGTGTCGCGTAGCCTGCGCACCTCGGTCACGTTGGGAAGCTGCTGAATGCGCGAGAAAAGCCGCCCCAGCGTTTCGAGTCCGTCCACTTCCAGCGTGATGCGTAGCCGGGCCACGCCCTCGTCGGTATCGGTCAACGTATTGACCGCCAGCACGTTCACCTTTTCGTTGCCCAAAAGCCCGGTCACATCGCGCAATAGCCCGGAGCGGTCCCAGGCCTGGATTTCGATGGTCACCGGGTAACGGGTATGTGCGCGCTCGCCCCACTCCACTTCGATGATCCGCTGAGGCTCCTCCATACGCAGTTGCAACACGTTGGAGCATTCCTGGCGGTGCACAGTCACGCCCCGCCCCTGGGTAATAAAGCCGATGATCGGCTCGCCGGGCACTGGATTGCAGCAGTTTGCCATGCTGGTCTTGAGATTGCCCACGCCCAGCACCGTGATATCGCTTTGGGTGGCCTTGCTTTGCTGGCGGCGCGGCTTGGCCAGAAGCCGGTCCAGCTGCTCCTGGTCGTCGCTTTCACCGAAAAGCTGCTGGGCTTGATGGAGCACCTGGCCGATTCGCAGATCTCCCGCCCCCAGCGCGGCATACATGTCATCGGCATTTTGATAGTTGACCGCTTCGGCAAGCTTTTGAAGATTCAGCCCTTCGACATCGAGGCGCTTCATTTCCCGATCGAAGAGCACGCGGCCCTCCTCCAGGTTCTGATCTCGTGCCTGGTGCTTGAACCAGGCCTGGATCTTGGCCCGGGCACGGGAAGTGCGCACGTAACCCAAGGTCGGGTTCAACCAGTCGCGGCTGGGCCCCCCTTTGGTGGCGGTCAGGATTTCGACTTGCTGGCCGGTCTTGAGCTTGTAGTTGAGCGGCACGATGCGCCCGTTGATTTTGGCCCCACGGCAGAGGTGTCCGATTTCGGTATGCACCCGGTAAGCGAAGTCGATCGGCGTGGCCACCCGGGGCAGATCGATCACGTGGCCATCCGGGGTAAAGACGTAGATACGATCCGGGGCCACATCGCTTGAAAGCCCTTCGCGCAGATCACCAAAGCCACCCACTTCGTCCTGCCATTCGAGCACCTGGCGCAACCAGGCAATCTTCTCTTCGTAGCTGCGGCTTTTGGCGTTGGTATCGTGTCCCTTGTAGCGCCAATGGGCGCAGACGCCAAGCTCCGCTTCATCGTGCATGGTGAAGGTGCGAATCTGGATCTCCAGCACCTTGTTTTCAGGGCCCACGACCGCGGTATGCAGCGACTGATAGCCGTTTTTCTTGGGGTTGGCGATGTAGTCGTCGAACTCGTTGGGCACATGATGCCAGCGCGAATGCACGATCCCCAGCACCGTGTAGCAGTCGGTGACCGCGGGCACCAGAATACGCACGGCGCGTACATCGTGCACCTGAGAGAAGTCGATGCGCTTGCGCTTCATCTTGCGCCAGATGGAGTAGATATGCTTGGCGCGCCCCTTGACGTCGAAGCGGTGAATGTTCTGCGCCGTCATCAGCGACTCCAGGGTACTTACCACGTCCTGGATGTAGCGGTCACGATCCAGACGCTTTTCCGCCAGAAGCTTGGCGATGGTCTTGTAGTCATCTTCATGAAGGTAGCGAAACGAGAGATCTTCAAGCTCCCACTTGATCTGACCAACGCCTAGTCGGTGAGCCAGCGGCGCGTAGATATCGGCCACTTCCCGGGCGACCTGCAGACACTTGTCGCGGGGGGCGTCCTTGACCTGTCTGAGCGCGCAGGTGCGCTCGGCAATCTTGATCAGCGCCACGCGCACATCGCTGACCATATTCACCAGCATCTTGCGCAGATTCTCCTGCTGGTTGTGCTGGCTCATGGTGTGGTGGGAAGCCAGCGGATAGCTGATGGCCGCCATCTGCAGCACCCCGTCGATGAGCGTGGACACTTCCTCGCCAAAGCGCTTGGTGATCGCCTCCAGGCTGATCAGCCCCTCGCGTACCGCGCGGTACAGCACCGCCGCCTCGAGCGTTGCCTGATCAAGCTTGAGATCGGCCAGGATATCCGCCATATCCAGGCCCATGCGCAAGTTGGCGCCCGGCGCCAACCAGACCCGATGAGCCTGCGGCGCCTGTCGTTCGAGCAGCTCGGCAAGCTCGCAGGCTTCCACCAGGCGCTCGGGTTCAGGCAGGCGCACGTTCTCTGCAAGGCGCGTCAACCACTGTTTGATATCCACCTTGCCGCCCTGCGTCAGCGGCTGGTCTTCACGCACTTTCACCATGACAATGACTCATCCTTTCAACTAACGATACGCTACCCGGCTGTTGAGTGTAGCGCCAAACAGAGCAACACCAAAGGACGCTTAGCCTGAATACTCGAAGAGCACCAGCGTTTCGATATGAGCGGTGTGTAAAAACATGTCCGCTACCGCCACGTCCTTGATGCGATACCCCTTTTGTACCAGGTGTGCTGCATCCCGCGCCAGAGTGGCGGGGTCACAGGAAATGTAGGCCACGCGGGGCACCTTGTGCATGCCCAGGGCATGACAGATGGCCTCGGCGCCGTCTCGGGGCGGGTCGAGCACCACACCTTGAACCTTGTCACCGGCCTCAAACAGCGCAGCAAGAGGCCCTGCCTGGCTCAAGTCGGCCTGCTGGGCCGTGATGGCCAAGCCATATCGTTGAGCGTTCTCGGCAATGCGCGACACCATCGCCGGGCTCCCCTCGACGGCATGCACCCGGGCGCCCAGAAGCGCCAGCGGCAAACCGAAGTTACCGATGCCGGCAAATAGATCAAGCACCCGGGGCGCATCTGGGGATGACAGCGTCGGTGCCAGCCACGCCAGCACCTGATTGATCATGCGCTGATTCACCTCGGCGTTGACCTGCAGAAAATCCCCGGGGTTGAAGCCCAGAGTGACGCTGTCAGGCACTTCCGACGCGGCTTTTTGGATGCTTAGCGTGTCTTCAAGTACCGGGGCGGGGCTGTACCAGCTGAACGCCGGGGTCTCGCGCCCTACCCAGGCGCCTACGCTGATGCCTCGAGTATCGGCGAAAGCCTGCCATGCCCTGGCGTCCTGGTGGTGCGCCTTGAGCTGGCGAATCAGCAGCACTGGCTGCCCGTCAGGCTTGATAAGCTCCACATGGCCCACAAGCTTTGGTGACTCGAGACTTTCAAGCAGGGCATGAAGTGGTCTGATCAGCTCGGACAGCTCGGGTACCAGCACGTGGCAGTGTTCGATGCTGACGAGCCGGTGGCTATTCGCGGCGCGAAAGCCCAGCAGTACGTTGTGCTGCGAATCGAGCTTGACCCCCAGCCGAGCGCGGCGACGATAGTGCTCCTGATGGCCGTTCAACGGTGTCACGCGATCAAGCGCCAGCCCCTGGCGGGCAAAGAGCTCCTTGACCACACGCTGTTTATGCGCGCGTTGAGCGTCGATCTCCAGATGCTGTAGATCGCACCCGCCGCACTTGTCGAAATAGGGGCACGGCGGTGCGACCCGGCTACTTGCGCTAGTATGCCTTTGCTTGATATGCGCCTCATCGAAGCGCTTGCGCTGGGTGTGTACCGCCGCTTCGATCTGCTCGCCGGGAAGTGCCTTTTCGACGAACACCGTCTTGCCCGCCGCGTTATGGGCGATGCCGCGCCCGTCGTGGGCCAGCCGATCTATGGTCAGCGTGCGGCTTTCAGCACTTTTCACAGGCGCGCTCGAAGGCGTTCGAGCAAGGCCGGAATGCCCCGATGAAGGACGTGACGGGCGCTTTTTACCCAGCATGGTGTGTATCCAAAACAGAATATCCTTGCGATGTTGTCTTGCGCCGTGCGCTATACATCCAACGCGTAGAGATTGGTTGAAAGATAGCGGTCTCCACGGTCACAGACGATGAACACGATGACCGCATTTTCCACCTGCTCGGCAATGCGCAGCGCACCGGCCAGGCTACCGCCGGAAGAGACGCCCGCGAGAATGCCTTCTTCCCGGGCCAACCGTCGCATATGGCTTTCCGCCTCGCTCTGGCCGATATCCAGCACGGTATCCACCCGCGGAGCTTCGAAGATGGCCGGCAGATACGCTTCGGGCCAGCGGCGAATGCCGGCAATGCTGGCGCCATCCTCCGGCTGCAGACCGACAATCTCGATGGCGCTGTTTTGCTCCTTCAAGTAGCGGGAAACCCCCATGATGGTGCCGGTCGTGCCCATGGAGCTGACAAAATGGGTCACCTCTCCGCCGGTCTGCTGCCAGATCTCCGGGCCGGTGGTGCGGTAGTGGGCCAGCGGGTTATCCGGGTTGGCAAACTGGTTGAGCGGCTTGCCCTCGCCCTTGGCGATCATCTCGTCGGCCATGTCCCGGGCCTCTTCCATCCCGCCCTTCTGGCTAGCGGAAATCAGCGTGGCCCCATACGCGGCCATGGCCTGCTTGCGCTCGCTGGAGGCGTTCTCAGGCATGATCAGCACCATCTTGTAGCCCTTGATGGCTGCGGCCATGGCCATTGCGATGCCGGTATTGCCCGAGGTCGCCTCGATCAAGGTGTCCCCAGGGGCGATTTCGCCGCGGGCTTCTGCCTCGTTCAGCATCGAGAGTGCCGGACGGTCTTTTACCGAACCCGCCGGGTTGTTGCCTTCCAGCTTGGCCAGCAGAGTGTTGTTACGCCCGGCATTGATGCGCTTCAAGCGAACCAGCGGCGTGTGCCCAATGACATCTTCAAGTGAGGGATATTGCATATTGCGTTCCTTATCGTCACCGTTATGTTGCATTATATCGGGGCTGCCTGTAACTGGACAGGCAACCTCCGGAATCAATGAGTTTCTCACATGGCCTTGAACACACGTCTGCTGCTGGCGCTGCTGGGATTTCCGCTGCTGGTGTATACCCTCATGGCGGTCTTTTTGGTCATTCAGAACGACGCCATGCAACAAAACGTATTCACCGAGCGCCTGGTCAGCGCCAGCGAAGTGCTGGCGCCGGAGCTGAACGAGGCCATGATCGACGGCGATGGTCCGCGCCTCGAACGCCTGGCCCGTCAGTTGATGGAGCATCAGCATCTGCGTTCCATCTCGCTGTTTGACGAGCAGGGCAATCGCGTGCTGGTGCTTGGCCGCGCGATGATGGCCGCTCCCCGGTTGAACCTGCCTACCCGCACGACGCTCGATCAAAGCCAGGATGTATGGCGCCTGCAAATGCCGCTCTCGACGTTTCTGGGAACAGAAGCCGGATTCAATACTCGCAACACCGCCCGATGGCTGGAAGCGGAAGCGAATACGCGTCCCTTGACCCTTGAACGCTACAAGCTGATGGCAACCCTGAGTCTAGGCGGTATCTTGCTGGCCTTGCTGCTGCTTTCGGTGGCGCTGTCGATCAGCCGCTATATCACCTGCCCTCTGCGGCGCGCCAACCGAGCGCTTTACCAGCTATCCCACGGTGACTATCGCCAGAAGCTTTCCGTGCACGACACCAGCGAATTCAACGAGCTGGGACAGAACATCAATGTCCTGGCCCAGCACCTTCAGCACTCCCAGCGCGATATGCAGCGCCAGATCGAGCAGGCGACCAGCGAGCTTTACGAATCGATGGAAACCATCGAGGAACAGAACATCAAACTCGACCTGGCGCATCGTAGTGCCCTGAAGGCCAATGCGGTCAAGTCGGAGTTTCTGGCCAACATGAGTCACGAGATTCGCACCCCGCTTAACGGCATCATCGGTTTTTGCCGTCTGCTTGGCCGTTCGACGCTGAATACCCGTCAGCAGGAATGGTTGAATCACGTTCATCGCGCCTGCGACAACCTTTTGATGCTGGTCAATGACGTGCTGGACTTCTCCAAGCTCGAGGCCGACCAGCTGACCCTGGAAGAGGTAGAGATGGATATCGCCGTGCTGGTGGACGAGGTGGTCGGCCTTTACGCCCCGGAAGCCCAGCGCAAGGAGCTTCACCTGCTCGCACTGGTGTACGACGACGTTCCCACTCCCTTGAGCGGCGACCCGCTAAGAATTCAGCAGGTGCTCAACAACCTGATCAGCAACGCCCTGAAGTTTACCAGTGAAGGTGAGGTGATCATTCGGGTAACGCTTGAAAAACAGGAGGGCCAGCACGTGGTGCTCAACATAAGCGTGACCGATACCGGCATCGGCATGAGCCCTGATCAGCAGAAAGACCTGTTCGATGCCTTTACCCAGGCACAGCCCAGCCACTCCCGCGAGTTTGGTGGCAGCGGCCTGGGTCTGAGCATCTGCCGCCAGCTCATTCACCGCATGGGCGGCGAGATTCTTGTGGAAAGCGAACAGGGCAAGGGTACGCGTTTCTCGTTTACCCTACCGATGCTTGCACATACAGCTGGCGAGCGAGCGCAGGAGATCGATCTGGACCAGGCCGTCATCCGGCTTCACGAGCCCCACCGGTTGAGCCGTTATGCATTGGAAAACTGGCTATCACGCTGGGGTGCTCAACCCGTATCGTTTATCGATGCAGGCAAGGAAAAACTGCTGGTGCTGTCGCTTGGCCCGGCGGATTTCGCCGGCGAACGGCGGGCCTACTGGGGCACGGTGATGGAACAAGCCCACTGCCCCGCCCTGATACTTGCCATGAGCCCAAACTTCGAGCTCCCTGATTGGCGCCTGCCTCACGGTGGAGAAGTCATCTGTAAACCCTTTACCCGCCAACAGATGATCAAGTCCCTCGAGGCACTATTGAGCCTCAGCCAGGCGCCGGCGCTCGAAGCCGTCCTCGCAGCCCCCGCCCGGGCCCAAACGCTTTCCATGCTGGTCGTGGACGACAATGCCTCGAACCGCGAGCTTCTCAAGGCGCTGCTTGAAAGTGAGCAGGTGCAGGTGGAAATTGCCGCCAACGGGCAAGAGGCGCTCAGTCATGCTCGTGCAAAGCACTTTGATATGGTGCTGATGGATATTCGCATGCCCGGCATGGATGGTATTCAAACCACCAAGGTGTTAAGGCGCATCAACAGCGACTGGGCCCGCTGTCCGATCATCGCGGTCACCGCCCATGTGCCCAATCAGGAGCGCCAGCGCTGGCTTGCCCAGGGGCTTGACGACGTGCTGGTCAAGCCGGTCAACGAAAAGGCGCTCAACCAGCTGGTCGAGCGTTTTCTGGGGATCACCCTCGAAGGCGTGGCAAGCGAGGCCGGTGACTCTGCAAAAAGGCCAGCACCAGTGGATCCGCCGCCGGCCATCGACCTGGCCCTGGGCAAACATCTGGCCGGCGGCAGTGAGCAGTTTGCCATCGCCCAGTTGATACGCCTGATCGAGAGCCTGCCGGAAACCGAAGCGCGTATACAGAGCGCCTCCCGCGCAGGCGATATTGCGGCACTACTGGAGGCGGTACATTTCTTGAACGGTGCCTGTCGCTACTGCGGCGCCCCGGCCCTGGCGGCCGCGGCGGACACGCTGGAAAAAGAGCTGCACGCCTATCGCGAACAGCGCCAGACCCCGGAGGCACAGGCGACACTACCCAAAGGCCGGCCAGCGCCGACCCTGGACGGGCTCGAAAAGCATTTGAACGCGCTTTATGAAGCGATGAGCGAGCTTGTCGAACAGCACAACACGTTGATTTAACCTTCGAACACGCCATCAACCTTCAAGTACGACAAAGGCGATCGCGTATTCGGCCTCATCGCTCAATGTGACATGGCCCGTTCGAGCACCGCTTTCGCTGAAAAGGCGCTGGGCCTCGCCGCTCAGCGATAGAACGGGCTTGCCCAGAGGATCGTTGAGCACCTGAATCTCGCGCCACTGCATGCCGGAGCGAAGCCCCAGCCCCAGCGCCTTGACAAAGGCCTCCTTTGCCGCAAAACGCTTGGCGAGATACGCGACCGGGCGGTTCTTTTCAAGCCAATGAGCATGCTCCTGCGTGCCTAGAATACGTGCGGCAAAGCGCTCCCCGTGACGCATGAGGGCCGTTTCAAAGCGTGCTACCCGAGCGATGTCCGAGCCGATTCCCACGATCATGGCCTAGTGCCCGCAGCAGCCGTTTGCATGGTCGTGATCATGGTCATGGTCGACGCTATCCAGCGCCGCCATCAGCCCGGCTTCCTGGCCGGCGATGATCAGACGCTTCATTTCCTGGACCGCCTCCTTGAGCCCCACAAACAGCGCCCGCGCGATGATCGCGTGGCCGATATTGAGCTCGTTCACGCCAGGAAGCGCAGCGATCGCCTCCACGTTGTGGTAGTGAAGACCATGGCCTGCGTTGACCACAAGCCCTAGTGAAACCGCATGAACCGCCGCCGCATTCAGACGCGCGTATTCGTCGTTGGCGGCCCGAGACCCGACCGCGGCCTCGGCAAAGGCGCCGGTGTGTAGCTCGATGGTCGGGGCGCCGGCGCGGTGAGCGGCGTCGATCTGCTCGAACTCGGGGTCGATGAACAGCGACACGTCGCAGCCGGCGCGGGTCAGGCGCTCGCAGGCGGCTTTTATCAAATCAAAGCCGCCTGCAACGTCAAGTCCGCCTTCGGTGGTCAGCTCTTCGCGCTTTTCGGGCACCAGGCAAACGTGGGCCGGGCGCAGCTCTTCGGCAAGAGCGAGCATCTGCTCGGTCACCGCCATTTCCAGGTTCATGCGCGTATTGAGCATTTCAGAGAGCAGCCTGACGTCTCTTGGCTGAATGTGGCGGCGATCTTCCCGCAAATGAACGGTGATCCCGTCTGCTCCGGCTTCCTCGGCCAGCAGTGCGGCCTGCACCGGGTCCGGATAGCGCGTGCCCCGGGCCTGTCTGAGCGTGGCAATGTGATCGATATTGACGCCGAGTAGAATCCGCGGGGGGTGCATAGCGTTCTCCAGTGCGAAAGTGGTCAAATGAATGACGGTTTCAGGGAATTGTTCAAAAGGTCGTTTCAAGACGATAAAAGAGAGACAGTCGATCATTCGTTGATTCAGCGCACGCGCTGTCGGGCCAGGTCGAGCATCAGCTCTCGGGAACGTAGCGCTTTATTGCCCAGGTGCGGAGCCAACGCCGCGCGCATGACCGCTTTCAGCGCCTTGGTCAAGCCTTCGGGCTCCCAGTCACCCTGGTCCAGGTAGCGAAGCGTGCGTCCTTCGATACCGTGATCGAACGGTACGAATGCGCGACTTGCATGATCGAAACGGTAGCGGCTTTGGGGATCCAGCGCCTCATTATCCGGCGTGGTGAAGCGTGGTGTAGCCTCGAGCGCGTCCAGAAGCGCCCATTCGAAACGCCGCAGCGCCAGCGCGCGGTGGGCCGGCGTGGGTAGCGCTTCGAGCAAGGCGCTGTAGAACGCAAATACCTCGGAAGCGGCAAGCTCCAGCGGGAGCAGGCGCGTCGCGATTTCGTTGGCATAAAGCCCGCACAGAAGCCCCTCGCCCACCAGCAGCGCCGTTTGCCCCCGCGACTCCATCAACGTCAGACGCTTCAGTTCACGCTCGCCGCGCCAGGCGACGAACAAGGGGGTGAACGGTTGAAGCCGCTGACGGGATTTAGAGCCCGGGCGCTGGCCGCCATGGGCCACCGCGCGGATACGCCCATGATTGAGCGTGAGAAGATCCACCAGCGCGCTCGCTTCGCGGTAGGGGCGCCGATGGAGTAGAAAGGCAGGCTCGGCCATGGCGCTTTTGCTCAATCGAGATCGTAACCCAGGCTTTTCAGGGCACGCTCATCGTCGGACCAGCCACGCTTTACCTTGACCCACAGGTTGAGCATGACCTTGGTGCCCAGTGCACGCTCCATATCCAGGCGCGCTTCACGGCCGATGCTCTTGATCCGCTCGCCGTTTTCGCCGATCAGAATCACTTTCTGTCCCTGGCGCTCGACCAGAATCAGCGCGCTGATATGGGTGACTCGCTCGGTCTCGCGAAACTCTTCGATTTCTACCGTCATCTGATACGGCAGCTCATCGCCCAGTTGACGCATGACCTTCTCGCGCACAAGCTCGGCGGCCATGAAGCGCAGGCTCTTGTCGGTAATCTGATCTTCCGGAAAGAAGTGCACGCTTTCCGGCAGGTACCTGGCGACTTCCTCTTCGAGCGTCTCCACCTGAGTGCCGTGCTTGGCGGAAATGGGGATGACGGCGGCAAATTCGCGCCGCGCGCCCACCTCATCAAGCCAGGGTAGAAGCGTGGCTTTATCCTGCAGCCGGTCCACCTTGTTGACCGCCAGGATCACCGGCGCTGTCACGTGCTCCAGGCGTTTGAGCACGGCCTGGTCTTCATCGGTCCAGCGGGTGCGATCGACAATGAAGACCACGCAATCCACGTCGCGGAGCGCCTGGGTGGCGGCCTGGTTCATGAAGCGGTTGATCGCCTTGTTGCGATCCTTGGACATGATATGCATGCCCGGGGTATCCACATAGATGAACTGAGTCTCCTCCACGGTCTTGATGCCCATCACCTGATGGCGCGTGGTCTGCGGGCGCCTTGAGGTGATGGAGACCTTCTGGCCTAGAATCCGATTCATGAGGGTCGATTTGCCTACGTTAGGCCGCCCAACGATGGCCACAAAGCCGCAGGTTTGACTCATGACTCTTTCTCTCCAGGATTTTTTTCAAGATGGGCAAGCGCCTCTTCGGCGGCTTGCTGTTCTGCATGGCGCCGGCTGGGGCCCTTACCGGTCGTATGCTCGCTCAACAGATCGATATAGCATTCGACGGTAAAGGTCTGAGCGTGGGCTTCGCCTTTTACAGATACCACTTCGTAACGCGGCAACGCCGCCTGGCGGGACTGCAAGAACTCCTGCAGACGCGTCTTGGGATCTTTCTGGGTATCTTGCAGCGACGTGCTATCCAGGCGTTCGGCGTACCAGGCAAGCACCCGTTCGCGAACTGCCTCCATGCCGGTATCCAGGTAGATGGCGCCGATGACCGCTTCCACGGCATCGGCCAGGATCGACTCGCGCCGGTGCCCGCCGCTTTTCATCTCGCCGGAGCCCAGGCGCAAACACTCGCCAAAGGCCATTTCCCGGGCCAGTTCGGCCAGGGTCTGGCCCTTGACCAGCCGAGCGCGCAGCCGTGAAAGCTGCCCTTCCCGCGCCTGCGGGAAACGCTGGAACAGCGCCTCGGCAATGACGAAGTTCACAATGGAGTCACCCAGAAACTCCAGGCGCTCATTGTTACGCCCACCGAAACTTCGGTGAGTCATGGCCAGCTCCAGAAGCGTTTCGTCGCTAAAGGTGTAGCCGATCCGCCGGCAAAAAGCGTTCAAGGAATTACTCACAGTGCTCCCACGTGCTCGACGTTAACTAAGGTGGCCATCCGTTTGACAGTAGCGCCAGGCCGACTCATTCAATGCGCCTTACGCTGGAGAAACTGGGCAGACCACCGTCCCAGTGCATCCATACGGCAAAGGCGCGCCCCACTATGTTCTCCTCCGGCACGAAGCCCCAGTAGCGACTATCGTTGGATTGATCGCGGTTGTCTCCCATCATGAAGTACTCGCCTTCAGGAACAATCACTTCACCCATCTGCGGGCCGGGGTCACGAGGATTATTATAGATCGCGTGGCTGAACGCTCCCAGGCGCTCATTCAGGAGTAGCTGCTGCGGCGACGCTGCGGGCCCTTCTTCCACGAGGGTTTTAGCCACCGGCTCGCCGTTGATGTAAAGCTGCTTGCCTTCGTAACGGATCCGATCGCCCGGCAGCCCCACCACACGCTTGATGAAGTTCACCGAGGGCTCGTCGGGAAAACGGAACACCATTACTTCCCCGCGCTGCGGATCGTCCACTTCCAGAAAACGGTGGTGAACCACCGGCAGGCGCAGTCCGTAGGCGAACTTGTTCACCAGAATGAAATCGCCGACTTCAAGCGTAGGCCGCATCGAACCAGAAGGAATCTGAAACGGCTCGACGATAAAGCTTCTTACCACCAGCACGACCAGCAATACCGGGAAAAGCGAGCGTGAGTAATCGACCGGCCACGGCTCCTTTTCCAGTTTCTCTCGAGTGGCGTGGTCGAGCCCGTCCTGTGAAGCCGCCTCGGCATT
The DNA here is from genome assembly GCF_968048975.1 of Vreelandella xerophytica. The sequence goes on along the minus strand of NZ_OZ309106.1, from coordinate 1,608,253 downwards.
GACGACGCGTTTTTTGCGCCGGGGGCGAAACCACAAGGCATCCAGCAAATAGATGACCCCGGTGATTGCAACGGCCAGTACCAGCAGTAGTGAGAAATCCATGAGGGTGTCGTCTTCCTAGTCGTTAACCTTGAGCACAGCAAGGAAGGCATCCTGGGGAATTTCGACACGCCCCACCTGCTTCATCCGTTTCTTACCGGCTTTCTGCTTTTCCAAAAGCTTTTTCTTGCGGCTGACGTCGCCACCGTAACACTTGGCGGTCACGTTCTTGCGCAGCGCCTTGACCGTCGAACGCGCCACGACCTGCCCGCCAATGGCTGCCTGGATGGCCACGTCAAACATCTGGCGGGGAATCAGCTCGCGCATTTTCTCGACCAGAAGCCGCCCGCGAGAGTGGGCGTGATCACGATGAATGATGACCGCCAGCGCGTCCACCTTATCGCCATTGATGAGCACGTCCAGACGCACCAGCTTGGCAGCCTCGAAGCGTTCGAAATTGTACTCGAGCGACGCGTAGCCCTTGGAGATCGATTTCAGACGATCAAAGAAGTCCATCACCACTTCCGACATGGGAAGCTCGTAGGAGAGCTGAAGCTGGCTACCCAGAAACTGCATGTCCAACTGCGTGCCCCGGCGCTGTTCGCACTCGGTAATCACGTTGCCGACATACTCTTGAGGTACCAGAATGCTCGCCCGCACGATGGGCTCGCGCATTTCGTCCACATCCGCCATGTCGGGGAGCTTTGAAGGGTTGGAGACGTACTGGGTGTCGCCATTTTTCATGGCGAGTTCGTACACCACCGTAGGCGCGGTGGTCAGAAGATCAAGATCGTACTCGCGCTCCAGACGCTCCTGAACGATCTCCATGTGGAGCGTACCCAGAAACCCGACCCGGAACCCAAAGCCCAGCGCATCGGAGTTCTCGGGCTCGTAGCCAAGTGAGGCGTCGTTGAGAGCGAGCTTTTCCAGAGCGTCCCGGAAATCCTCGTAATCGTCGGCACTCACCGGGAACATGCCGGCGTAGACCTGGGGCTTCACCTTCTGAAAGCCGGGCAGGCGCGCGACGTCCGGCGTCTTGGTATGAGTAATGGTATCGCCCACGGGCGCGCCGTGTATTTCCTTGATACCGGCGACGATAAAGCCCACTTCGCCCGCGCGCAGTATGCCGGTTTCCTTTCTCAGCGGCGTGAAAATGCCCACTTCGGACGCATTCCAGTCACGCCCGGTGGACTTGATACGAATCTTGTCGCCCTTTTTGAGCGTACCGTCAAACAGACGGACCAGCGATACCACGCCCAGGTAGTTATCGAACCAGGAGTCGATGATCAAAGCCTGAAGCGGTGCTTCCGGGTCACCCTTGGGCGGTGGAATGTCACGAACCAGCCGTTCGAGCAGTTCATCGATGCCGATGCCGCTTTTTGCCGATACCTGACAGGCGTCGGTGGCGTCCAGACCGATGATCTCCTCGACTTCCTGAGCGACCCGGTCGGGGTCGGCCTGGGGTAGATCGATCTTGTTGAGCACCGGCAGCACTTCAAGCCCCTGTTCGATCGCGGTGTAGCAGTTGGCCACCGACTGCGCCTCGACCCCTTGGGCGGCGTCGACGACCAGCAGCGCCCCTTCGCAGGCGTACAGTGAACGCGATACTTCGTAGGAAAAGTCCACGTGGCCGGGGGTGTCGATGAAGTTGAGCTGGTACACCTGACCGTCCGCGGCGGTATAATCAAGCGTCACCGACTGCGCCTTGATGGTAATTCCTCGCTCGCGTTCGATATCCATCGAATCGAGCACCTGCTCCTTGAGCTCGCGCTCGGTCAGTCCGCCACAGGTTTGAATCAATCGATCCGAAAGTGTCGATTTACCATGATCGATGTGCGCAATGATCGAAAAATTTCTTATATGCTTAATCTTGCTGGGGTTTTCTTGGGTCATTAGCCGTTCAAATCCGGTATGGGGTCGCTACTGTGAACGATAGACTAGGCGGCACAGGTAGTCGCATTGAAAATTTGTTCGCATTGTACCGTTAGCAAGGCGCGGGTGCCATGTTCATTCGACTCACCTCACGCCTTCTCCTGCGTTGAATCACCCACTTACGCCCTCTTTCGACCCTTGGCCTCATCTAGCAAAACGCCCCGGAAAGCCCGGGGCGTTTTGCTTTGAAACCTTGGATTATCACGGTTCGAACCTGTAGAGCCCGGCGCAGGCACCAGGCTCCAGATGGCTCATTCCAGGCGAAGCGCTACAAAGAGCGAGCGGCCATCGCGATAAAGACGCACGGGAATGGCTCTATCGCTTGGCAGCCCATCCACGATACTCATCAGCTCATCCGCGGAGGAGACGCTCTTGTGATCCACACTGACCAGAATATCGCCGGGCAGAAGCCCTGCCTCGGCAGCCACGCTACCGGACTCCACCTGGCGTACTTCCACGCCGCCACCGATGTTCAACCGCTCCTTCAACTCGGCATCCACTTCACCGACGCTGACGCCCAGACGTACCTGGTCATTGCTGCCGGTTGCCTCCCCTTGTTGCTCGGCATCAGGCCAGCTACCCAATTCAACGGTTTCTTCGACCTGTTCGCCATCGCGAATGACCGCCAGGGAGACATCGCTTCCGGGGGAAACGCGTCCAATCAGGCGCGGCAAGGTGCTGGAACGGTCCACTTCTTCACCATTGACTCCGATGATCACATCTCCCGCCTGCAAGCCCCCTGCAGCGGCCGGGCCTTCCGGGTCGAGATCAGCAATCAACGCGCCGATTGCGTCTTCCATACCAAAGGACTCGGCCAGATCACGTGAAACGGGTTGAATCATCACGCCCAGCCAGCCGCGATTCACGTGCCCCTCTTCACGAAGCTGGTCCGCCACGTTCATCGCCACATTGATCGGAATGGCAAAAGAGAGCCCCATGAAGCCACCGCTGCGGGTAAATATCTGGGAGTTGATACCGATGACTTCGCCGTCGAGGTTGAAAAGGGGACCACCCGAGTTACCCGGGTTGATGGCGACATCGGTCTGAATGAAGGGTACGTACGCATCCCGGGGCAGCGTGCGATTGATTGCACTGACAATACCAGCGGTCACGGAGTGATCAAAACCAAAGGGTGAACCAATGGCGGCGACCCACTCGCCGACTCTGAGCTCGTCGGAGTTGCCCAGGTTGAGAACCGGAAGGTTATTGGCATCGATTTTCAAGAGCGCCACATCAGTCTGGGGGTCGCTGCCGATAAGCTCTGCCGCGAGTTCCCGACGATCGTTCAGACGCACCAGGATTTCATCGGCGTCCTGCACCACGTGGGCATTGGTCAGCACATAGCCATCGGCACTGATGACAAACCCTGAGCCTAGTGACTGGCGCTCTTCACGGCGACCCTGATCGCCTCTGCTCGGCGGTGAAGGAAAATTGTCGCCAAAGAAGTGGCGAAAGATTTCCGGAATGTCCTGGCCGCCGAAGCCGCGTATATCCGGGCCGCTGCTGCGCTGAATCGTTCGGCTGGTAGAGATGTTGACCACGCCAGGGGCAGCATCTTCAACAAGTTCGGTAAAATCGGGAAGGTTCTGTGCGTAGGCGTTTTGACCCAGCACCAAAAGCGCTGTAAGACATAGCCAAAGCGAGTAGGAAACAACCGAGCGCCTCATGGGGAAAGCTCCTAATCAAACAAGTACCAAGCTAAGGGAAAGGTAAGGCTCAATAAGCCGACAAGCATGTTAATGACCCATATCCGGGAAAAGTGTTCCATTCGCCAGCGAACTAATTTTTACTAGGAATGAGAACTTGCTGCTTGAGCCAGAGCCAACCTCCATTTATCAGGAGGCAGGCGCCGAATCAAAATCTATGGACTGAATGATGCGCCGCACTTGAGCTGAGGGCAGCTCGCCAACCCCGACCAGTTGCCAGCGCTGATCATCGAACTCGACAAGCTCGATGGCCACTGTCGAAACACCAAGGGTGTAGACGCCGGCTTCAAGCGTCTGTTCGTCCACTGGCGTAGCGAATACGCTGATCGTGGCTAGACCATCACTGTAAAAACGCTGGGCAAGAGGGTTGGCGGTCGTGATCTCGGCAGGCTGGGACACGAAACCTTCGGGTAGCCAGCCTACCTGCCAGACCGTCTCTTGGGTGGCCAGCTCGCTTTCATCCACGAAGGGCCCATCATAACGTTCGGGTGACTGCAGCTGGGTCATCTGGAAGGTTTCGATCACCCGACCCTGGGTGTCTTTAAGCTCGTGCTTGAGCAACAAGCCGGTGTCTTCATCCACCCACCAGGTATGCGTGTAGCGTTCTTCATCCCGGGGGGTAAATCGCAGGCGTGAAGCAACCCTTCCTGCCACCCTTTCTTCGTTTTCGAGCGTCACATCGTAGTAAGCCTCGACGTGATCTGCCCAGGCCTGGGGAGTGAACTGAGTATTGGCACCCGTCTGAGCAGGCAGCACCCAGGAAATTCTTCCCGCCTGGGAGCGACGCTCTACGCTTATGGAAGGGCCATCCAGATGTTGAACCACCTGCTGGCGAACACCTTCTTGAACACGGTGAGAAAGTGCCAGTGTGCGCACGCCAAGGCTATCGATCGAAACAGCACGCGCCTGATATTCGTAGCAGTGGCTTGCCAGCATGCTGCGAACAAGCCACTCGTCGATACTTTCAGGTGAATCGGTCAACTGCGAGCTGGTGCACAGCTGATCGACGTTTACCGTAGAGGCACTATCTTCGGCAAGTGTCATCAATGGCAGCATCGATAGTGTCGCGATGCCGGAATTGACTATCAATTTACGTGCCCACAAACCTTTTTCGCCTCTCACGTCGATTCTCGCCTATTGAAACATTGCGGGTCCATCACGTCTGCCTACCGCTGGCCAAGTGGCTCGACAACGGACGATGAACGCATCAGCGGCATCCAACTGTCTCCGCTGCCCGCCGCCGCTCCTTGAGCGTGCTGCTCCAGGTAGGACTGCAGCAGGCGAATCTGGTCGGTGTCGATGGAACTGCTGGGTGCCGAAAAGGTCTGCGCGGCCGTGGAAACGCTCGGTGCAGGGCTACCGGCGCCAGCTTCACTCACGTTCATGAAGCCGCTACGTCCGGACTGGCCGTTCATCCGAAACGCCGTGGGTTCGAACATGGGCATATCCGCTGCCGTCATCGCGTTGCCGGCACTGGTGGCTGCCAAATTGACCGGCTGCACCTGGGCACCGCTGTTGGGTGAGGTAGAGGCTAGGTCATTCGAGCCCGCCCCTTGAATCGAAGAGACGTTATCGCTGTTGAAAAACTGTACACCGGTGATCACCATCAATGAAACGGCGGCGGCCACGCCCGCTCCCCGGACAAAGGAAACGCGTCCGGTCTTGCTGGTCACATCGCTTTTGGATTCTTCGAGTACCGGTGCAGGCTCCTTTTCGAGGCGCGCCAGAATTCCAACGGAAAGATCCATGCTGACATCTACCGAGCGCTCGCGCTGCATCATGCTGCGCGCCAGATGATAACGCCGCCAGGTATCGGCTGCATCGACTTCGTCAGATAACGATTTTAACACTCGGCGTAGCTCAAGCTCGTCACTCTCACCATCCATTAACGCCGAAAGTGATTCCCGTGTGTTTAAACTCATACTTCACACCCTCACGCTGTGTTTAGAAAACGTCGCAACCAGAATTTCGATGATGGGCTGCGAACGCTTCCACAGGCCAAGACTTAGGTCTCATGCGCTCCGCCTAGCGGCTTCCCGTAACGGGCAAACCAACGGTGCAGCGCGCAATACGTAACTTTTAAAGCTAGTCAATCTGGTCAAGCTCTATGACGCGTTTACCCACTGACAGTTCACAAAAAAATCAAAATGCCAGCGATTTCTTTTACGCCTGACCGCCGGCTTTCTAGTCCTCGCGGCTATTGCGCGCGGTACTGACCAGCGGGCGAATATGTTCATCTACCGCCTCCCGCGCTCTGAAGATGCGCGAGCGTACCGTACCTACCGGGCACTGCATTACCTGGGCAATATCCTCATAGGCCAGGCCATCGAGCTCGCGAAGAGTAATGGCAGTGCGCAGGTCATCGGGAAGTTTCTCGATGGCCTCGAAGACCGCCGCTTCCAGCTGGTCCCGGGCGATCGCCGCTTCCGGGGATTCACTGTCTGCCAGACGCCCGCTCTGATCGAGAATCTCGGCATCCACGATATCCAGATCGCTGCCCGGTGGGCGTCTGCCCCGCGACACCAGATGGTTTTTCGCGGTGTTGATAGCGATGCGGTACATCCATGTATAGAACGCACTTTCCGAGCGAAACTTGCCAAGCGCCCGGTAGGCCTTGATGAAGGCTTCCTGCGCTACATCCTGAACCTCTGAGTGATCATGTACATAGCGGCCAATCAGGCCGATGATTTTATGCTGATACTTCTTGACCAGCAGATCAAAAGCGCGTGGATCGCCTTTCTGGGCACGTTCAACAAGCTGTTGGTCTGTTTCACGAGTGCCCATTCACACGCCCCTCCAACTCGAACGACCCGTCTCGAGCCCTAATTCGTCTTGCCCGCCTGAACGGGGTTTAACAGCATGCAGCATAGCGTCCCTTGGGCAATAATTAATCAAAACAGTGGTTAACAAGGAAGGTGACAAGCTGGCTCGCCTCGCCTTTCGTAGATAAATGCTCAAACAATCACTTTAACTATGCGTAGTGTTGCGCGTTATGCCTAGCGCATCAAGCATCTTGCCGCACGGGTTGAAACCCAAAGGCTGACACTAGCTCGCTTGCCCGGGTTCCGTAACAATTGATTTTTGCGCCCCTAACGCGCCATAGTAGTGTCCACTTCATACCCATAGCCCTACGCACAGGTAGTACCATGTCAGATCAAGAGGTTAGCAATCTTAACGTCCTGGCCCAGGATGTTCTTACCACACCGGATTCCTTGAAAACCGCTGTTCCGCTTACCCAGAAGGCGGAAAAAACCGTCATCGAAGGCCGCCGGGTCATTCAGGACATTCTGGATGGCAACGATCCTCGCCTGCTGATGGTAGTGGGTCCTTGCTCCATCCACGATGTCGAGGGCGCCCTGGACTACGCCCGTAAGCTGCGCCAGCTGGCCGACGAGGTCAGTGATTCGCTGTATATCGTGATGCGTGTCTACTTCGAGAAACCGCGCACCACGGTGGGCTGGAAAGGACTCATCAATGACCCCTACCTGAACGGCTCCTTTGAAATCGACGAAGGGCTCCATATCGCCCGTAAACTCCTGGTCGAGCTTGCCGAGCTTGGTCTGCCACTGGCAACCGAGGCACTGGATCCGATTTCGCCCCAGTACCTGCAGGACTGCATCAGCTGGTCGGCGATCGGCGCACGCACCACCGAATCGCAGACTCACCGGGAAATGGCCTCGGGTCTGTCTTGTCCCGTGGGCTTCAAGAACGGCACCGACGGGAGCCTTGACGTCGCCATCAACGCGCTCGAGTCCGTGGCCAACCCGCATAATTTCCTGGGCATCAACCAGGGCGGCCAGGTGGCGATCATCCGCACCCGGGGTAATGCCTATGGCCACGTCGTACTGCGCGGCGGTAACGGCAAGCCCAACTATGACAGTGTCAGCGTCACCCTTGCCGAAAAAGAGCTTGCCAAGGCGAAGCTCTCGGCCAACATCATGATCGACTGCTCCCACGCCAACTCCAACAAGGATGCCGCTCTTCAGCCGCTGGTGCTGGAAAACGTCACCAATCAGATTCTCGAGGGCAATAAATCGATTATCGGCTTGATGGTCGAGTCCAATATCGGCTGGGGCAACCAGAAACTCACCGACGACGTGAGCGCGCTTCAATACGGCGTATCGATCACCGACGCCTGCATCGACTGGGATACTACTGTCGAGGCCTTCAAGAAAATGAACGAGAAGCTCGCCCCGGTACTGGCCAAGCGCTAAGAAACGCCCCACGGCCTGGCCGCGGGGCTTGTCCTTGTGAGGGGCTTGTCCTTGTGACTAACCTGCCCTTGTCATCACCTGCCCTTCAACTAGCTTATCTCGCGCCGGAAAGGCGGCAGCGCGTCCAGCAGCGCCTGACCGTAGCGGCGGGTGATCACCCGCTTGTCCAGCAAGGTGATCACCCCCTCGTCGCTCTCTTTACGAATCAGGCGCCCGCAAGCCTGGACCAGCTTGATGGAGGCATCGGGTACGCTGATACGCATGAAGGGATTGCCTCCCTGGCTTTCGATCCACTCGGCCAGGGTCGCGCCCACCGGGTCATCCGGCACGGCAAAGGGCAAACGGGTAATCACCACGTGGGTCAGATAGCGCCCCGGCAGATCGATCCCTTCGGCGAAACTTGCCAGACCAAAAATGATGCTCCCTTCGCGCCTGTCCACCGCCGCCCGGTGACGCTCGATCAATTCGCGCTTGGGCAGCGCATCTTGAGCGAGCACCCGCTCCTTGGTAACAGCGGGCAGCGCTTTCTCCACGGCCCGAAGCTGGGCACGGGAGGAGAACAGTACCAGCACCGCCTCTTTCTCCCCGAGCGTTCTGACAAACTCGACGATGGCGCGCTCATGGCCTTCCCGATCGCTTGGATCGGTGGCCTCGGGCGGCACTCTGAGCACGGCATTGGCGTAGTCAAAGGGACTGGGCAGGGCCTGATAACGATAGCGATTGGCAAGCCCGGCGCGCTCCTGCAGTCGCTCGAAGCGCCCCAGGGCGGTCAGGGTGGCCGAGGTCACCACGGCGCCATGACAGCGCCCCCACAGATGCTTGGCAAGGGTATGCGCCGCCGATACCGGACTTGCCGAGAACTCGATCTCCGCCTCGCCCGCCACCCGGCTCAGCGTGATCCAGCGCGCGCTGGGGGGTACGTTCGGTGCGTCCTGCTCGCTCATGCTCTGCCAAAGCGCATGGGCCTCCAGGCTGCGTCCGTGCAAGAGCGCCATCAAGGGTAGCCAGCTCTCCGCCTGCTCACGCTCGAGCCCGGTTTGCTTATCCGGGTCCAGGGTCTCGCGCAAGATGTCACTGATACTCTCGAGCGTTCGCGATAGTGTGGCAAAAAGCGTCAAGAGCTGGCCCGCCTGCTCCTTGAGCGCCTCGGGTACCTGCCCTTTTTCGAAACGGAACTGGTGGCTGGACTCTTCATCGGCCAAGCCGCGATCACGCCCGGCCAGTTGATGTCCCAGACTGAACACATCGCCAAGGGTTGGCTCCAGACCATGCAACAGCTCGGGAAGGCCCGCCAACAGCCTGGCAATGGTGGGCTGGCCGCCCAGCCCCGTATTCAAATCGCTCAGACTGGATTTAAGAGTCTTGAGCCAGCGCAGGCAACCATGAACCGCAAACCGATGGGCGAAATGCGAAAGCGCCTTGTCAGGCAGATGGTGGCCTTCGTCAAAGACGAAGATGCAGTCTGCCGGGTCCGGCAGGATTGCCCCACCGCCCAGCGCCAGATCCGCCAGCACCAGATCGTGATTGGCCACGATGACATCGGCGTTTTCAAGTTCCCGCCGGGAGCGGAAAAAGGCGCAGGCACCGAAGTGACCGCAGCGCCGTCCGGTGCATTGACGGTGATCCACGGTCAGCCGCCGCCAGTGGGAGTCTTCGATGGAAGCCGGCCAGTTATCCCGGTCGCCTTCCCACTTGCCGCTACCGTAGGCTTCGGCCATATCGGTGGCCAGCACCGTGAATTCACTGCTCTGGTCACCCAGCGACTGCTCGAAGAGCGATAGCGTCGGGTTGGGTTCAACGCCCTCAAGGGCTTGATCAAGGCGCGCCACGCACAGATAACGCCCCCGCCCCTTGGCAAGGGCGTACTTGAACGCTATACCGCTGTGGCTTGCCAGGGCGGGCAGGTCCTGGTTGAGCACCTGCTCCTGAAGCGCGACCGTTGCAGTCGAGACGATCAGGCGCTTGCCCTTGGCTTTTGCCACGGGCAGCGCCGAGATCAGATAGGCCAACGTCTTCCCTGTGCCGGTCCCGGCCTCCAGCACGCAGACATGGCAGTCGCTTACGCGCTTACCCTCGTCATCGACCTCGATATCGCCAAGGGTGCGGGCAATCTCGGCAATCATCAGCCGCTGTCCGTAGCGAGGCGTCAGTTCCAGGTTTTCGACAACCTTGCGGTACGCCTCCTGAATACTCGCCTTGAGTTCGTTATCCAGCATTGCTGTTACAGCATGCCTTCAGGCGGATGCTCGCAGGGAAGCTTGTCGTTGATGTAGCGCTCGATTTCCGGCAGCGAAAACGCATCTTCCTCGCCCACGAAGCTGATCGATACTCCCTTCGCACCGGCGCGGCCAGTACGGCCGATTCGATGGACGTAGTCTTCCGGATCTTCGGGCAAGGTATAGTTGATCACATGACTCACATCTTCGATGTGAATGCCACGCCCGGCCACATCGGTGGCTACCAGCACCTGGATATTGCCTTCGCGGAAATCCTCCAGGGTCTTGATGCGCTGAGCCTGGGGCACATCGCCGGAAAGCATCGCGACGCTGACCCCCGCCTTTCTGAGTGCGGTGTCCAGCTTGCGTACCAGATCGCGACGGTTGCCGAACACCATGACCCGTTCGAAGCTCTCCTGCTCAAGGAGCTTCACCAGCAGGCGCTGCTTGTCGTCGTCTGACACGAGGTAGACACGTTGATCGATATCCGCCTGGTTCTCGACGGTGACCTCGATCTCCACATGGGCGGGGGTTTCCGTCCACTGGCTGGCAAGGCTCAGGATATCGTCGGTGAAGGTGGCCGAGAAAAGGAACGTCTGACGCTGCTCCTTTTTTGGCGTGTAGCGAATGATACGCTTCACATCGGGGATGAACCCCATGGAGAGCATCCGGTCGGCTTCATCGAGCACCAGCACCTCGACCTCGGCAAGATCGATATCGCGCTTTTGATGGAAGTCCAGCAGACGGCCCGGGGTGGCCACAAGAATGTCGATCTTCTTGGTGAGGCTCTCGCGCTGCTTTTGATACTCCATGCCGCCTACCACACTTGCCACGTTGAGCTGCGTGAAGCGGGCAAGCGCCTTGGCATCTTTCTCGATCTGCAGGGCTAGTTCGCGCGTCGGGGCGATAATCAGCGCCCTGGGCGCACCGGGCTTCTGGCCCTCGGGCACCGGCTCTTCAAGAAAGTAGGCCAGGGTCGACATCAAAAATGCCGCAGTCTTGCCGGTTCCGGTCTGCGCCTTGCCGACGATATCGCCACCCAGAAGCGTCTGGCGTAGCGCCTCGGCCTGGATCGGGGTGCAGTATTCAAACCCTTGGGCGTGAATGGCGCGCATCAGCGGCAGCGGTAAATCAAAGTCATGAAAGCGCCACTTGCCGGCCACGGCAGGCACCTGAAACTGGCGAAGGTCCCAGCCGGATTGACGGCGACGCGGTTTACGGCGACGGCGTTTAGGCTTGCGGTTCTGGGCCGATGCTGTGGTCTGTTCCGACTCGCTCATAGGCTTTGTATCTGTCCATTACGGTGGATGTTAGGCATCAAGACGCGCGTAGTGTACCACAGGGCTTGGCAATAAGAGCGCGCCTTGGTGTGTGCGGTGCACGTCGGCCTGTTAGAATGACGACCAAATTGACGAAGGAGCGCGATATGACGCGTAAGAAAAAAACCCGCTCGCTGGCGGACAAGGTCACCATTCGTACCGGCCGGCGCAAGGATTACAAGAAGTGGCGCAAGGAGAACCCCGATCAGGTCGCACCCTCGCGCCGGTTTGTAGCCAAGAAACAGCAGCAGCGCAAGCTTCAGGCGGTGCGCAAGCTCGCTCGCCAGCAAACTGGTCAATCCATCGACATCCATCCCGACAGAAAGGACGAGCCCTCGCCGGGAGATCACTCCTGATGCGCCTGGTTTCTTTCAACATCAACGGCATTCGGGCGCGCCTTCCTCAACTGCAGGCGCTTATCGACACCCTCGCGCCGGATATTATAGGTCTTCAGGAAACCAAAGTGCAGGATAGCGAATTCCCATTGGATGAGGTCAAGGCGATGGGCTATCACGTTTACCACTTCGGGCAGAAAGGCCACTATGGGGTAGCAATGCTGTGCCGTCAAAAGCCTCACGCGGTGCACTATGGCTTTCCCGATGATGACGAGAACGCCCAGCGCCGCATGATTGGCGTAACGCTTGCAGGCGAGGACAGCGAGCCGGTAACGGTTTACAACGGCTACTTTCCCCAAGGCGAAAACGTCTCGCATCCGGTGAAATTTCCTCACAAGGAGCGCTTCTACCAGCAGCTGGCCAACCTGCTTCAACAGCATCACCGCCCGGATGAGCGCCTGGCCGTGATGGGAGACTTCAACATCTCCCCGGAAGATCAGGATATCGGCATTGGCGAGCCAAACCGTAAACGCTGGCTGCGCGAGGGGAAAACCAGTTTTCAGCCGGTGGAACGCGAGTGGCTCGAGGGCATCAAGGCCTGGGGCCTTGAAGATAGCTACCGGGTCTGCCACCCCAGCGATAATGAGCACTTCAGTTGGTTCGACTACCGCTCCAAGGGCTTTGACCGCGAGCCCAAGCGTGGGCTTCGAATCGACTACATCCTGGTTACCAAACCACTGGCCGAAAACGTCACCGGCGCCGGCATCGATTACGACCTACGCGCCATGGAGCGCCCATCGGATCACGCACCGACCTGGAGCGATTTCTCACTGACACTCGCCGAACAAGGCTAGCGTAGACTGGCAAGCCAGGCGCCGGCTTCCTCGTCACCCAACGCCTGGGCCTCTTCCCAGGCGCGCTCGGCCCGGCCCACCTTGCCCCAGGCGTAGGCCAGTTGGCCATAGCGACGCCAGTCGTCGCCTTGCTGGCTCGCCTCGGCCAGTGCCTGCCAGGCATCCAGCGCTTTTTGGCTGTCTTTCGCCTGGTACCATGCCCTTGCCAGACGGCGCAGCGTAGGCTCATCACGGGTCAGGCGCTCTGCCGCTATCGCCTGCTCCAGATGCTCGGCCGCCCGGGCAGGTGTGCCGCCAGCCAGGTGCAGCTCGATAAGCGTATCGAAATCCTCATCGCTTCCAAGCTTGCCAAGCTGCCAGGCCATCTCCCAAAGCCCGGCGGCCATGCCTGTCTGCCCTGCCTGCTGGGCAAGACCTGCGGCCTGGCGCCACTCGTCGGCACTGCTCTGGTCGCTTAGCCCATCCAAGAGCCAGCCAAGAGCCTGTTCAGTCTGGTTGGCGCGGCGCAGCACGTTCAGGGTCAGCGCCTGCTGCGTCTCGCTCAGCGAACCTGCCTGTTCCAGAAGTGGCGTCAAGCGCTCGGCCGCGGCCTCCCACTGCTGCTCACCGGCAAGCATACGTACCAGTTGCCAGCTCATTTCACTGTCGCTGTCACTCGACAGCCACTGCTCATATAAAGTGATGGCGTCAGCACGCTGGCCGGCGGCGCGCCTGAGCGAAGCCTCCTCCCGCAGCCACCGGCTTGATTGCTCGGTGCTTACACTACTGCGCGCACGAGCGCGAGCCAGCTGATCCGCCGCGGCTTCAAAATCCCCCTCGCGGGATAGCGCGCCCGCCGCCAGCTGATAGTAAAGCGCGCTCGCCCACTGATCCGAACGATTGCCACCTTGCAACCGCTCGGCCTGGCGCGTGGCGCGGGTGGCGATGCTTTCAAGTGCTTCGCTTTGCTCACCGGCGTTTGAAAGCGCGCTTTGCAGCGAATTCAGGTCCTGAATGATGTCACCGGGCAACGGCTCGCTCGCTTGAGCGATAGCGGCCCACCCGCTGAACATCAAAAGCGCTATACGTTTCATTGGCTACCTCAGCTGGAACTCGATTCGCTGCGTAGCGCGACGCAGCTGCTGGCCCGGTTCAAACTGCCAGCGTGCTATGGCCTCGCGTGCAGCATCTTCGAAAACTCGCCGAGGCTGCGCGTTGGTGACCTCGATAGTGCTGGCGTCCACGCTGCCGTCACGGCGAACAACAAAGGCAACCTCGACAAAGCCCTCCATACTCCGCCGCTGGGCGCGAGATGGATACACCGGGTTTGTTCGATTGGTCGGAGTTAGCTGCCCTACGTTCACAGGCTCGCTGGAAACCGGCGCACTGGCTTGCGGAGCAGGCGTACTTGGCGCCGATGAAGGAGCGGTTTGGGACACCTGAGACGTGGGTGCGGGCGCAGGCTCGGGCGCTGGCGTGGGTTCGGGCGCTGGCGTCGACTCGGGCGCTGGCGTCGGCTCGGGTACAGGCTCCGGCGCTACCTCGGTCAGTTCCGGCAGTTCGCTATCGAGCTCGACAGGTTCCATTGGCTCATCGGGCAGCTCGACATCGGACAGTGCGATGGCACTGTCCGACACTGCAGCCGGCTCCGGCATCGGCGGCGGCTGAGCAACGGTGGGCGGCGCAACCTCGGCCTGGGCCGGCGCCTCCTGCACCGGCGCAATCTCCGGCGCCTCTACCATGGTCATGTTCATGGTCATGTCCGGCTCCTCCGGCGGACGCTCGGGCGGGGTAACCAGAATCGCAAGACACCAGAAAAGCCCGACCGCCAGCGCCGCGCCTGCCAGAAGCGAAAGCAGACGACGAATCATTGCGCACTCCGACTCGCGGCCACCGCCACTTGTTCGATGCCCGCCTGCTGCAGCCGGTCCATGACCTCGATCAAGAGCCCGGTGGTGGAGTCGCGATCAGCCTGAATGACCACCGAGCCGTCGGCGCTAAGTAGCCCGGATACTTCCTGGCCTACACGATGGATATCCACCGGGCTGCCATCGACCCAGACAGCTCCCTCAGGTGTAATCGCCAACAGCACCTGAGCATCCGCGCGCGAACTTGCCGCACTGGACTCGGGACGGTCGATCTCGATGCCGCTTTCATTGATGAAGCTGGTGGTGACGATAAAGAAAATCAGCATGATGAATACAACATCGAGCATCGGAGTCAGATTGACTTCGCTGCTGTCTGCTGTGGCATCTGTCGAACGGCGTCTACGCATCGTTACTCTCCAAGGCCCGCGCCAGGCGGTCGTGAAGACGCTGGTCTTCGCGACGAATCACGTGCTCCAGGCGACTGATAAATAAAAGCCCCACCACGGCAATGGCCATGCCGGTCAGGGTAGGCAGTGTGGCCCGGGCCACGCCGTCGGCCATGGCGCGAGCCTGGTGGGTATCGCTGTATGAAAGACTGTCAAATACCGCAATCATGCCGGTCACGGTTCCCAGCAGGCCCAGCAGCGGACACAGCGCCACCAGAAGTTTCAGCCAGGGCAACGGCCTGCGAAGCTTACCCACCAGCGCCTCGGACCAGACTTGGCGCAGCGTTCGCGCGCTCCAGCTGCGGTGATCCTGCCGCTGACTCCAGTGCTTGACCAGCCGGCGCCGGGCGATACGCCAGGTGACCCGGTAGTACCAGAAACGCTCGATCGCCATGGCAAACACCAGCACGGCGACAACGGCGAGCACCACCAGCACGACCCCACCGGCTTCGATCAGTCGCTCGACGGGCTCAAGCCAAAGAGGAAGTGTCGGCATCTAGTTCACCACCTGGCCGTGGCTTGCCGACTGCGCCTCCAGATGGTTGGCCAGGGTGGCACTTGCTTCACCCTCGATCACCTGCGTCAGGTAACGGCTGCGGCTGGCCAGTGCCGTCTGTGCAAACAGCAGCGGTACGGCGGTCACCAGACCCAGCACCGTGGTGACCAGCGCCTGGCTGATACCGCCGGCCATCAACTGCGGATCGCCGGTGCCGAACACGGTAATGGCCTGGAAGGTCACGATCATGCCGGTCACGGTGCCTAGAAGCCCCAGAAGCGGGGCGATGGCCGCCAGCAGCTTGACCATCGGCTGGCCCCGTTCGATACGCGGAAGCTCCGCCAGTACCGCCTCGTCCAGGCGCGCCTCCAGCGCCTCGGCGCTCTGGTGCTTGTCCATATCCTTGAAACGATGCAGGACGCGCCCCAAGGGGTTGTTGTCCTTGAGCGCATCCAGTGAACGGCGCTGGCGTTTGACGCGCGCGCTGACCACCCAAAGATAAAGGTACTGAGCGAGGGCGACCAGCAGACCGATTACACCCAGTACCACGACGACATAGCCTACGTAGCCCCCCTGCTGAAAACGCTCCCAGAGGCTGGGGCGCTGGATCAGTGCGGCCAGTACGCTTCCCCGGGAAGGGTCGATTGCAAACTGACGGCTTTCGCCGCGGTGATACTCACCCAGTGTCGATTGAATTTCTGACGGCGTGCGCGGCAACTCGGACACCGTGCCGTTCTCGGCGCTCATGCGCAAGAGCGCCGTGTCAGTAAAGGCGGCAAAATCCCCTAGCCGTACCACGTCACGGTTTTCGATATCGCCGTGCTCGTTGGCGACCGGCAGGGTCAGTCTTTCGGCGCGACCGGTTTGCGCACTCAGTGCGGCCAGGCTATCGACCACGCTTTCCAGCTGGGCGCGCTCAAGTACTTCCACTCTGTCCAGGCGTGGCGGAAGGGGCGTATCGCCAAGGGTAAGCCAGCTCTGCTCGCCCAGCGCGTTGCGTACCTCATCGCTTTGACGCTCAAGACTCGCCAGTAGCGCAGCAAGTTCTTCGCCCTGCTCTCCTTGACGACTGGCCAACTCGGCTGCCTGAAGCGTCTGCTCTTCTTGCTGCGCCTGAAGTGCATCGCGCTGTTCCCGGGCTTCGGCGTTGGCGGCCCTGGCGTCTTCAAGCGCTTCTTCCAGCACCTCCTGATCGTTCAAGAAACTTTCCAGACGCGCCTCGTCACGCGCCTGCGCTGCCTGGCGTGCCTCGCTCAAGGAGGTGACATCGTTACTTTGTGCAAGAACGGGCGCTGTCCACAGGCAGCTTATCAAAGCAAGCGCACTCCATTGAAACCGGCGCTTTTTGTGAAATGCGTTCATGACTGGCCTTCCTGCTCGGCGGTGATCGATAGCGGTAGGTAGAGTAGCTCCGGGGTGCGCTGCTCCTCGGCGATACGCAGCCCATTACGTACCTCCCTGCGCTCGCGTTCATTCAGCGCTTGCCACTGGTTACTTTCGGCGTCCCATACCGCGCCTTCGCGACCGTCCGGAGTCAGATAATAAAATCCGATTCGCCCTACGCGCAGATACTCCACCTCACGCGGCGAGCCTTCACTTTGCTCCAGGCGGCCCCGCCAATGATCAATCGTGCGACCGTACTCGAGCTCGGCACGCCAGGTTTCCAGAAGCTGTTCAATGCGCGGTGTACTGCCCTCCCCCTGAGGACTCTGCACTCTTGCCAGACGCTCCCCGCGCAGGAAGGGAAGATCGTTTTCAATGAAGGCAATCAGTTGCTCGGTCATGTCCTGCTCGATGACGGGTAGTGCCGCGCGGGTTTCGCTCACGGTATCCAGGGCGCTGTCTAGACGCTGCTGACGCTCGGCTTCGGTTGCAAGCCTTGCACTGGCCGCAGCATTCGATGCCTGCAGCGTACGAGTCTCACGCTCGAGCGCTCTCAACTCTTCAAGGGCACTACGGGTTTGCTCATCGGCAGCATCGATCTGTTGCTGAATGGCCGATTGTGTCTGCTGGGCCTCTACACCTTGAGCCGCCTGATCCATGGTTTCATCACTTGCTGCAGCGTGGGCGCTTGCCAGCACGCAGATGCACCAGCATCCTGGCAAGCTAAAGAAGGGCCTTTTCAGCACGTTAAGTCTCCGTTACTGGTGAGCGGCAGCTTTCGCTGCGATATTTGATCCACGTTAGATATAAGAACCATTTGCGTTTACCGGTCGCTTGACTAGCCTAACATCAATAAAATAAATGACAATATTTATCATTAACATTCAATGAGCTGAACGAATTGGCAGCCCTCATAGGTCCCGGTAACAGTATCAACAAGAAAAAATCGGAAGGCTGCGCTTTAATGAGCGCTACAAACAGCAAAGCGCCGGCACAAGGCCAGCGCTTTATTTAAGCTAAACAAGCCACCGGCTGGTTTAGCGCTTGGCAAGTGCGCCGCCTATGCGGGCACCTGCCAAGTTACGAGTAGCTTAGTTCCACTCGTCCAGCTCAACGCGACGGTTCTGCGCGCGGCCTTCGTCTGTTTCGTTGGTAGCGACCGGACGGTCTTCACCGTAACCGATAGAGCGCATGTCGTTGGACGGTACGCCACGCTGGGACAGATAGCGTGCAACCGATTCTGCGCGGCGCTGGGACAGGTCACGGTTGTACTCTGCAGAACCTACAGAGTCAGTGTGGCCTTCGATGCTTACGCGAACATCGGGGTTGTTGACCAGACGCTGAGCAACACCGTTGAGCACCTGTTCTGCACCAGGCGTCAGCTGAGCGGAGTCAAACTCGAAGTTAACGTTCTGGAGAACCACGCTTTCCGGGCAACCCAGAGCGTTCACTTCTACACCAGCCGGGGTGTTCGGGCACTGATCGCGGTAGTCCGGAACGCCGTCATTGTCAGAATCGAGCGGGCAACCTACTGCGTCGACTTCAACGCCAGCCGGAGTGCCCGGGCACTGGTCACGGTAGTCCGGAACGCCGTCGTTGTCGGAGTCCAGCGGGCAGCCCTGGGCGTCGACTGCAACACCAGCAGGTACTTCACCGTAGGTCGGGCACTGAGGTGCTACCGGCTGCGGCGTACGATCGGCACACAGAAGGCCGCCAATGGCTGCACCCGCTGCTGCGCCAGTGGCGGCACCGCTTTCTTCATCGGAGCTGCTGCTTGTAGCATAGCCGATGCCGCCGCCGATCAGGCCACCAGCCAGACCACAGATTGCCGGATGCTGGTACCAGCTACGATCGCTGCTTGCGCTTGCCTGGCCAGACGATTGTGAAGCAGAGCTAGCACAGCCGGAAAGGCCTACTACCAAAGCCGAACCGATGAGCAAGCCTGTCGTTGATTTTTTCATGCAAGACTCCTTCTTGATCCAATGCTAACGAGGTCGTTTAACCACGTTTATCCAATGCTTCTTATTTAACGAGAGCATCCGTTTTTTCGTTTGACCGGTGTCGAATGGGCCAAGAGCTCTTCTAACCCGGTCGGTTTGCCTGTCATCCCCTGCCCTGGAGGCAAGCTAGACGGCATCAATGCCCAGATATCAACATTTTGCCAATATCGGCATATCCAGCATAGCAAAACTCTTGTAACCGACGCCAAGAAAAGTACGCTAACTTCGCCCACACGTCTATACGGGAGTTTTCGCTCTATCAATGCAGTGCCGAGCCGCCCTGGGCTCGCCACTCGAGTACGGCTTGAGCGGCGCTCAATACCGCCGGACGCATCTCGTTCTCGACGGCCATACGTTCCTTATCTTCCTGCATACGCTCGCGCGGCGTCAGCTGCTTTCGGGCGGAGTGCGTCTTGAGATGACGTGTGCGGCTGTAAACTTCGGCGAATGCCTGAAACTCTTCCCGCTCAGTCAGGCTGGGGTCGACGATTTCAAGCAACACCTTGCAACGCCAGCAGCCTTCGGTGATATCGACCTGCTCTTGAACCAGGGCACTTGCGACGTAGTCAAGGTTTTCAAGACTGTTCTGTTGCGCCCGCTGATCCTCTTCCAGCCGAAACGCTTCACGCCGCTTCACCTCTTTACGCAGTGTCAGAGCATAGCCACCCAGGCCAACCATGATAATGACGGCCACCAGCAGTAATACTAGCGCTAATATGGAATTCATGTAGCTCCTTTATAAGCGTGTGCAAACTCGGGCCCTTGCTGCCCCTTCAAGCCCTGCCCAGCTTAAACCAATAGCTTAACCAGAATTGTACACTCTATATAGCGGGTTTAACCAATTTTATCGAATTACCTCGCTCGATATGGTTAAGCACCGACGCCGGATACATGGTCGCCATTGCCAGATTGGCGCCAACACCACCAGGCCCAGCAGATGCTGGCTGAAAGCAGAACCGCGCCTGCGGTATGCATGAGAGCAAGCCACAAAGGCAGCCACATCAAAACGTTGGCAGCACCCAGCGCCGCCTGAAGGCCATAAGCGCCAAGCGCCAGGACGAGCGCACCTTTCAATGAAGGAACATGTCTGTAGCGCCACCAAAGAGCCAACAGGGAGAGTCCCAGAAGCAGTGCACCGAGCCGATGAATGACTTGAATAGCGGTGCGAGCCTTGGCGTGCAGTTGTCCGTGGAGATAGTTGGGTCCCACCGTCTGGGTGAGATGCAGCGCCTCGCTGAAGTCCATGGGCGGCCACCACTGATCATTGCAGGTAGGAATTCCCTGGCAAGCCAACCCGGCGTAGTTACTGGTTACCCACCCACCGAACGCCAGCTGCAGTACCAGGAGCGCGCCAACCGCCCCCCACAACATGTTCAACGGGCGACGTCCCAAAGGCCTTTTCTGTACACGACGGCGAACACGCAAGTGCAACCATAAAAAGAGCATCAATACGCCAATGCCGCCCAACAGGTGCAGCGTGACCACCTGGGGCCAAAGCTTGAGTGTAACGGTAAATGCCCCAAAGGCCCCCTGAATCGCGATGACTATCAACAGCCCAACGCTCAATCGCCAGGGGTAGCCTTCAAGATGACGAAGCTTACGGCCAAACAGCACGATACTCACCACTACGGCGCCCAGGAGAGTGGCCATATAGCGATGAACCATCTCCATCCACGCCTTGGCAGGCTCCAGGGGGGCATCGGGATGTATGAGTGCGGCGTGTTCGCTGTCAGGCACCAGCAAACGTCCATAGCAGCCCGGCCAGTCCGGACAACCAAGCCCGGCGTCTACCAGGCGTGTCCAGGCGCCCAATAAAATGACGCAGGTCGTTAAGAGAGTGCCTATCAATGTGAGATAACCAAGCCATCGCAACCGTTTATCCATGGCGTCTTCCATACTGTTTCCTTACCTACGGCCAATGATTCGTCGTTGAAGTCACGCGTGCGACGTCACGCCAATTAAGCGTCATCCGTTCTGATCTGCCACCTCGACAGTTTCCGAGCATGGCATACGGCCTCGCCCCAGGCTGATGATACGCTAGTGCACCGGCGTCTTCCCTGCGCTATAGGGTCGCGCTCGATCATTGGCTTCAGAACGGGGCCGCCCGGCAACTCGGCCCAGCGTGTAATTTGCGTTTTGCTCAACGTAGGTATCCGCTATAGTGCAAAGGAGCAGGATAACATTCCTGTTTTGCTTTCAAGCGCTGTGAGCTTTCGAAAAATATAACGTGGTCGAGGGAGTGTTCAATGTTTCAACGCCGTACCTTACTACCTGCTTCGCTAAGCGCGGCCCTGTTGCTGGGGCTTGCCGGCTGTACCACCTACACCTGGCCGGATGGCTCACAAGAAACCGTGATTGGCGTGGTGCCTGAAGACGAGAACCAGCGCTATGAAGAACAACGCGCCGATGGTGCACGTTATCGCGTTCCCGGCGTTGGCACCGAGCCACCTCAGTAGGTGCCCTGGACATGTCAGTAGATACAATTACCCTAAAGACCCTTTCTTCTGAAAAGACACCTTTCAATAACTACCGCATTGAAATTCACGCGCTGGATGCCAGCTGGTACGTGGTGCGTCTGCATCACGCTCTAGGCGTAAAGGAGCTGGTGGAAGAAAATGGCGACATCCAACGCTTCGCCGGTACTCAGTGGATCAGCCGAGTGCTTCGCCCTCTGGGTTTTGAACAGGCCGTATTGACTCACTCCGATGTACACGATGAGATGATCGGCGCCCCGACTCAAACCGTCTCGCCTGAAGAGCGCCTGGCTTTCGGCACACGAGTCGCGCTGCAGACATGATGAAGACCCACGCGTCAGGCGATTCCGCACCCTTTCAGGATCACCTGCTCGAGAAAGCCGGTCACACCGGCAATATCCTCGTCGCTCAAGCGCTCACGCCCCAGGATAGCGTTTACCTGAGCGCTATACTCGGTGTAATGCTGTGTGGATGACCAGATCAAGAAGATCAGAAACCAAGGGTCCACGTCATCCATCTTTCCCTGAGCAGCCCACTGACGGATGACAACCGCCCGGCTGGCAACCCATTCACGGAGTTCGCCTTCGAGATAGTCGTTCAGAAAAGGTGCCCCGGCGAGAATTTCCGCTGCAAACAATCTAGACCCTTCGGGATAACGCTGACCAAGCATCATCTTGGTGCGGATAAAATTACTGAGCACCTCCCGAGGATCGCTTTGCGGGGTAATATCTTCCAGTACTGCATTCCAGCGCATCATCATCTTGTTCAGAAGCTTTAGATAAAGTGCCTCTTTGCTGCCCATGTAGTACAAGACATTGGCCTTGGGCAAGCCCGCACGGTCGGCAATCGCTTGAAGGCTGGTACCACGGTAGCCATGCTGGGCAAACTCGTGTTCAGCCGCGTTCAAGATGGTTTGTTCAACGCCTTCCCGTCCGCCTTTATCCTTGATAACTTGCTGCCTCATTTTTTCGCATTCCCTTGTACCTTTACCGGCTACATTCACCGACTAAATTCACCGAACACATTACCAAGATGCACTCTAAATGAGCGCTTTGGCACCTTTTTTGTGCATACAACAAAGTCTTGCATGAGGCTCTTTTTTATCCCAAGCTCTAGCATATTGACCGATTGGTCAGAATAACAAGAGGGATGGCAATGCCGAGCGTCGAATTTCTCCTGAATGGAACGTCAAGACACTGCGATGTGCCACCGGACACCAGCATCTTAACGCTTTTACGCGAGGAACTGGGCTATACGGGAACGAAAGAGGGCTGCGCCTCGGGCGACTGCGGCGCCTGTACCGTGGCGATTCGCAATCCGGACGGCTCACAAGAGAAGTTTTCGAGCCTCAACGCCTGCATCACCCCGGCCCACCAGTTGCACGGTAGACACCTGGTTACCGTGGAGGGGCTCGAAGGGGAAAGCGGCCTGCATCCCGCCCAGCAGACGATGATCGAATGTCACGCCAGCCAATGCGGTTTCTGTACCCCGGGTATCGTGATGTCGCTATTCACTCTTTACAACGGCGCCCCTTCGACACCGCCTTTCTCCAATCAAACTCTGGAGGCGGCCCTGGGGGGCAACCTGTGCCGGTGTACCGGTTATCGCCCCATTCGCGACGCCGCCCTGAAGATGCAAGGCACCCCCTGGCAACCGCCCGCCTGGTACGACGCTTCACTGGATTCAACCAGGACGCCGCCCCCTTCCCCCGAAAGCGATACGGCTTTTTTTACCCGGCCCGGCACGCTCGATGACCTTGTAAAGCTGAAATCACGTTATCCGACGGCAAGACTGGTTGCCGGCGCAACGGATCTATGGCTTGAAACCACCCAACAGCTTTGCACCCTTGAACAGCTTATCGATGTTACCCGGGTGAACGAGCTTCGCCAAATCGAAGAGGCCCGTTTCCAGTCGCAGCCGGGCTGGTGGGTAGGCAGTGCGGTGACCTACACAGAACTTGAAGATCTTCTTGAGCGCCATTTTCCCGCGTTTGCACATCTGCTGGAACGCCTGGGCTCCAGGCAGATTCGAAACCGGGGTACGCTGGGTGGCAATATTGCCAACGCTTCCCCCATCGGCGATACCCCCCCGGTACTTCTGGCTCTGGGGGCCTGGGTGGAACTGGCCGGCCCGGATGGCGCTCGGGAGTTACCGCTCGACCGCTTTTTCATCGATTACAAGAAAACCGTGCTGAACAGCGACGAAGTGATCAGCAGAATCTTTATTCCCGCGCTTGTCGAGAACGCTTCACTGCGCGTATGGAAGCTTTCCAAGCGGCGCGAGGACGATATTTCTGCCGTGCTGGGCGCGTTTCATTTCGTTCTGGAAGATGACGTCCTCAAGCACGTTCGGCTCGGCTTCGGCGGCATGGCGTCAACTTCCAGACGCGCCTTGAATGCCGAAGCCGCCCTTGAGGGTCAACCGCTCACCCAGGCCACTTTTCAGGCCGCTCAGCGGGCGCTTTCAGCAGACTTCCAGCCCATGAGCGATGTCCGCGGCAGTCAGCGCTACCGTGAGCAGGCCGCCGCGAACCTTCTGGAGCGGCTTTATGTAACGCTCTGCACTCCCCACTCGGAGGTGATGCTTAATGCGTACGCTCACTAGAATCGATACTGAAAGCCGCCATGCCCGCCGCGAACTCAAGGATCAGATTACCGGCGATGGGCCGCTGGCTCGACACACCGTGGATAGCAAAGGTCGTCGCCAGGCGGGCTCGTCAAGCTACCATGAAAGCGCGCGAAAACACGTTACCGGCAAGGCAAGCTATATCGACGACCTCAAGACACCGGCGGATACCCTGCATATTGCACTAGGACTCTCTCCGACGGCTCATGGCATCCTGACCTGCCTTGATCTGGAGGCGGTCAGAAAAGCGCCTGGCGTCGTCGATGTCATCACGTTTGGCGATGTCCCCGGACATACCGATATCGGCCCGGTGTTTCCGGGTGACCCGATCTTTGTCGAGAAGGAGATCAGTTACGCCGGGCAGTGTCTGTTCGCCGTAGCCGCGACTTCCTATCAGGCGGCACGCAAGGCCGCAGCACTTGCCCATATCGAAATCGATGAGCAGTCGGCAATTCTGGACCCGGTCACGGCGGTTGAGCACAGCGAGCTGGTTCGTCCCACTCACGTGCAGGCGCGCGGCGAGTGGCGCGAAACGCTAGAAAACGCTGATGACGTCATCGAGGGCGCGCTGTTCGTCGGGGGGCAGGAGCATTTCTACCTGGAAGGCCAGGCCTGTGTGGTCCTGCCTACTGAAGATGAAGGTGTGATGGTTTATACCTCCAACCAGCACCCCAGTGAAACCCAGAAACTGGTTGCCGAGGTGCTGGGCATCCCTTTTCACAGCGTCACCGTCGAGGTTCGACGCATGGGAGGCGGCTTCGGTGGCAAGGAGACCCAGGCTTCACCCTGGGCGTGCATGGCTGCCATCATTGCGCGCCGCACCGGCAAGGCTGCGCGCCTTCGTCTTCCGCGCGTCACCGACATGCAGATCACTGGCAAACGCCACCCCTTTCATAATCGTTACCGGCTGGCCATCGACGAGCGCGGGGTCATCCAGGGTGGCGATATCGATCTCATCGGGGATTGTGGCTACTCACCGGATCTTTCGGACGCCATCGTCGACCGGGCCATGTTTCACGCCGATAACGCCTATTCCCTGGGTGCTGCACGGGTTACCGGTCATCGGGCGAAGACCCATACGGCATCTAATACGGCGTTTCGCGGCTTCGGGGGGCCCCAGGGCATGATGGTGATCGAAGCGGCGATGGACGACATTGCGCGACATATTGGCGAGGACCCGCTTACCGTGCGTAAGCGTAACTTCTATCGCCAGGGTTTTGATATCACCCACTACGGCCAGAAAATCGATCAAATCGCCTTGCTGCATACTCTGGTTGAGACCCTTGAACACGACAGCGACTACTGGAAACGTCGGGAAGCCATTAAAACGTTCAACGACGCGAGTCCCATCATCAAGAAGGGGCTGGCATTGACGCCGGTGAAGTTTGGTATTTCCTTCACCGCGCAGCATCTCAATCAGGCAGGCGCTTTGCTTCATGTCTATACCGACGGCAGCGTGATGATCAATCACGGCGGTACTGAAATGGGCCAGGGGCTGCATACCAAGATATGCCAGGTGGTGGCCCGAGAGCTGGGGCTTGACCTTGACGATGTTCGCATCAGTGCAACGCGTACCGATAAGGTACCGAACACGTCGCCCACGGCGGCTTCGAGCGGGGCGGATCTGAACGGCATGGCCGCTCGTGATGCAGCGGGCAAACTGCGTGAGCGCCTGCTTGATTTCGCAGCGGCTCATTTCGAGGGCGGACTGGACCGGGAAGGCATGCGTCTGGAAGACGGCATGTTGATCGCAGGCCTTGGCGAAAGCGAATATCGCCTGCCCTGGGGCGAACTGGTGCAGACCGCTTACCTGAACCGTGTATCGCTTTCCGAAAAGGGCTTTTACGCCACGCCGTTGATTCATTATGACCGCGCCTTGGGCCAGGGACGCCCTTTCTACTACTACGCGTTTGGGGCGGCCGTCTCTGAAGTCAGCGTGGATACATTGACAGGTGAATATCAGGTGGATCGCGTGGATATTCTTCACGATGTGGGCGATGCACTCAATCCGGCGATCGACATCGGTCAGGTCGAAGGCGGCTTCATTCAGGCCATGGGATGGCTGACCAGCGAGGAGCTCAAGTGGAGCGACAAAGGCGCGCTGCTCAGCAGCAGCGCGGCCACCTACAAGATCCCTACCTTTGGCGATCTGCCGCCGGTATTCAATGTCGCGCTCCTGAAAGGCCACCCCAACTCCATGGCAAGCCTGTATCGCTCCAAAGCGGTGGGCGAGCCACCGTTCATGCTGGGTATCAGCGTCTGGTCGGCGCTTCGCGATGCACTCTCGAGCCTCACGGACTATCATGTATCGCCTGCGCTCGATACACCGGCAACGCCGGAGCGTGTACTGCTCGCCGCTCAAGCGATCAGGCCCCGAGCGCTGTGAACTCTACCTCGCTGACCACCTGGCATGCCGCGCTGGATCACTTTCAGCGAATCGGGGCGGCCCATGTCTTGGCTACCCAGGTGACCGCCATGGGCTCGACACCCCGGGAGCCCGGTGCGCGTATGGTGATAACGCCGGAATGTGTGATTGATACGCTTGGTGGCGGGGCCTTCGAATGGCAGACCATCGAGCTGGCCCGGCGCTATCTGGCTGAAGGAAAGACGGGGTTTCATCTGGAAGCGTTTTCACTGGGCGGACGAAGCGGTCAGTGTTGCGGCGGTTACGTCAATATCCTGCTGGAAGTCTTTCCAGGTTCAGCCTCTCATCTGATCATCTTCGGCGCAGGGCATGTCGGCCAGCACATTGTTTCATTGAGCGCCCCGCTGCCTTGGCAGCGACACTGGTTTGATAGCCGAACGACATTTTTGCAACCATTGGCTGAAGAGCCGCGCCTTGACCGAGTTCTGCTCAGCGATATCACTGGATCGGTTCGAACTCTGCCGGCCTGCAGCCACGTCATCGTCGCCACCCATAGTCACGATGAGGACTATGCCTTGGTAAAAGCGCTCATCGAGCGAAGCGATCTGGGTTCGATCGGCCTGATCGGCTCCGAGAGCAAATGGTCCAGCTTTCAAGGTCGTCTTCAGCGTGCAGGGTACAGCGCAGAGCAGATAGAGCGGGTGCGTTGCCCTATCGGGGCGGTGGGCGGCGCCAAATTTCACGACAAGACCCCTTACGCCATTGCCCTGTCTGTCGTCACCGAGCTTCTCTGGCTCACTGATATCCAGCCCCCTACCTCCAACCGCGGTCTCGACAGCTCATCGCTGCGTCCGCTTTTTCACGACTCTTCACAAGTTTGATGGGACATGACTGCAATCAACGATATCTTTATTCGCGCCGAGCTTTTGAGTTTTGCCGCCAACCCCGGTGAAGACAATACTCCCGTTGCCAACAGCGTCGAACATTTTGAAGATGGCCTCTTGTGGCTCAAGGGTGGGCGTATTCATGCCGTGGATCACTACACCAGCCTGGCATCCCAGCTTCCTTTGAATGCCGACGTACTCGATTATCGCGACAAGCTCATCATGCCCGGGTTTATCGACAGTCATGTGCATTATGTGCAGCTCGATATCATGGCCTCTTACGGTCGTCAGCTGCTGGACTGGTTAAACGAGTACACTTTCCCCGAAGAGTGTCGCTTTCAAAGCGCCGAGCACGCCGAAGCTCTTTCCCAGGCGTTTCTGAACGAAATGCTCCGCGCGGGAACCACGACCGCTCAAGTGTTTGGCTCAAGCCATCCTCCTTCGGTCGATGCTTTCTTTACCGCTTGTCAGAAACGCGGGCTGCGCATGCTTGCTGGCAAGGTCATGATGGATCGCAACGCGCCCGAAGCGCTTCTGGACGGCGCACACGGTGTGGCCGATACCGAACGGCTCATTGCGGACTGGCACGGACGCGACCGTTTGGGCTATAGCGTCACTCCTCGTTTTGCTCCTACCTCGACCCAGACGCAAATGGACGCGGCCGGGGCACTGCTGAGAACCGACCCCACGCTCTGGTTGCAGACCCACCTGGCGGAAAACCGTGGCGAACTTGACTGGGTAGCCGAGCTGTTCCCGAATAGCAAGGACTACCTGGCCGTCTACGAACAGGCGGGACTGGTAAACCCCAAGAGTACCTTTGCCCACGGCGTACACCTGACCGACAGCATGCGACAGCGACTGGCGGGTCGCGGCGCCAATATCGCCTTCTGCCCTAGTTCCAATCTCTTTCTGGGAAGCGGCCTTTTCAATCGTGAAGCGGCCAATCAGGTTGGCATGGCCTTTACCTACGCAAGCGATATTGGTGCAGGTACGGACCTGACCGGTTTCGCCACCTTGAAAAGCGCTTATCAGGTCGGCCAGCTTGGCGGACAGCCGCTGACGGCGTGGCAGGGGTTTTACGGACTCACGCACGGTAATGCCAAGATGCTGTCGCTGGATCACGCTATCGGACAATTACGGCCCTCCCTGGAAGCGGACTTTGTCGTCATCGACCCGTACGCCACCGACCTGTTGACCCGGCGTATCACGCGCTGCACCACACTGGGCGAACGCCTGTTTGCCCTGATGATACTTGCTGACGACCGAGCCATCTTCGAAACCTGGGCTAACGGTCAATGCCAGCACCGGCGTGACAAAGCGGTATAAACCACTAACGGTCATGACCTGCAATAGCATGGAGTAAAGGACAAGAGGAAAGTGTACGGGTGAGGGTTGAGATCTTTACCCCGGCCTTTCCCTCACGCGTCTCTCCCAACCTTGCGCGCATAAAAAAAGCCCCGAACACAGCGTGCTCGGGGCTTTTTCGAAGAGGTGCCTGACGATGACCTACTCTCGCATGGGGAGACCCCACACTACCATCGGCGCGTTGCGGTTTCACTTCCGAGTTCGGCAAGGGATCGGGTGGTTCACGCAGGCTATGGTCGTCAGGCGTAACTTTCAATGTATATCGGCTGACGGTCTTGTGATCGTTCTTTCTTGCGTATCCGGTGCTCTATCGAGCGTCGTTGTCACTGCAGGACCAGACCCCTTGGGTGTTATAGGGTCAAGCCTCACGGGCCATTAGTACACGTTAGCTCAACACCTTGCAGTGCGTCCACACCGTGCCTATCAACCAGCTGGTCTCGCTGGGCCCTTCAGGAGGCTCGAGGCCTCGGGGATGTCTCATCTTGAAGGGGGCTTCCCGCTTAGATGCTTTCAGCGGTTATCCCGTCCGCACATAGCTACCCGGCAATGCCACTGGCGTGACAACCGGAACACCAGAGGTGCGTCCACTCCGGTCCTCTCGTACTAGGAGCAGCCCTTCTCAAACATCCAACGCCCACGGCAGATAGGGACCGAACTGTCTCACGACGTTCTAAACCCAGCTCGCGTACCACTTTAAATGGCGAACAGCCATACCCTTGGGACCGACTTCAGCCCCAGGATGTGATGAGCCGACATCGAGGTGCCAAACACCGCCGTCGATGTGAACTCTTGGGCGGTATCAGCCTGTTATCCCCGGAGTACCTTTTATCCGTTGAGCGATGGCCCTTCCATACAGAACCACCGGATCACTAGAACCTGCTTTCGCACCTGCTCGACGTGTCTGTCTCGCAGTCAAGCACCCTTATGCTCTTGCACTCATTGCACGATGTCCGACCGTGCTGAGGGTACCTTCGTGCTCCTCCGTTACTCTTTGGGAGGAGACCGCCCCAGTCAAACTACCCACCACACACTGTCCTCGATCCGGATAACGGACCTGAGTGAGAACACCGATGATGCCAGGCTGGTATTTCAAGGTTGGCTCCACCCGAACTGGCGTCCGGGTTTCCAAGCCTCCCAGCTATCCTACACAGGCAACATCAGTATCCAGTGTGAAGCTATAGTAAAGGTTCACGGGGTCTTTCCGTCTAGCCGCGGGTACACCGCATCTTCACGGCGATTTCAATTTCACTGAGTCTCGGGTGGAGACAGCGTGGCCATCATTACGCCATTCGTGCAGGTCGGAACTTACCCGACAAGGAATTTCGCTACCTTAGGACCGTTATAGTTACGGCCGCCGTTTACCGGGGCTTCAATCAAGAGCTTCGCCTTGCGGCTAACACCATCATTTAACCTTCCGGCACCGGGCAGGCGTCACACCCTATACGTCCGCTTGCGCGTTAGCAGAGTGCTGTGTTTTTACTAAACAGTTGCAGCCACCTGGTATCTTCGACCGGTTCGGGCTTAGGAAGCGAGTTCCATCACCCTACGCCGGCGTGCCTTCTCCCGAAGTTACGGCACCATTTTGCCTAGTTCCTTCACCCGAGTTCTCTCAAGCGCCTTGGGATTCTCACCCTGACCACCTGTGTCGGTTTGGGGTACGGTCGCACATGATCTGAAGCTTAGAGGCTTTTCCTGGAAGCGTGGCATCAGTGACTTCCTGACCGTGGTCAGTTCGTCTCGTCTCTCGGCCTTGAAAGATCCCGGATTTACCTAGGATCTCAGCCTACCGACTTTCACCAGGACAACCAACGCCTGGCTCACCTAGCCTTCTCCGTCCCCCCATCGCAATCATGTCCGGTACGGGAATATTAGCCCGTTTCCCATCGACTACGCGTTTCCGCCTCGCCTTAGGGGCCGACTCACTCTGCTCTGATTAGCATCGAACAGAAAACCTTGGTCTTCCGGCGAGGGAGTTTTTCACTCCCTTTATCGTTACTCATGTCAGCATTCGCACTCGTGATACCTCCAGCAAGCTTCTCAACTCACCTTCATTGGCTTACACGACGCTCCTCTACCGCTCATCCCTAAGGATGAACCCGTAGCTTCGGTACCTGGTTTAGCCCCGTTACATCTTCCGCGCAGGCCGACTCGACTAGTGAGCTATTACGCTTTCTTTAAAGGATGGCTGCTTCTAAGCCAACCTCCTAGCTGTCTGAGCCTTCCCACATCGTTTCCCACTTAACCAGGATTTGGGGACCTTAGCTGACGGTCTGGGTTGTTTCCCTTTTCACGACGGACGTTAGCACCCGCCGTGTGTCTCCCACGCTGGCACTCACCGGTATTCGGAGTTTGCCTCGGGTTGGTAAGTCGGGATGACCCCCTAGCCGAAACAG